>QIAH01000489.1 GCA_003225465.1 Acidobacteriota bacterium | reverse complement strand
GTGCTTTACGTGAACGAAGGGAAGGGAAAGTTTCGCAAGCAGGCGAACGCATTTCATTTCGCGCAACCGCCGCAAGGAACCTTCACCGGAGCGGCGGTCGCCGACTACGATCGCGATGGCTACCTCGATATCTACTTCTGTCTGTACATCTACTATCAGGGCGCCGATCAGTACAAATATCCCTTGCCTTATTTCGACGCCGACAACGGTCCTCCGAACTTCCTGATGCGCAACAACCGCGACGGAACGTTCCGTGACGTGACCGCCGAATCGGGTCTCAACCAGAACAACACCCGTTACAGCTTTTGCTGTGGTTGGAGCGACTACAACCGTGACGGCTGGCCCGATCTCTACGTCGTGAACGACTTCGGGCGGAAGAATCTGTACCGCAACAACGGCGACGGTACGTTTACCGATGTGGCTGCACAGACGGGCGTGGAAGACGTGGGCGCCGGCATGGGCGTTTGCTGGTTGGACTACGACAACGATGGCGCTGAGGATCTCTACGTGGCGAACATGTGGACAGCCGCCGGTCAACGCATCACGACGCAGCCTGCCTTTCAAGACCGCGCACCCGAGAAGGCACGTTCTTTGTACCGCAAGCACAGCATGGGGAACTCGTTATTCCGCAATCCGAGTGCTGAGAAAAAAACGGAGCGAATCTTTCAGAATGACGGAAGTTCTGCGGGAGTGGAAATGGGCCGCTGGTCGTGGTCGAGCGATGCCTGGGATTTCGATCATGACGGTTTTCCCGACCTGTACGTTGCCAATGGCATGGTGTCAGGACCATCGCGAGCTGACCTGAACAGTTTTTTCTGGCGGCAGGTGGTTGCGAACTCCCCGGCCGAAGCGAAGCCCGCGCAGGACTACGAGCAAGGATGGAACGCTCTCAATGAATTGATCCGGGCGGATGGAACCTGGAGCGGCTACGAACGAAACGTTTTCTACGCCAACAATCGCGATGGAACCTTTTCCGATGTCTCCGGGACCGTGGGAATGGACTTCGTCGAAGACGGCCGTTCGTTCGTGCTGGCCGACTTTGATCATGATGGGCGGCTGGAAGTCATGCTCAAGAATCGCAACGCGCCACAATTGCGTGTTCTGAAGAACGTGATCAAGGACCTGCCGCCGTCGATTTCCTTTCGACTCGGGGGAACCAGGAGCAATCGCGACGCCATCGGTGCTGCCATTACGGTGGAATGCGAATCCAGCCGTCAAACTCGAATGCTACAGGCGGGTTCCGGCTTTCTGTCTCAGCACACAAAGGAAGTGTTCTTCGGAATGGGCGCTGCCAAAGGTCCGGTGCGCGCTTCCATCCGCTGGCCAAGCGGCCTCGTTCAGGACCTGCACAACCTGCCAGTGGATCATCGAATCTGGGTGGAAGAGGGCACTGCTGCCCCACGCCTGGAGCCATTCACACACGCTCCAGCCCCTAGCCTGACGCAGGCACCCAAACCATCAGGCGAGACGCTCCCCGAGGTGGTCGAATCCTGGCTGCTCGTCCCAATTACAGCGCCTGATTTTTCTTTACCAGATTTGGCGGGAAAAGCCCGAACACTCCAGGGACTTCAAGGCAAGCCTGTGCTGCTCTGTTTCTGGACCTCGGCGTCGCCCGATTGCCAAAGAGATCTGGAGGCATTCGAACAGCAGCACCGACGCTGGGCCGCACAGGGCCTTCAGTTGCTCACTCTGAATGTGGATGACCCGTCGGATCCCGTAGCCTTGCGCCAATTCGTTCAGCAACGTCAGCTTTCGTTTCCCATCGTGCTTGCGAGCGAAGATATCGCTGGCTTGTACAACATCGTTTACCGTTTTTTGTTTGACCGGCGTCGCGATCTCACCCTCCCCACGTCATTCCTCGTCAATGGGAAAGGCGACATCGTCAAAATCTATCAGGGACCGGTGAACGTCGAGCATGTTGATCAGGACTTTCGTCAGATTCCCGAAAACCCGGCGGAGCGACTGGCGAAAGCGTTGCCATTCCCTGGTGTGATCGAGAGTTCCGAGTTTCAGCGCAATTATCTCTCGTATGGCTCAGTCTTCTTTCAGAGGGAGTACTTTGATCAGGCGAAAGCGTCGTTTCTCATTGCATTGCGCGACGATCCTTCCAGTGCCGAAGCGCTGTATGGATTAGGAAGTGTCTACCTGAAGGAGCACAAGCAATCGGAAGCGCGCGAAGCATTCGAACGCGCCACCAAATTGCAGGCGAGCTATCCCGATACGCTGCCGAACGCCTGGAACAACCTGGGCTTGATTGCGACGCAGGAGGGCCGCACGGAGGAAGCCGTCGGCTATTTTCAGCAGGCTTTACGCCTAAGCCCCGATCACCTGATTGCGCTCGACAATCTCGGCAACGCTTACCGGCAGTTAAAGCAATGGGAGGAAGCGCGCAAAGTTCTGGAGCACGCTCTGGCAGTTCATCCGCAGGATCCGGAAGCCAACTACAGCCTGGGAATGGTGTATGCACAAACTAATGACAACGCCCATGCCTACGAGTACCTGCAGAACGCACTCCGTTTGCGTCCGGGGTATCCCGAAGCGCTGAACAATCTGGGCGTGCTTTATCTCCGCACCGGCCGCAGAGATCAGGCGGTTGCCAGTTTCGAAGAGTGCATTCGGGTGGCTCCGGCGTTCGACCAGTCCTATCTCAATCTAGCCCGGGTTCACGCGCTCGAAGGAGAACCGGAGAAAGCGCGGAACGTGCTCCGGGACCTTTTGAAACAGCATCCGGACCACGCGCAGGCGCAGAAGGCGCTCGCGGAGTTGGTGCCTTAGTCTGGTCTCTCCTTTGCGATCTTCGCGCTCCCTTTGCGGGATTAGCGGTCAAAGGGCGTTCTTGAGGGCGCTCAGGGAAAGTGCAAAAGGCTTGTAACCGCAAAGTTCGCAAAGAACAGCCGCGAAGGACGCAAAGAAAAACTCTTCCGTTCAGGAGACCTGCTGCAGGTCTGATCGGTGCTTGAAAATCCCCCTCCTAACCTCGCCAAGAGCGCGAGGTTAGGATGGGGCATCCTCCGCGTCTCTCGAGGCGCGGCTGAGCTTAGGGATTGGTCTTTGGACTTGCGTGCGGCGTGGGAGCGTTCAGAAGGTCCACCATCATGTTGTAAAGCTTCTCAACGTCAAGATCGACCTGCACCTCGACCGGTTGGAGTTCCAAGGCTGGTTTGTCGCGATCGGTCCATGTGAGTGTGTTTCCATAGCCAGGGCCCTGACCAAGATCCACATCCATGTAGCGCATATCTTTTTTCGTAATCAGGGCGGGATCGAGCCAGGCAGCCGCCGTTAATTCATCCCAGAGATAGTTGTACTCGCCGAAAAGGCGCCCATATTTTCCGATGTACTGGGCTGCTGGCGTGCTTCCTTGCTTGATCCGGTTGATCAACTCCATTGTCATCTTCGTCTTCACGGAAATGTCGACCGGCGTGCACACGATCTTTTTCCAGGGTGCTCGCAAGACGATATGGGCGGCCTCGGGATCGAACCACATATTGAACTCGTGTCGCGGCGTGTTCGCGAACTCGGGATCATCGGTTTGGGGATTCAGACTCGCGCCCATGAAGATCAATTCTTTGGCGAGCTTGGGAAATTCCGGATCGATAGAAATGGCGAGCGCAAGATTCGTCATCGGTCCGCCCTCGTAGATCGTGACCTCTCCCGGAAACTTGTGGACCAAGCGCACGAGGAAATGGGCGGCATCTTCATCGGATGGTTTGGTGGTCGGCTTGCCTTCGGGGAACTCGCCTAATTCGTCGGCTGCATGATAGACGCGCGGCGTCCAGGCACCGACCCAGGCTACGGAGCCAAATCGCTGCTCCCAAAGTTCCGTTTCTCGTTTGCGACGGACCAGGGGATATTCGGCTCCGGGGACAACGGGTATGTCAGTTCGTCCGATCAGTTCGAGGGTCCGCAGCGTGTGCGCTACTTCCGACTTGAGCCATGCGTCGCCCGTGACCACGGTGATGCCGAGGACTTCGGTCTGGGGCGACTGGATGAGCAATAGAATCGATTGCTGGTCGGTGCCGGCAGGTCCGGCGGCATCCTGATCGATGATGATCTTTCTCTTTTCCTGGCCCAGGCTCAGCAGGCTACCTGTCGTCAGGACTGCCAGGAGTACCCAACGGGCTCGGCCCAACTTCATGTTTTCCTCCGGGGTGATCTTGTGTCGTGTCCAGTGAGAAACGGACCAACCTCAGACATCGAATTCAGGTTGAGGCTTTAGAACCTCAGCGGCTAAAGCCGCGTTGAATTTGGGGCTCTTACGGCTGGGCTGAAGCCCAGCCCTTTCAAAGCGCGGCTGTCGCCAGAGTTTTTCAGCAAACTGTGAAGCCCACCCTTTCAAAAACGTAGCTATCGCCGCAGTTTTTTCAGCAGCCCGTAAAGCAGCGACCCTTCAAAGCCAGATCTAGTGTGGTCTCGGGAAAATCCCCACCCTAACCTCGCAAAGAACGCGAGGTGAGGGTGGGGCACCGCCGTCTTTCAAAGCTCTAACCACTTATGACGCGGACTATCGGGAACCACGCAAGACGCGCTCATGGACAGGGAGTTATTTGCCTGTCAACCGTCCAATCAACAGCTCAAAAAATCCGGCAGAGTCCACCTCCATCGCGACATTTGTGTTGGGGACGAAATGATCCCGCAGGACGGGAGAGGTTTTCGTGGTGGCGAGGGTGGGCGCCGAGCCGCGAATGGTCATGCTCTGCGCCGCTTTTTTCTCGGCCTCGGCACTGCGGCGCAGATCGCCCGCGGTTGGGCTGTATCCCAGGGTCTCGCCCGCCGTGAGCTCACCCGAGGTCTCCACGTCCACGTAATATTCCTTCCAGTTCAGCAGCGAAGGATTGAGGAACGCCGCCACTGCGAGCGAATCGTGCATGTTGGGATCGACGAGAAAGCCAGCTTCGCGATAGTGCTGGATGGCGTGGTGCGCAATGTTGGCCGCGGCCTGGCTGACCGGGTTCTGCGCAGATTCCAGGCGGCGTACGTGCGCATCGGTCAGCCCGGTCTTGCGCGTGACGTCGAGACCCACCATGGTGATGGGAATTCCAGATTGAAAGACGATGCGTGCGGCCTCGGGGTCGACGTAGATGTTGAACTCCGCCGCCGGCGTGATATTCCCGCCGGAGAGGGAGCCTCCCATCATGACGATTCTCGGGATCATGCCGTGCAGATCGGGGTCCAGATCGAGGGCCATCGCCACATTCGTGAGCGGGCCGATGGTGATCAGCGTGATTTCTCCGGGATGCTTGCGTACCGTCGTGCGGATGAACTCCGGGGCCGGCTCGCTGACGGGCTTAGTCTTCGGCTCCGGGAACTCGGCGCCTCCCAGTCCGTTTTCACCGTGCACATAAGCGGCGGTAACCAGGCGGCGCGTCAGAGGGGTCTTCGCGCCTGCGGCCACGGGAATGTCGGTGCGGCCCGCGATTTCCACCATGCGCAAGGCGTTTGGAAGCGTCAACTCCAGTGGCACGTTGCCCGCGACCGGCGTGATTCCCTCAATCTTTAATTCGGGCGAACGCATGGCGAGCAGCAAAGCAAAGGCATCATCGACTCCAGGATCTGTGTCGATGATGACGCGGGATGGGCTGGAACTTGTGGGCCGGTCTGCGGCGGCCGGTGTTTGCTCGTGGGCGAGAGCGGCGGGTGACAACGAGCCGGCCACCACGGCCGCTGCGGAAGACGTGACGAACTGCCGGCGAGTCATACCAAACTTCCGTTCCGAATCCATGTTCCAGCTCCTGAGTTATTTCGCGTTGCGCGGCGGTTGCGTCATCAGCTTCACGTAAAGGTCGTAGAGTTTCTTCGTGTCGACATCGAATTGCACCGTGGCCCGTCTTTCGTATGGTGGCACCTGCGCCTTCGTGTCCCAGAAGAGCGTTTCCCCGTAACTAGGTCCATGGTCCACGTCAATGTCGACGTAGAGTTCCTTCTGCATCGTGATGATCGAGGGATCGACCATGGCCGCCGCAGAGAGCTCATCCCACATGAAGCTTTCGACGGAGTATTGGGTGAGGTAACGAGCGACAGGCGTGTCGGCTTTTGCGATCTCAGCCTTCACCGCTGGATTCACCGTAGTCTTTACTGAGACATCGATCGGGGTGATGGTGATGCTTTTCCACGGAGCGCGCATCACGATGCGCACCGCTTCGGGATCGAACCACCAATTGAATTCGCGGCGGCCGTCGACGCCGGTGATGCCGCCATTGTCGGCGTACATGCCGCTT
Organism: Acidobacteriota bacterium; assembly: GCA_003225465.1. GTDB lineage: Bacteria > Acidobacteriota > Terriglobia > Terriglobales > Acidobacteriaceae > Gp1-AA133. The sequence goes on along the minus strand of QIAH01000489.1, from coordinate 667 downwards.
CCCATCAGTACCAGGGATTTCGCAAGCGTCGCCACCTGCGGGTCGAGGCGCAACGCCAGCGCGATGTTGGTCAGCGGGCCGCCCGCCCAAATCACCACTTCGCCGGGATATTTGTGTACGGTGCGCACGATAAAGTGCGCGGCGGTTTCATCCAGGGCCTTGATATGCGGTTCGCCTTCCACGAGAGGCGGGACGACGTCGGGCTCGTGATATCCAGCGCGGAAGGCAGGGGGCGTGCTCGCCGACCGACCGGAGAAGTCGCTCCAACACCCTTTGTAGTGGAGCTTCCCGTAGAGCCCTTCCCAGCGCTCGGTTTCTTCTTTCGAGTTCAGGAGAGGGAACTCTGCGCCTGCGATCACAGGAACGTCGGTGCGGCCGGCGATCTCCAGGAGACGTAACGTGCGCTGCGTCTCTTCCTTGACCCACTGATCTCCGCTCACGGTCGTGATCCCGAGAACATCGAACTTGTCGGACTGCAGGAAAATCAAGATGGACTGCATGTCGGTGGTCGCCGGTCCACGCGCGTCCTGGTCAACGATGACCTTGATCTTCTGCGCCTGCAGATCGGCTGCCGTCAACAGGAAGGCAGCAGCCATCAGGGCAATGTGCACTGCACGTTTCATGGGGATGATCCCTCGGGTTCTTCGATTGCCTATCGCGATGGGCT
>QIAH01000120.1 GCA_003225465.1 Acidobacteriota bacterium | reverse complement strand
TGTTTTCTGTGGCGTAGCAAATATCCTGCGCGTGCGGACCCTGAATGTTGGGAAACTTCTTCTTAAGTGCCGCGATGATGTCCTTGGTTTCGTCCAGGCTCAATGTGGTCTGAGTAAGGTAAGCGACGCGGTTTGGATCGGGAACCGTCAACGATTTGACCTGGGCCGGAGAGCCGACCACCTGGGTCACTGCGGGAGCCTCGCCCAGAGTGCCGATCACTTCATCGTGATCGCGGTGGCCAATGAGGACCAGCGAGTACCCCTCCTTGGCAAACTTGACCGCCTCCACGTGCACCTTGGTGACGAGAGGACAGGTAGCATCAATCACCCGCAACTTGCGTTCCTGGCTGGCCCGGCGGACTTCGGGCGAAACGCCATGGGCGCTATAAATGACTCGCTCGCCCTCGGGAACCTCGTCCACGCTATCGACGAAGATCGCGCCCTTCTGCTGCAACTCTTCCACAACGAACCGATTGTGAACGATTTCCTTGCGAACGTAGATGGGCGGGCCGAACGCCTCCAGGGCAATCCGAACAATGTCAATCGCGCGCACTACCCCAGCGCAGAATCCCCGAGGCTTCAAAAGCAGCAATGTCTTGGCTTCACTGGTTGACACAATAATCCTTCGCCATCCTCTGCCTGACTTAAGGGTACACTTTCCCCGAAAAAAGTTAACCCTAGACTATCGTAGAGAACCCTTTTGGTCAATGTAAGCCATAGAAATGGCTAGGATTAACAGCGATTGGGGAGAATCGGGGAGCGAACGGCACTAGAGCGAAGCCAACCGTCCAACAAGCACCCAAAGCTCCGAGCGCAGTCGCCGAATCGCGACAGTTAGTGGTGAATCCCCGCCCTGTACCCTGAACGAAACCCAGAAATCAGGACGGGGATTCCCCCTCGGAGATTAAGCGGCTTTCGCCACTTGGGTGCGCATCTGTTTCATGAAATCGCGCATGGCCGCAATGTGGCCAGGCGAGCGGCTTTCGATCCATTTTTCATAACGTTGCGCAGCTTTTTCCAGGTTGGCGCAGAATGTCTTAGACACAAAGCGCTCCCGAAATGCGGGCACAACCGGCTTCAGCATTTCCCAGACGCCAAAAAACTCTCCGCTGGTTTCGAAGAACAAGTCCTCATGCAGCAGATCGTAGTTGAGCAGAGCACAGGCCTGTTCCCAATAACTGGCGACCATACTGACGAAGGTACCCTGTTCCGACATCATGGGAGCAATCCGCATGGCGTCGTCAATACTTGTGACGTGGTAGTTCTTGAAAAACCAGTCCCGCGCCTGGCGCAACTTGGCCTCGCGGCGCTGCTCGTATACCTGAAGATGGAGTTGTGCTTGTTCGTGCGTTGGTTTCGTACTCATCGCTACTCGTCTCCTTTTCAGCTTGGTTGTTCCTGGTTTATGAATTTGTGGCTGAGAGCTTGTTGCCCAAGGCTACTTTGGACACACCTCGCGCAACCCTCTTCGTATAGACGATGGGGAACGACCGCAATGGACATTGTCCCAGAAAAAACTGTGCAAAAACTCGGGAATTCTGTTTCCGCCGGTGAGGGTGAAAGAGATAAAGGGCGCGGCTTCGGCCGACCCTTAAGTGCAGCTCCATCCCACTAAACCACGAAATACTTCGCCGCAGGGTGATGCACAACGAGTGCTGACGTCGACTGCTCCGGCTCCAGCAAGAACCCCGAAGTCAGCCGCACCCCCACATTCTCCTCGGGATGCAACAAAGCAAACAGCTTCGTCTGATCCTCCAGATTCGGGCACGCTGGATATCCGAAGGAATACCTCGACCCACGATACTTCTGATGGAACAGATCCCGCACGTGCGGCGAATCGTCACCCGCAATTCCCAACTCCTGCCGCATCAGCCGATGATGAAACTCCGCAAGGGCCTCCGCCGTCTCCACGCCCAGTCCATGCAGATATAAATATTTGGTGTACTCCCCGCCCTCGAAGAGCCGCTGCGTCTCCACCGAAGCCCGAGGCCCAATCGTCACCAACGACAGGCCCAGAACATCCATCTTCCCAGAAGCCTTCGAAGCAAAGAAATCCGAAATACAAAGCCGCCGCCCCTCCCGCTGCCGAGGAAACCTAAATCGCACCAACTCTGTAGCGCCGGCGTCCCGCCGGCTGTCGAGAGCGCGTCCCGCGCTCTCCGGCGCGTACACGATCAAATCATTTCCCTCACTTTGAGCGGGAAAATATCCATAAACTACCCGAGGCTCGAAGAGCCCGCTAGCAACAACTTCCTCCTCCAGCCCCTTCTTGATCGGCCGGTACTTCTCCTCCACCAGCCGCAGATAATCTTCTTGCGAGGCTGTCTTCAATTGCCATTGATTCTTGAACAGGGCCGTCTCATTGATATACGCGAACAAGTCCCGCAGGTCGTAATCCTTCTTCACCCGCACACCCCAGAACGGAGGCTCGGGAATATTCGGCGCATCGCTGACCACCGCGCTTCGCTCCGCGAATACCGGCCCCGTCTCTTCATCGACGGCCGCCGCCTTCGCATACTCCTTCACCGTCTTCCCTTCCGAAATGCGCGTCGACCGCTGCCCATCCTCGGCAATCAGATCCTCCATGATGTGCAGGCCTGCGAACGCGTCGTCCGCATAGAACACGGCATTCGAATACTCGCGCCGCAGATCATCCTCAACGTACTTGCGAGTTAAAGCCGCCCCGCCGCAGATCACCGGATACTCCAGCTTCTGCCGCTCCAGGTCCTGGATGACGTACTTCATCTCCAAAGTCGACTTCACCAGCAGTCCGCTTAACCCGATCGCATCCGCCCCATGCTCCCCGGCCGCCTTGATAATCGAATCCCCGGGCTGCTTGATGCCAAGATTGACGACCTTGAATCCATTGTTCGAAAGAATGATGTCCACGAGATTCTTCCCGATGTCGTGCACATCCCCCTTCACAGTCGCGAGCACGATCGTGCCCTTCTGCTGCGATCCTGCCTTCTTCTCCATCTTGGGCTCAAGATAAGCGACCGCCTGCTTCATCACTCCGGCCGAATCCAGCACCGAGGGCAACTGCATCTTGCGCGCTCCAAACAATTCGCCCACCGTGCGCATGCCATCGAGCAGCACCGTATTAATAATGTCCAGCGGCGTGTACTGCGCCAGGGCCACATCGAGCAACTGCTCCAGTGACTGCTTATGGGCCCCCTCGCCCACGGCCTTCTCGCCATTGATGATGGCGAACTTCAGCTTGTCCTCGATCGACAAGGTCTCCACATGCGCCGTAGTCGAAGCCTGCGCCTTTCCCTTCGTCCCGGCGAAGTGGTTCATGTAGACCTGCAACGGATCACCGGCCGAGGTATCGCGGAAAATCAGCTTCCGCGCCAGCTCAACTTCCTCCTGAGGAATTTTGTATAGAGGATAGATTTTGGTGTAGTTGACAATAGCCATGTCGAGCCCATTGTCGACCGCCTCGTGCATAAAAACGCTGTTCAGTACGCGACGTGGATAGGCATCGAGTCCAAACGAAATGTTGCTCACACCGAGGATCGTCTTCACCTCCGGCAGTTCCTGCTTGATCCGCTTGACTGCCGCGAGCGTCTCCATCCCCGCCGACCGGTACTCTTCCTGCCCGGTCGAAATCGGCAGAGTCAATGCATCGAAAATCAGATCGACCCCGCGAATGCCGTACTTCTCGGTCGCGAGCTCGTAAATCCGCCTGGCAATCGCAACCTTCTTCTCCGCGGTCAAAGCCATCCCATCTTCATCGATGGTCAGCGCAATCACGGCCGCCCCATACTGCTTCGCCATCGGCAGAACTTTCGAAGTCCGCTTCTCGCCATCCTCCAGGTTGATGGAGTTGATGATCGCTTTCCCCGGAATCCGCTTGAGCGCCTCCTCCACCACGTCCGCCTCGGTCGAGTCCACCAGGATCGGCGCGGGTACGCGCGTTGCCACGCGTTCCAGAATCGAAGTGATATATCCCTTCTCGTCTTCGCCGACGATCGCACAGCACAAATCCAGCATGTGCGATCCGTCATTCACCAGCTTCTTCGCCAGAGCGAGAATGTCGTCGTACTTCTTGCCACGAACGAGGTTGCGGAAATGCTCCACGCGCGTCGTGGTATTCATTTCCTCGGCGACGATCAGAGGCTTCGGCTCGAGATCCAGAGGCACCGACGTATAAGCGCTCGAAGCCGCGCCCGCGGCCTTCACTTCGCGCTTCGCAGGCTCCACTCCGCAAACCGCATCGACCACCGCCTTCAAGTGCTCGGGCCGAGTCCCGCAACAGCCGCCCACGATTCGGACGCCGTAGTCGACCACAAAGTGCTTGTGATATTGCGCCAGTTCTTGAGGAGTGAGCTTGTAGACCGCGTGTCCGCCTTCGTTGAAAGGCAGACCCGCATTCGGCAACACCGAAATGTTCTTAGTCGAATTCAGCCCCAGGTACCGGACTGCATCGTTCATCTCTTTTGGCCCGGTCGCGCAGTTGATCCCGATCACATCCACATCGAACGGTTCCAGCGCGGTCAAAGCCGCGCCGATCTCTGTCCCGAGCAGCATCGTCCCCGATTCCTGCAACGTCACCTGCACCGTCAACGGCAGACGCTTCCCTGCCTTGCGCATCGCCTCGAGCGCCCCGTACACGCCAACTTTCGCTTGCAGCAGATCCTGCGCCGTCTCCACCAGCAGCACATCTACGCCGCCTTCGATCAGGGCCGCCGCCTGCTCCTCGTAAGCCGCCGCCATGTCGTCGAAACCAATGTGCCCCAGCGAAGGCAGCTTGGTCGTCGGCCCCATCGACCCTGCAACAAATCGCGGCCGCTCCGTGGTCGAAAATTGCGCCGCAACCTCTCGAGCCAGCTTCGCCGCCGCGATGTTGATCTCTGCGACGCGATCTTTCAAATCAAACTCGCCCAGCACGACCCGAGTTCCGCCGAAGGTATTAGTCTCGACAATGTCGCACCCAACCGCAAAGAAAGCCGCATGAATATCGCGAATGATATCCGGCCGGCTGAGCACCAACACCTCGCTGCAGTTTTCTTTTCCCCAGTAATCATCCAGAGAAGGATTCCGCAACTGAATATTGGTCCCCATCGCGCCGTCATAAACCACGACGCGTTCTTTCACGACTTGTAAGAAGTCCGTCATCAACATTCACTCATGGAATACACAAACGCCGGCCCCCACGGGACCGGCGTTCAACTCTGTGCAGACTCTCGAAAGCTTTCAGCTCCCCTGCACCGGCAACGCCGGCGCGCCTCCGGCGACGTCCGCGCTGTTGAACACCGCGTTCGCCCCCATGTGTGCTGGCGCGGCCGCCAGCATCTGCTCCTTCCGGTAAATCAGGTTGCTCGCATTGAACGAAGCCAGCTCGAATCCGTGCCCATGGGTAATCGCGTCGGTCGGGCAAGCCTCCACGCAATACCCACAAAAGATACATCGATTGTAGTCGATGTTATAAACCTTGGCGTAGCGCTCCGCGCCGCTCACACGGTTGGTCTCGGTGTTCTCGGCTGCCTCGATGTAGATGCAGTTCGACGGGCAGGCCGCCGCGCACAGAAAACAGGCCACGCATTTCTCCAGCCCGTTTTCGTCGCGTTGCAGCACGTGCATTCCGCGGTAACGTTCTTCGAAGCGTGCGCCCCGCAGAGGCCCAGGACCATCCGGATAGTTCTCGACCTGCGTCGGTTGAAACATCTCCATGAAGGTGATGCTCATCCCCTTCGCGATCGCCTTGATGTTTTTCAGCACTGGCATGCGTGATTAGTATACCCAAACTGTGCGCTTCGCGGCGCGCAGGTGCGGCGACAGTTCGTTTATCTTGTAAGACTTGGACGCTTTATGAATGACTTGGACGGTCCGCACCACACTTCCACTGGCGGCATCCTTCCGCTTTGGCCTATCATCTAAGTTACATCCCCAACCATTCAACCCCATGACCCAACTACTCGATACCATCCATTCTCCGCTCGATGTCAAAACGCTCACTGTCCCCCAACTTGAAATTCTTGCCGAAGAGATTCGCGAGGAGCTGATTTCCGTCCTCTCGAAAACCGGCGGACACCTCGGTCCGAACCTGGGCGTGGTCGAACTCACGCTCGCCATGCACTACGTTTTCAATACGCCGACGGATCGTTTCGTCTTCGACGTCAGCCACCAGGCGTACGTCCACAAGCTCCTCACCGGACGCCGCGAACAATTCCACACCATCCGCACTCCGGGAGGACTGAATGGCTTCATGCTGCGCAGCGAGAGCCCGCACGACTGCTACGGCGCCGGTCACGCCGGCACGGCTCTCTCCGCCGCGCTCGGTATGGCAGTCGCGCGCGATCGCCTCGGCGGGAAAGAACACGTCGTCGCCCTCGCCGGAGACGCCGCCTTCACCTGCGGCATCACTTACGAAGCCCTCAATAATATCGCCAACAGCACCCGGCGGCTGATCGTCGTGCTCAACGATAACGAGTGGTCGATCGACAAGAACGTCGGCGCCATCGCCGGCTATCTCAATAAAATCGTCACCAACCCGCGCTTCGACTACCTGCACGAGCGCGCCGAACAATTCGTCGAGCGCCTCGGCGGAAAGACCGCCCTGCATATGGCGCGCAAAGCCGAAGAAGCTGCCAAGAGCATCCTATGGCCCAGCGTGATTTTCGAAGAACTCGGCCTGAAGTACTACGGCCCCATCGACGGCCACGACATCGCCACGCTGATCAAGACTTTCGAATTTCTCAAGACGCAGCGCCGACCGGTCCTGCTGCACGTGCTCACGCAAAAGGGCAAAGGCTTTGAGCCCGCCATGCTGAAGCAGAAAAAATTTCACGGCCTCGGCCCTTACGATCCCGCGACCGGCGAGACCAAACCCCTCGCCCAGCGCACTTACTCCGAAGTTTTCGCCGACACCATGGTCAAGCTCGCCACCATGGACAAGCGCGTCGTCGCCATCACCGCCGCCATGCCGAACGGCACCTGCCTCGACCGCTTCCAGCCTCATCATCCTGATCGCTACTTCGACGTCGGCATCGCGGAAGAGCATGCTGTCATCTTCGCCGCCGGGCTCGCGACCAAGGGATTCAAGCCCTTCGTGGCCATCTACTCGACTTTCCTGCAGCGCTCGCTTGATCCCATCATTCACGACATCTGCCTGCAGAATCTTCCTGTGGCGTTCTGCATGGACCGCGGGGGGCTGTCGGGCGACGACGGGCCCACACATCACGGCCTGTTCGACATCAGCTACCTGCGCGGCATTCCCAACCTCGTCCACATGGTGCCGAAGGACGAGGACGAACTCGCCGACATGCTCTACACCGCCATGCAGCACGAAGGACCGGTTGCCGTGCGCTATCCTCGCGGCGTCGGACCGGGCACACCGGTGAAAGATGTCCCGCGCGCGATTCCCATCGGCACGGCCGAACTGCTGCAGCATGGCGAGCACGACCGCGTGGCCATCTTTGCGTTGGGCGCGCTCGTTCCCATGGCGCAGGAAGTCGCCGCCAAACTCGAAGGCGAAGGCATTTCCGCCGCCGTCATCAACGCGCGCTTCGCCAAGCCCGTCGACACCGCCATGCTGGAGTTCTACGCCCGCTCCGTGGATGCGATCGTCACCATGGAGGATCACGTCCTGCGCGGCGGCTTCGGCAGCGCCGTCCTGGAAGAACTGAACACGCTCGGACTCGCGACGCCGGTGGTGCGCATCGGCTGGCCCGATCAATTTATCGAGCACGGGAAAGTGGAAGCTCTGCGCGCCAAGTACGGCATCAGCGTGGAAGCTACGCTTGAAAAATTGTGTCCGGTGTTGGCCAAGAAAATGGCCGAGCGGATGAGGTCGGGAGCAAGAAGTTCGATGTAGCGAAGTGGGCCGGTGCCTCATGGCGGGCGGTTTTCAAGAGGAGGAGAGGCACCTTGCGCCTCTCCTCCTTTATCACACAACAACGATCACGTGCGTCTCGTTGCTCCGACTCGCTACGGCAGCGTAAAAGCGACCACCGCATCGCCCACGGGATTTGGCGGAAAATTCAGCCGATCCGGCAAATTCCCTCCGAACCCATTCACGATGAACTCCTTCCCGTTCACGACATACGCCACCGGTGCGGCTTGAGCGCCGCCTCCATTCTTGACGGTGGTTCCATCAAACGTGAAAAGCATTGCTCCGGTATTCGCATTCACGGCGTGGAACATGCCATTGCCCTCGCCGAAGAACACCAAATCCCCGGCAACCAGCATTCCGGATTTTGCCGGCTGCGGGACATTAATCTTCCAAGCCACCTTGCCGGTGGTGGTGTCGGTCGCGCCAAAGACGCCAAAGTCCGTCACTCCCGGGATCACTTCCTCGAAAGTGGAACCCAGACAGACCCCCCCAGAGCAGGGCGGATTATTCGGAGATGTGTGGAAGGTGGTCGGCTCGTAGCGCGTGCCGTAGTAGACGAACTTGGTGCGCGGACTGTAGGCCTGGGCGATGCCTTCGCATCCTCCATCGTCGCCGGGCACCATCAGCAATTCTTGTTGCTGCGGCGGCGTATATTGCGGCGCCAAAGCGACGCCCTTCGGCAGGAGACTTTTATCGATCGTCCCCGGCACAAAAGTCAGCGGCGTCAGCGGCTCGACTGACGATACTGGCTGCGTTGGCGACGGATGCTGCCACGCAGGCTTGGTAGGAACCGGGGTCTCCGTTACCGGGTAGACCGGCTGACCGTTGCGACGGTCCAGGATGTAGTAGTTCCCATTCTTGCTGCAATGACCTAATGCAGGAATACTCTGGCCATTCTTCTCGACTGGGAACAGCACGGTGGTCATGGTGCTGTCGTAATCCCAGAGATCGTGATGAGTCTCCTGAAAAAACCATCCGACATGACCCGTCGCCAAATCGAGAGCGACGACGGAGGCCGAATACAAGTTGTCGCCAATGCGTCGGACACCGTTGATATCCGGCGAAGGATTGCCCGTGCCCGTGTAAAGCAGCCCAAGATCGAGGTCCACCGAGGGGTTCTGCCAAGCCATCGAACCGCCCTTCTTCCAACTATCGCCTCCCCAGGTTCCTTTTTGTGAAGTGAAGAAGCGCCACACAATTTTGCCAGTGCTCGCTTCCAGAGCGACGACTTCGCCTCGCGTCAGAAATTCACCTCCAGCCGTTGCGACGAAGACCAGCCCTTTCGCCAACTGCGGCGCCATGTTGATGGCCACACGATCCTGGAAGTTAGCAACCGTGGTCTTCCACAGGACCGCGCCCGTGGCCGCGTCCAAGGCCACGACGACATCGTCGAGCCGGCCGTAGATGACCGCGCCTGCACCCGAACCCATGTCGGGCACAAAGACAACGCCGCGGTTATTCCGGCCACAGCAGACCGATATCGCCGTCAAGGGTGGCATCTCGCCCGCGATCGTTATAGGCATGTAAGCCCACTTCTGGGAACCGGTTACGGCATCCACGGCAAACACATCGTCATGCCCGTCCGTGATGTAAACCGTGCCGTTTACTTCGATCGGGGAAACTTCCAACTCGGCCTTCGGATCGAGGACGCCGGTATGAAAGATCCATGCGACCTTTAGGTTTGCGACGTTACTGGGATTGATCTGATCCACGTTCTGATACCGCGTGTTCGCCAAGTCGCCGCCGTAGAACGGCCAGTCGAGTGACGTCTGTGCCAAGGCAAGTCGGGTAGGTGCCAACAGGCAGAGCGCGAGTAGGAGGATGAGGGTCCCGATGCACGTGAAATGCTTGTTCATGGAGATTTCTCCTTCTTCTTGCGGATGGAGTCGGGCTTACTGAATCCGCGCTGTAGGTGGGTTAATGTTGGTTGCTGTTGGGGGCAGCGCGCTTTGGATTCATGGACAAACTGTGGGGGTTGCCTACCAAGGATGCTGGAGGGCAGGAGGAGCGATACAAAACTGTTCGAGATGGCGTTCGCGTGGCTGACTCACCACCGGAGTTGCTTGCGCTAGCGAATGTTCGCCAGAAGGCAGATTCGCGGTGTCGGAGATTCCTCCGCCGCGTTCGGCATCGGAATGACAAAATTATTGGGACAGGTCAAAGGTGGCATGCGGTGCCGGGAGTCACAAGCGGGTACGTCCGTTGAACGTCAATGAATTAGCGCCTGGTTCTCCACGGAATCCCAAAATCCTGTCATTCCGGAGCCGAGTGCCCCAGGTTCGCGTCCGTTCTGTGGACGCTAACCTGGGCTCAGCAACACCCTCGGCGATCCGCCGCAGGTCTTGCTTTCCCGGTCGATCGAGGTTCACTCCGATTCGATCTCTACCGTTCCCATCTCCCGCAGCGCGTGGTGACGAAAACTGCTCCACTTCCAGTCGGCCGGGGCATTCACCAATCCGCGGGCCACGGGGGTTGCGATGCAGATAGGCGTAGCCTCACGGTGAACTCGCGCGCGTAGCGTTTCTGCCAGAAAGCAACGGACTTGCGTGGTATGCCCAGGTTAGCGTCCATAGAACGGACGCGAACCTGGGGCACCTTGCTGTCAACCCGGGTAGCGCCGGCGTCTCGCCGGCTTTCGGGCGGGCGTTCGATCGGCGCTTTCGCGCAAGAACCCGATGCCGGCAGGATGCCGGCGCTACCCTTCTACGTTAAACACCTAGATGGGCGGTTGGCCCAGGTTAGCGTCCACAGAACGGCGCGAACCTGGGGCACCGTCGGACCTTGCTTAATTTACAAGAGCGACTACTACCAGCACGGATGGTCGGGGATGGGCGCGCCCCCACTTACTTTTTGGTTGTAGACGGTTTGGTTCTGTTGCACGTACTGACCGTTTTGCAAGACGTAGTAAATCCAGCGCACCAGCCCGAACGGTTTCTGAAAATCAAATGTTTCCTTGTAGCGGCAGCTGTCATAGCTGGAGTTGCAGCTATACCGATACGAGAGGGTCAGGGTGAGAGCGTTGGGCGCTAACGAGCCGCCCAGGCTCATCGGGGTCGGCCCCCAAACTTCATTGACCACATAGCCGAGATTGCTGTTAGAACTCGCCGTGCAGCTGCTGCCATAGACGGTGTAGGGAGAGGATGCGCGCGTGATGGTGGCTAGTTTGGTGCCGTAGACGCCCCACGCCGGCTTGTTCACGCAACGTGGCGACCAAGGCATTCCAGCGCCGCTGAAAGCTTTGTAACTGGTGGGATCACTCCAGTGGTATTCGGTGGCCCATTGGTAGATGTAATTGTTGTCGTAGTAGTTGACGTCCCAGGGATATCCGGCGGCGCCCTTCATCCAATAAAATGCGTTCCCACGATACGTGTACAGCGGATTGGCGTTGCCGGTGAGATGGTACCCGGTACTCCAGGAAGATCCCATCGTAAACCAACTCATCATGTCATATTGTGCCGAACTACATGGCGTAGCAGAGGCCGACTCAACGAGGACACAAGAGAAGACGCAGATCGCGAACAGCAGAGTGGCGCGTTTCATTTCAGTGGCTCCTGAAAACAGGCGTGCGCCAGCGACCGGGTTGGAGAGTCGTGGCGCGATTTGGTGGCACTCCGGCTGTGCGCAGGCCCTGTTTTTCTGGCGTCGGGAAAGGGCCCCGCTTGCAGGAGTTCGGGAAATCCTCCAGTTGCACTACAGTGTTTTAGGTAGTAATAACAGGTAAGTACAGCATTCCCTGTACTTTGTGAATACAGGGAACCTCTTAGATCTCCACCTAGGGCTGTTGAAATCCTGTGGATTTCTGGCTGGGAGGTGAGAGCCTTTCTCGGTTGCCTCAGCGTCCAATGAACGGAGGCGAACCTGGGCACTGTGTTTTTCCTTCGTGCCCTTCGTGGTAAGGATTTTTTCGAAGCTCGACGCTCGCAGCGCCTCAGGTTTCACCAACGACCAGGAACCAATCACCTGCCCAGCTACTTCCCTGCTTTCTTCGCCGCGTCGCGGAAGGTCTGGAGATTCTTTTTGTCGATGAGCGCTGTACCCGTGTCGACGAAGGCAGGGATCGGCGCGAACGGGTCGTTGGCCCAGTCCGCGTCGAGGCGCGAGAGCTTGTTGTGGTAGAGATCGTCGAGAATGTGCAGGCCGACGAGGCTCATGGTGTAGGGCTTTTGCGCGATGGTGGCGGCGATCATTCCCTTATCGATCCAGTCGAGCGTGTCGGTGTCGGTGTCCATCGCCATGACGACTTTGTCTTTCACGTTGCGATTGTTGAGCACGGTCGCGACTTCGCGTCCGGCTTGCGCTTCGAGACACACGAAGGCGTTCACCTTGTCGCGTTCCTTGCCGATGATCTGGTCGGTGGTGTCGAAGGCCACGCGCGGATCTCCGGCGATGTCGACGACGCGCACTACGTGAATGTCGGGAAAACGCCCGAGGGCTTCGCGGTAGCCGCGCAGCCGTTCGGCAAGGTTCGCCTGGCCCATCGTAAAGAAGACGACGTTGCCTTTGTCCTTAAGCTCCTCGGCCAGACGTTTGCCGCCCAGCAGGCCTGCCTGGTAGTTGTTGGTGCCGACAAACAGAAGACGCTTGCTGACGGGCGCGTCCGCGTCGATGGTGATGACCGGGATGCCGGAGGCAACGGCCTTATCGATGTCGAATGTCAGCACTGCGGGGTCGGCAACGCTGATAAGGATGCCCGAGGGCTTCTGCGCAACCGCGTCCTGAAAGGCCTTCAGTTCCGCCTTGGGGTCGTAGGTATCGGGACCAACGAACTTGGCCTGCACGCGGAGCTGATCGGAACCATGCATGAATCCGGCTTTGGCTTCCTGCCAGTAGGGCAGCTGCACGTTGTCGGAGACGAGAACATACTTTTCGTCGGAATCGTGGCGGCCGCAGCCAAAGGTAACGATCAGGAGCGTGCCAATAATAAGGAGTGAGCCGAGGTGACGCTGGCGAGACATGAGAAACCTCCTGGGGCTTGATGAGGTTCTTCGCGTGCACAAACGGGAGTGCGAAGCGGCTGCACGGGACGACCGCCTCGGCCTGAGAGTATACGCCTGCGGGCAGAAAGCCGCGAGCAGCGATCTACGAGCCTGCGCTCGCGCCAGGTGCGACGGCTTGGCATCGCTCCCGCAGTGGCCGAGTGAAGGTCGAACGAATAACGGTGCAGCGCGCCACGTGCTTCGCCGGAGCGATCAGGACCTTGCGATTACTTGATAATGTAGCGCCGGCATCCTGCCGGCATTTTGTTGTTGCGCGAAAGCGCCGATGGGACGCCCCCGTCCTGGGGCCGGCGAGACGCCGGCGCTACTTGCGGATTCGCGGCCGGACAGCGATCGTCGAGTTAGGCTTCCGCCTTAAACGGCTTGGAGGCAGCGCGTCGGCGGGCACGACGGAATGCGATCAGCTTTCCCATGAGCTGCGTGGTAGCGGAAGAACGGGCGCGGGCTTTCCGTCGGGATTTGGTTGCGCGCCGTGCGGAGCGTTTGGTTGAGCGCGAGGACTTTTCAGCGCGCGGAGAGATATCCTCCAGAGCCGTGATGGCGATGTTGAGATGATCTCGTTGGGCTTTGAGTTGAATCAGGATGCGTGTGATGTCCACTTGGGAAGATCTCCTCGTTCGGAGCCGATTTTCGGGGAAAGGCGAGCGCGCTGCGCGGCGTTTTTGTTTTTGTTCCATTTTCCGAACAAGAAGTGCGTCAAAATCTTTTAACCACAAAGGACATAGAGGTCCACTCGCGGAAGGTCAAAAGCTTCACCACGAAGGACATGAAGGAACGACCACGAAGGGCACAAAGGAAATCTGAATCCGCTTTCGGCTTCGTACCCTTCATGAGCTTGCGCTTCCGACGGCAAAGATTACTTGCGAAGCCGGGAGACCACGAGCTGCTTCGGCTCTCCACTGGCGAAGGGCTTGCGTTCGAAGTTGCCAAACTTGTCGACGATCTCGAACCCCTGCGAGCGCACCAGCAGGTCCAATTCCTGCGGGAAGAAGCAGCGCATGTGCAGATCTTCGACACGAAAGTCTGGCTCCAGTCCGTTCGGTCCGCGCCGGCTGAAATACCACTTGATGCGGCTCACCTGCGACGCATCGTCGTAGTGGATGGTGTGCTCGAGCACGATGGTGCCCTTGCCCTCGGGATCTTCGTACTCACGCTCGGGCCGGCGCTCTTCAGGGCTGCGCGCCAGGATCGAGATCTTGGGGTTGAACACATCGAAGATGAATTGTCCACCGGGAGACAAGTGCTTGCGCACACTGCTGAACAAGTTCGTTAACGACGCATGGTCGTGCAGGTGCTGCATGGAGTTGAATGCCATGAAGATGAGCGCGAACCTGCGCCGCAATTCGAAGGCGCGGCAGTCGCCCTCGACGAATGAAATTTCAACTCCTGCTTGCTCGGCCTTGGTTCGTGCGTGCGCCAGCATTGACGGGGAAAGGTCAAGACCGGTGATGTCGACGCCACTTTGCGCGATCGGGATCGTCAGCCGACCAGTGCCGCACGCCAGCTCGAGTACCTGGTGCCCCACCTTCCCGCGTTCTCTGCGGTAAGGTGCGTTCAGTGCCGCCGCACGCCTGGCCTCCTCCACATAGAACGGAATGTCAGCGAGAAGGTCGCTGTTCAGCGCATCGTAATGGCGGCCATCGCGGTAGAGGGGAATCGATTGGTTCGTGATCATGGGTCTGTTCCTCTTAATAGTGATGCAGTGCGATCGAGATTCCTCCGCCTTCGGCGTCGGAATGACAAGAATTGGAAGACGGGTCTAGCCGAAAGGTGACGACTGACAGCTGGGGCTAAAAGCCGAAAACTGAAAGCTGCGGTCGGGCTCTCGCCCGACCGCTTCAGTTCACCCACGCCGTCTGCTCCAAGGTGCGGATGTACTCAACGACCGACTCGGACCAGCCGTCGATGTGCGTCCACTTGCCGTAGCCGACGCCATTCTTGTAGCTCGCCACGTTGATCACATAACCCTGACCTTGCGAATTGGGCACCGTGTCGTGCGCCTGCTCGTCGGTGATGACGATCAGGCGGTCGTAGCGCTCCTTCTGGTTCAGCTGCTCAACGGCCTTGCCGAGATAGGTGCCGTTGTGGCGCTGCGAGGCATCGATCGCGTCGCGCAGGGCGAAGCCACGACGCGCCGGCACCTCAACCAGATTGTCCGAGAACGAGTACACCGCCACGCGCTCACCAATCTCGCGCAGCAACACCGCGAGACCATAAGCCGCGTCGGTGCGCAGCATCTCGGAACGGCGCGAGAGCGGCGCCATCATCGAGCCCGAGACGTCGACGAGCAGAACAGTCTTGCCCGCGAGCTTCGACTGCCCCGCAACACACTTCAGCATCGCAGCCTCGAACGCCGGCTCCCACTGCGGAGCGTAGCGCGCCGCAGCCAGGAAGCGGAACGGCAGCACGCGTTGCGTGTTCATCGACTCGAGGGCTGAGAGCACGAGCTTCTCGTCCACTCCGGCCTCGCGCAGGTTGCGGAGGTTGCGGAGCAGAGCGAGCGCGCCCAGCTTGTTCTCGGTCACGAGGCGAGTCCACGCCTCTCGCTTCGAGACGCCGTTATCGGCACCTGCCGCCGAAAGGGCGACCTCCCAGGTGTCGGGCACGGCGAGCCGTCCCCAGATCAGCTTCTTCCACACGCCGGCCTGCTGGTCGTCACGCGGCTTGGCGTGCGACAGGAACAGGACGTCGCGCAGCTTGATGGGGCCGCCGCGATCGTACTTCGCGAGTTGGTACGCGTCGAACTTCGGAAACGCGGCCGCGAGGCCCTTCTTGACCTGGCCCGAGAACGGCACGCGGCCGTCCTTCCAGTAGATGGCTACGAACTCGCACAGCTCGTCAGCGCGCTGAATGACGCGCTCGAGGGTCTCGGCCACCAGACCGCGATGGGTCTTGTGACGAGCCATCTCGCGCACCAGGAGCAGCGGCGCGTGACGGAGCTTCATCTGCTCACGCGCCTCGACGGCAAGCACAGCCACTCGCTCGGGCTCGACCTTGGGAACAAGCTCGGCAATGCGGCCGGCGATCTCAACGCCGTCCTCATAAAACTGGCTCTCCCAGAGCAGGCAGGCGAGCACCGAGCGGCGCAGTTGCAGCTCGTTCGAGATGTGACGCGCGGGGGCAGCCTCGTGGGTGCGAAGTCCGCGGGAAAGATTCATAAGATTGAGTCGGGCCATTTTTAGTCTCCAGGTTTCAGTCGTCAGGTTTCAGCTAAGGCTGTGGTCGTCGGTCGTCAGAATCGCGTGTGCCCCACCCTCACCTCGCGTTCTTTGCGAGGTTAGGGTGGGATTTTTCACAAATGCTTTCAGTTTTCGGTCAGTGCCACCTCGCCGAGCAAGTCAGGATTGCCGATCGGTCGGGCAAATCCGATTTGGACAAGTCGAGGAGCAGTGTTGCGGTCGCGATAGTCGGTGCAGTACATCACATCGAGTTCCACGGGACGCACGCCCCCCGCAAAGGTGCAGGCGATAGCACGCCGTCCGTTCACGGCATACTGCACGTGCGCATGAACGCAATCCGTGCACAACGGGCGAGGCCGCGCCGCTCGCGCCTTGCGCATCTGCCTGCACAGTGCTTCGATCAATCGAACAATGGACACCAGGAACAAAGCGGGCATCGTATCGCCCCTCCTTTCTTTGAAGTGCCGCTGGCCCGTTAAGCATGCCGTCCCAGCCGTGCCGGTCCATTCGTTTGAATGGACCGGTTGCGCTCGGAAAAATCGACAGGCTCCATGAAACAGCTTCACCGTCCGCGTTTTTCCGAAGTCGGAGAGCTCACTCTGGAGTGCTGGGTACTTGCTCCTCTCCGACTGTCTCAGGTCGTCGCCCCATGAAGCCCGCGCCGCGAAAACCGGTGGGCTTGCGGGCCGGCGACGTGGGAATGACGAGAGCGATCTTTTCCATCTCGTAGCGAGTCGGCAGCGTGCGATTGCAAAAAGCGGTACACTCGCGAACCTTGAAGCGCACGGGACGAAACTGTACATAGCAGCAGAAGACGTCCTCCTCGCTTTCCCGGAAGCCGCGCTGTATATGTGCATAGACGCACGTCAGACACAGCGACTCGCCTTCCAGAGGTGTTCCGTCCTTGATATTGATGGGCATATGCATTTCCTGGTCCGGACTTATCCTGGTTACTAAGTTGCTAGGCAGCCGGGGAACAGGCAACAAAGGACATGAGGTGCTCTATCCACTGAGCTACACGGGCGTAATTCCCGTG
>QIAH01000119.1 GCA_003225465.1 Acidobacteriota bacterium | reverse complement strand
TTTTCCTCTAACTAGTGCAGCAAGTCGGATTACAGCATGAGGCCGGCTCGGCACCTGAGTTCTTCAGGGACGGTCCCGCGGGCTTGAGGGCGCGCACGAAAGCGCTCATGAATTTTTCGTCCGCTTCGCGGGCGAGGGCGTCTACATCCAGGCCTTGGCCAGCGAGGAATTCGCGGGCGTCATCGACGCGGTAGATGCGGGTGGGTTCCACATTGACTTGTTCGAAGCCGGCAGCCGCGAGTTTTGCGCGATATTCGCTTTCTTCCAGAGCGCCCGCGATGCATCCCACCCAGAGCAGAATGCTTTGCCGAATGGCAGGAGCGATTTCGCCGCGCGTGACGACATCAGAGATGGCGAAGCGTCCGCCGGGTTTGAGCACGCGGAAGGCTTCGCGCAGAACGCGGTCTTTGTCGGCGGAGAGATTGATGACGCAATTGGAGATGATGACGTCAACTGAATTGTCGGGCAGCGGAATGTTTTCGATCTCGCCTTTGAGGAATTCGACGTTGGTCAGGCCCGACGCGCGCTTGTTCTGGTTGGCGAGGGCTAACATTTCGTCGGTCATATCGAGGCCGTATGCCTTGCCGGTGGGGCCGACACGGCGGGCGGAGAGCAGCACGTCGATGCCTCCGCCGGAGCCAAGGTCGAGCACGACTTCTCCGGCGTGGAGTTGGGCGAGCGCCGTCGGATTGCCGCAGCCGAGTGAGGCCAGGAGCGCTTCCTGGGGGATCTGCGCCGCTTGCGCGGGGTCGTAGAGATTGGTGGTGATGGGGTCGCAGCAGGAATCGCTGGCGGGCGTGGCACCGCAGCAGGTGCTGCCGCCGTTCTTCACGCGCAGCGCGGCTTGTCCGTATTTTTCTTTCACCACTTCCTTGATATCTGGCGTGCTGGCGGTATCCCGCATGGCTGGTCTCCTATTTCGTAATCTGAACGATGTTGCGAGGACGCACGGCCTGGTTGCGCGTGCAGCACTCGGCGTAGAGGAAGCGCAGGATCTCTTCGAGCGCTTCGGTATTGGCGGTGTACCGAAGGAACGTACTCTCGCGGGTGACGCGGACGAGGTCTTCGTTGCGCAGTTTGTCGAGATGGTGGGAGAGAGTGGAATTGGGGATGTCGAGTTCCTGCTGGATTTCGCCGACCACAAGGCCCTCGGGATGCGCCTGCAGCAGGAGTTGCATGATGCGCAGGCGGGCTTCGGTGCCCATGGCCGAGAACATATCCGCGTAACGGGCGACCTGGTCGGCAGGGAGCTTGCCGGGCATATTTCGATAATTGCAGAAATATGGGATGCTGTCAAGTGCTGCTGGCTTGTGGCTTCTGGCGAACTGGGAATCGCTTGGCGGGAGTCACGGCAACTCGCGCCTCGGCGGTCCATGGTGGAAATGGATATCTGTTTCTCGTGAGATCCAAGCAGCAGCGGGGTCTTTCGACTACGTTCGGCTGGCGCCTCACTCCGCTCAAGATGACAGGCATGTGGGGTGTGAGCGGCGTGCAGGGCGTGCGGAGGTCCATTAATTTCCGCCCAAGTAATTCCCCGCCCAAGCGGAGCTTGGACGGGGCACCCGTTTACGGTCATCTCACCGGTGCTCGTGATGGCGGTCCTTGCGACCGGCGACCGGGAGCGTGAACATTTATTGGGGTAGAGTTATGAAAATCGTGTGCGTGGTTCATGACGAGGAGCGGATTCTGGATGTCACGCGCGAGTCGGACCGCTATACGATCCGGGAGTGGGAAGGCGGAAGCCGGCAGGAGATTCGTCTGAGCGAAAGCGAGGCCAGTCGCATCGTGCAGGTGATCATGGAACTGCAGCAGGAACGGCGTCTGGGTGATAAGGCGGAGCAGATCGGCGGCATTCACTTGCAGCCGACACGCGTGGTTGGACTGGATTGATCCGCGGGCGAAGCATGCGTTAGAGTACGCGCGTCGGCGGGCTCGCATGGAGCTCGCGTTCCGTATCCGATAGGGGGAAGCTATGCGCCGGGTCCTGTCGGTATTCCTGGTTTTTTCACTGTGGCAACTCTCGTGGGCGCAGGAAGTTCCGCCGGGCGACCTGCTTCCGCTGGGGACCAGCGTCGAGATCGAACTGCTCGAAAACATTTCTTCGGAAACGCTGCAAGCCGGGGAGCCCGTGTCCTTCAAGCTGGTCGGCGCACTCGCGCCGCATGGGGTCGTGCTGCTTCCCTCGGATACGCGCTTCAACGGCACGGTGCGGGCGGCAAATCCGTCGGGGCACTGGGGCAAGGCGGGCGCATTCGATCTGAAACTGGAACCGCTGAAGCTGGCGGATGGGACCGAGGTGCGCCTCGACTTCCACCGCCCGGTGCGGCGGAATACTCGCGGCGAAAAGACGGGCGAGACGCTCGGCTCGGCGATTGTGATGACCTACTATTTTCCGCTCATTCCCCTGGCGCTCATCTCGGGATCGCGCAAGGGCAAGCCCTTCAACATTCGAGCGGGCGAGCGCTACCTGGTGTACGTGGTGGGGGTAGATACGCCAACTGCTACTGACCCGGCGAAACCATAGTCTCCTTTTCGAGCACCAGAAAACCTTCGGCCGTCCAGCCCACGCGCCAGACGAAATCCAGAGGCGTGTAGCCTTCCTGATCGGCCGCGTTCAGGCCCTGCTCGAGCTGCGCGGCATCCTTGGAGGCGAGCACCCGGTAGGTGAAAGTCCGCTTGAAGTGCGTGTCGCGCTCGAGCAGATGAGGCCGCACGGTGAGCGTATCGGGCAGCACGCGGAAGCCGTCATTGCCGTGGGAATGGAGGTCGCGCTCGATTTGGGCCGCATCTTTGGCGTCGAAGTAGCGGTATTCGTAGCGGCCGGAGCAATCCTCGACGCATTTTTCCATCATCACGGCGATGCCTCCGCCCTTGTTGGAGTCGTGCGATGCCAGGAAGCGGTATCCCTGTTTGGCGAGTTCGTCCACATGCTTCAGGACATTGCCGGCGCGCATGGCATCGGCGATCTGAATCTCGCTGCCCGGCGGGAAAGGTGAGGCATGAGCCGGTTGTCCAAGCTCATGTTCGAAGTACATCTCCTTGGTGCCGGCTCCGAGCGCGTGGGAGAAATAGGCGATGCCGACCGGGCGATAGCCTTCTTCGTACAGCGAGGAGAGGTCGCGTCCCTTGGAAGGACCGAGCGCGCCGTGCGGCGAGTTGCGGTACTCGTAATTCCGGGGATGCGGCGCTTTTTCAAGAAAACCGGTGTGCGCGAGCCAGCGATAGCCATGGGCTCCTTGTTCGTTGATCCAGTTGGTGAACTGCGCTGGACCACCTTTCTCTTCCAAGCGGAGGTAGCGATAGGTGTCGGGCGGCGTCGCGTCCAGGCGGAGGATGGTGAACGGTCCCTGGATGAGCACGCGATAGCCGCGATCGGCGAGTTGGTTCACGGTGTCGAGGAAGGTGTCTTTGTTATCGGTCTTGAGCACGGCGTACTTCGGCTGGGTCTGCGCGTGCAGGGAGAGAATCAGGAGACATGGGACAAAGAAGCGCAGCAGAGTCTTCATGACGAGTGGCCTCTGCGAGATGTGGCCCGCGGAACCATTGCGGGCGTGGGTGGGACGCCGATTCTGTCCGCCGCCCCCCGGTGAGTATCGCTCTGTGGCGGCGGGCGTACAAGATGGGCGGTCACGGTCGGCGGTGACATAGTCGCCGACGGTTGTTGCGTTGTTATGTAGAGGCGATTCTCTTTGGCCCACAATTTTGGGGGGATCGGCTGCTATCCAAACGACGGCGTTTCCGTCTAGCCACAGCGGAGACTTGATCTGCGATCTCCACGTCTCGGACCTGCCATTCCAGTGATCTCATCAGCAAAGGAGAATCCCATGTGTCCAAGGAAATCGGTACGGCCAGTATGGATTGCTTTGCTCGCGTTGTGTACGGCGAGCTGGCTTGCGTGCACTAAATCAACCAGCAACGTGGCTGCTTCCTCCGACGGTGGCAAGATTCCCATCACGACCAGCTCGGAAGAAGCGCGTAAGGAATTTCTGACGGGGCGCGATCTTTCCGAGCGGCTGCTGGCGCAGGAGTCGCTGCCGCACTTCGACAAGGCGCTGGCGCTCGATCCGGAGTTCGCGTCGGCGGAGCTGGCGCGGGCAGTCAGTTCTCCGACAACCAAGGAGTTTTTCGAGCACCAGAAAAAAGCAGTGAGCCTGGCGTCGAAAGCTTCGAATGGAGAAAAACTGCTGATCATGGCGAACGAGGCCGGGGCCAACGGCGTCACGGAGATTCAGAAGGAATATCTGGATCAGCTGGTGGGGGCGTATCCGAACGATGAGCGGGCGCAGTTTACTTTGGGCAATTACTACTTCGCGCAGCAGGAACTCGATCAGGCGCTCGCGCATTACAAGAAAGCCACGGAGATCGCGCCCAGTTATTCACAGGTCTACAACCTGCTGGGCTACTGCTACCGGCAGAAGGGCGACTACGCCAATTCGGAGGAGTCGTTCAAGAAATACGTGCAGCTGATTCCGAACGATCCGAATCCTTACGATTCTTATGCGGAGTTGTTGCTGAAGATGGGGCGGTATGAGGAGTCGATTGCGCAGTATCGCAAGGCTCTGTCGATCGATTCGCATTTCAATCCTTCGCGCTTCGGGATTTCCGCCGACTATATGTACAGCGGCAAGCCGCAAGAGGCCGCGGCGGAGTTGCAGACCATGGCCGACCAGGCGCGCAACGACGGCGAGTTGCGGACCGCGCTATTTGGGATGGCGGTGCTGGCGTCGGACCAGGGAAAGTTTGACCAGGCACTGGCGGCGATCGACAAGGAATTTGCGGTGGCGGAGAAGAAAGGCGACACGGCCTCGATGGCGGCCGACCTGCAGGCCAAGGCGAGAATCCTCGAGCAAATGCAGAAGCACGACGCGGCGGCCAAGGAGTTCGATCGCTCGCTGCAGTTGGTGGAGAATTCCAACCTTTCGCAGGAGCTCAAGAATAATGCCACTCTGCAGCATCATTTCAATGCGGCCTCAGTAGCGATCGGAAAAAAAGATCTGGCTGCGGCGAAGAGTCATGCGGAGGAATTCCGCAAAGGGGCCGAGGCCCGGAAGAACGATGCGCAATTGAAACAGGCGCATGAGTTGGCGGGACGAATTGCGCTGGCGGAGAAAGATAACGCTAAGGCAATTACGGAACTCGAGCAGGCAAACCTGCAAAATCCGCAGAACCTCTATCGGCTGAGCCAGGCTTACCGGGGAAACGGAGATGCGGCGAAAGCGCAGGAGTATCTGAAGAAAGCGGCGGAGTTCAATTCGCTGCCGGCTTTGAACTATGCGTTCATTCGGGAGAAGGCTCGGAAGGAAGCGGGGAAGAGTTAGGAAAACGGTCGTTGGAAAAACCAAGTAGTTGATGGTTGGTTGTTGGGAAGACGGTCGTCGGTCGTCGGCAAAAACCAAAGATCGAGGCAGTAGTGGAATCCCACCCTAACCTCGCAACGAACGCGAGGTTAGGATGGGGCACCCGGCACCCGGATGGGGTAGCGCCGGCATCTTGCCGGCATGTTTGCTGCGCCAAAACAATGGGCGAGATGTGCGCCGTAAAGCCGGCGAGACGCCGGCGCTACCTGCCAGAGCGAAACGTCACCCGCGGTTATTTGTTTTTCCCTGATGCAACACGGTCGGTGGTTGGCGAAATCATGAGATCGATACGGCTGTGGAATCCCACCCTAACCTCGCAAAGTGCGCGAGGTTAGGATGGGGCACCTGCGTTTCGACATTCCCCACAGAAAAAACTAATTCCCTGAGACCTGACAGCTGAGAGCTGAGAGCTGAGAGCTGAGAGCTGAGAGCTGACGCCTGACCCCTGACGCCTGAGACCGGAATTACGCTTCTTCTTTCGTCTTGAGCCAGTCGATGAACATCTGCTCAATGGGCTTGTCGTAGGCCATGAGGACGTGGCGGACGGTGTGTCCGCTGACGAAGTGGCAGACTTCTTCGGCGAGATTTTTGGCGTGATCGCCGGCGCGTTCGAGCGACTGCGTCATGAAGATGACTTGCAGGCTGGCCTGGCGGGCGACGTTTTCGGGATTCTCAATGTGGCGCAGGAAGATGAGGTTGCGGAGACGGTCCATCTCGGCGTCGGCACGGAGCACGTCGATGGCTTTCTTTACGTCGCGGCTGGAAAATGAGGCGCCAACGTCGGTCAACATCTTTTCGAGCACGGTGGCCATCTGGGTAAGCTCGCGAACATCCTGAGGGTCGAGCCGCCCTCCGGCCGCGTGCGCGCTGTTGGCGAAGCTGAGCAGGAGATCTCCGATACGCTCGAGGCCGATCATGAATTTCATGCAGGCCAGAAGTTCGCGCGCTTCGGAGGCGCTTACGCGCGTGATGGCATCGGTCACGCCGTCGTCGATTTCCATATCGAGGCGGTCGAGTTCTTTTTCGCGTTGCCGCAGTGAATTGAGGAGAACGGTGGAACCGGTGGCGATGCCTTCGGCGGCCGCGCTCGCGGCTTCTTTTGCCACCTGGCATGCTTGCACCGTGAGCCGCACCAGATGACCGTATTCCGGTTCCGGTCCCGGGTGTTTCGCAGTGGCAGTGCTCATGCGCGGGTTCCTCCGAGGTGGTGCGGTGGGCGTGGAAAATTCTGCACTCTTCTTGCGGCGCCTATATAGATGGATGTCCAAGTAACGAGCATAAGTTGTTTTCAGGGAGAGTGGGTTAAAAGGGTGTAAATTTCGCAACAAAAATAGGGCAGTTCGCAGCGCTGCGGCCGGGCGCTGCTGGAGGACGCCCGCTTCTGCGGGGGGCGGTCATTCCGGCAGTTCCTTAGGAAACCCCTTTACAATAACGATTTTGTTAGCTAGGGTAGGGCTGTTCCCTGCAGTAACCGGTCAGCAGCTTTATCGGAGCGTTTGGTCCGGGGGCGGGGACCAGTTTGGGTAGTGCGAGTTTGCCGATCTTCTTTCAACAGATTCGCTTTCTTACGAATGACGCCTGGCCCGTCATCCGCGGCATTGCCGACAATAACGCTTTTCCGATTCTGCTGATGAACGAGTACGGTAAGGGCAAGCTGTTAGTGCTGACCATTCCGGCCAACTTCACCGACTTATACCAGATGCCGGAACCCGCGCTGAACGCGATCCGCAGCTATGTGATGGGGGACTTTCCGGTTCGCATCGAAGCGCCCGCAAAGGTGAGCTTGTTTGCCTACGACAACGGCAGTTTCATTATCGAATCGTTCCGCGATGAACCGGCGGCG
>QIAH01000118.1 GCA_003225465.1 Acidobacteriota bacterium | reverse complement strand
CTTCTGGACACTGCGCTGCTTTGTGCAGGGCAACCGCTTCTTCGGCCACACGGCGAGCGTTCTCCACCAGCTTCAATTCTGCGATCAGTTCGTAGCCCTTGTTCTGCCACTGCCCGCCGAACGAGTTCGGATAGGAGCGCTTCATGATCTCGGTACCAGCGAATGCATAGGCGGTATAGCCGGCGCCTGTGGAGATTTTTGTCTGATGAATATTCGCGCCTTCTGACGAGGCGAACCACGAATCCTCGCGCTTGAAGTTTATGCCGGTTTCCGCCAGGGTCACGCCGGAAACTGCACGCAACTCGGCATCAATCCTGAGGAGCAAGTCCAGGTTCTGCTCAATCGACGTTGTAAATGGATCGATGCGGTACGGCGTCGTCCACTCGGCAGTCACAGGCTTTTCGGGGGCAAGCCTCACATCCTCCTGCTTTACCCGCGCCGACGCCCTGGCGATGGCGAGCGCTCTCGCTGCCGTGTCTTCAACGACCGCGCGGCTCAGGTCTTTGGACGCCGCGAATCCCCAGGCTCCGTCGGCAATCACGCGAATGCCGATGCCCTGCGACTCCGCATCGGAGGCATGACCCAGCTTGCCGTTTTTGGTCGCAAGCGAGCGGCTGCGATCGTCCACGATGCGCGCATCCGCATAAGACGCGCCGCGCTGTGCCGCGAGATTCAGTGCCCAGCCCAGAATTTCGTTCATAACTCGAATCAAAATCTAACACAGTCAGATGCGAGCATGGATACGACGAAAGGGGTAGCGCGCAGTTGGATGCTTAAAGATTGGCGCACTATGGCTTCGGAGTGAAGACCAGGAAGTAATTCATGTCATCTTTCACGAAGTCGTAGCTTCCCGCCAATTCATATCCCGCCTCGGCCGCTTCCTGCAGCACAGTACTACGCTGAACGCCATGATTTTCGCCGTTGCCGTTGCGGTCGATGATTCCGACTTTCGCGCCCGGACGCAAGGCGGCTCTGAGATTGCGCAGAAGGGCGATCGGCTTGGCGACTTCGTGATACGTCTTCAGGAGCAGCACGACATCAATCTGTCCCGCGGGCAACAGGGGATCATCTTCTTTGCCAAGGATGGTAACCACGTCGTGCAGTTGCTCCTTCTTGGCGCGCTCGTCGATGTAGCGAACGGCTTCCGGGTTGATGTCGACGGCATAGACTTTTCCGGTCTCCGCCACGCGGCGGGCGGCGCGCACGGTAAACCAACCGGAGCCGGCGCCGATGTCGGCGACGTTCTTGCCGGGCACAACGCCGAGGATGTCCATGACCCGATTAATCTGCAACCGCTGATCGCGCTCCGGAGAATCGAATATGGAGAGGTCGCCAGTGTAGGGCTTGCTGGTCTTGCGGGTATCGGAGGATGCTGGGATTGCGGGAGCCGCTTGAGCGAGGACGGCGACCCGAATGCACAAACAGGACAACAATAATAAGAATATCCGACAGCGGTTCATTGGTACCCTAGCTTACGTTGCGAGACTGTTTCTCTAAGGATAGACTCGGTACTTTGATCTTGGTTAGTTCCCCTGCCGATTTCGCATCGATAATTCATACTGCCCAAAGGCTCACGACTAGCAGCCAACCGCCAGAGTCCCACCTCACCGTCGCTTGTGACGCGCGGCACTGCTTCTTGGCGTGCCGCAGGGTCCAATAGACCGTCTGGGCGATTTTTGCCAAAGGAGACGCTCATGAGCACTGTCGTTCTTGATAAGAAAGCCGACCTGGCCGGGCCGGGAATTGGCGATTACAAGGAATTGGAGCAGGTTCTTCCCCGCGACTACCGTTCCCTGCTGACGCCCAAAGAGACACAGCAGGCGATTTTCCGTCTGAAGCGTTACATCGAAGACAATCTATGCAAGGAACTGAACCTGATGATGGTCGAGGTCCCGCTTATCGTCGACGTGGAAAGTGGCGTCAATGACATGCTCGATCGCGACGGGTCGCGCACGCCCCTCCAGTTCCACATCTCGAACGATCGTGACAAGCATCCGTTGGACGCTCAGGTGGTGCAGGCAGCCACGAAGTGGAAACGGGTCGCGCTGAAGCAGTTCGGATGCAAGCTCGGAGAAGGCATCTGCACGGATATGCGCGCCGTGCGCAAAGATTACTTCCTTGATCATGACCACAGCGCCTACGTCGACCAGTGGGATTGGGAGCGGGTGATCATGGCCGAGCAACGCAGCCTGGAGTTCCTGAAGAGCGTGGTTCGCAAGATCTGGAAGGTGATCGTCGGCGCCGAGCAGTTTGCGCTTGAAATGTTCCCGCAACTGAAAGATCCGCGTTACCCCAGCTTGCCCCAGGATCTCATTTTCCTGCACGCGGAAGAAATTCTCGAACTCTACCCCGACTTGCCCCGCAAGCAGCGCGAGACGGCGGTTCTGCAAAAATATCCAGCAATCTTCATCATTGGAATCGGCTGGCCTCTAAAGGACGGCTATCCGCACGAGATGCGCGCGGCTGATTACGATGATTGGGTCACGGACACCAGTCAAGAGACGGGCGCCGCGACGCACGGGCTGAACGGCGACATTCTCGTTTGGAATCCGGTGACCCGGCGACGGCACGAACTGACGTCGATGGGCATCCGGGTCACAAAAGATACTCTGAAGCAGCAGCTCGAGATGTCGAAGCAGCTCGATTTCATGAGGCTTCCCTATCACCGGGCTATCCTCGAAGATCAGATACCGCTCTCGATCGGCGGCGGAATCGGCCAGTCGCGCACGCTGATGCTGTTGCTGCGCAAGGCACACCTGGGAGAAGTCAGCGTGACTGTGTGGCCGAAAATCCTCAAGGAGATTTGCGCGAAGAAAGATATTTTCGTGCTCGAGTAAGTCAGATTCTGTTGGCAAGGAAAGGAGGCGGCTCCGTCCGCCTCCTTTTGTATTTACGTCGTCAGGCGTGGGTCGTCAGCGAAAATCCAATTTCGAGGCGGCCCGGGAATCCCCCCTTGGGCCAAAATGCAAAGATCGGCGCCCTGGGAGAATCAATCTCCGGCCGTGTTTTTCTCGTCTTTCTTTCGATGGAATTCGAGGCCGAATTCCGGCTGGGCGCGCGTGCCCGTGACCTTAATGGGCAAAACGGTTACGCCATTCTTGCGAAAGAAAGGGTCGAATGGTTTCAGCAGAAATGATTTAAATCCGGTGATCGTCTGCGACAATTTCGCGTTGAGGCGCAGCGTCCCGTGGAAATCCAGTTTTTCGTCGCGCAGGCCGTAGGTCCCTGCCAGCTCCACCTTTGCACCCGTGACGGCAAACGTGAGATCACGGAGAGTCATCTGGCCGTCGCGTAAAACAAAACTTCCCCGAAGCGCAGACACGGCGCTCCCCGCATCCTCATCCTGGGGCTTGCCTAAGCCGCGGCGGCTGAGTTTTTCGAGTTTCTCGCGGGTTTCGGCATTCGCAAACTGCGCCGCCCCAATTCCAAATTTTCCATCCAGCCGCAAGCGATCGGCGATGTCACCTTGCCCCGGAGGCAAATCAAGTGTGGTGCTCAATCGGACAGCGCCCGTCATCGGCGGATCCGCCTTTACAGCCAGGCGCAACAAGTCTTCGAGGCGAGCGTGATCGGTTTTGACCTCGAGAACGATATCGTGCCCAGGATGGTGAAACGGTTTGACGACTCCCCCCGTGCAGACCAAGGTCGTATTCAGGAATTGCGCAATCACCGGGTGAAGCAGCGTGTCGCCGTTGGTGCCGTCGACAGTGGCCTGGAAGTTGGTTTTCAGCAGTAGGGGATGGCCAGAGATTGTCAACGAGAAGTCCGGAGTTGTGGTCTCGCCGGAGACATCGATGTCGTTCAGCGCACCGCCGAACTTGCCTTCCGAGGACAAGATACCCGAGAGGCCACGAAAGACGCCCAGATCGGCATTCTTGAACACGTATTTTGCCGACAGCGGAGTCTGCCCCGGTTCTTCCATCCGCCATGGACCAAAGTGGCCTTGCGTGGTGATCTCGCCGGGAGGTACGGCATTCGTGAGGCTCGCCTGGAACGGCGCAGAGTGTCCCAATCCGACCGAATGCATCAGGAGATGATGAATCAAGAACTGGTGCACGGGCTTGTCCGGATTACGGGGCAGGAGATCGAGTTCAGCATCATCGGAGATGAACTCATCCACAATCACGGGGATGTCGCGCAGCTTCTTTCTCGGCTCGGGTTCCCTTTCGCTTTTTGGAGGGATGTGAATCGCCATGCCTTTCAGCTCGACCCGGCGAATATGCCAAGGTTTGCGAAACAGGCTCAGCAAGCTCATCTCGCCAGAGAATTCGCGGATATCGAGGAGTGGCGGGACGTCGGTGCGCCCGCGATGAAGCAGGACCAGATTCTTTCCGCTGACGAAAATGCCATGCAAGACCGTGACGTGCAACTCGCCAAATTCCGCATCGCTATCAAAACGGCTGCGCAGCATATCGATGGCGCGCGCGCGCACGATCGGCGTGATATGCGTAACCAGGACCGCCAGTCCGATGCCCAGAACCACGAGCAGGATCCCCGCGGCCGAGAGCAGACGTACCCAGGCTGGCTTGCTTAGAATGAGCACCATCATTCATTCATCGTGAAAAGTTGCAGGCGAGTTAAAGCAGCGCGTGTCTGTCTCGCCTGGCATTTTTCAGATGCAGTTCTGCCCCAAGAAGGTAGGAAAGTATCGTGGAATTGGGGTGCCTGGTGGGATTCGAACCCACGTCATCCGGAGCCACAGTCCGGCGTTCCACCGCTGAACTACAGGCACCACGTGGAGGGATGCTGGAGCTTTTTATTATAACAACTGTGTGCGGGAAGAGGTGGGATCGGAGTTAAATCACAAAGCGAAAGATTTTCCTTAATGCACGCGTCCGGGGAACAATAAAGATCTTAGCCGCGCCCGACGCCCACATATTGAAAGCCCATGGCGCGGAGACGTGCCGAATCGAGCAGGTTCTTGGTATCGATGATGATGGGACGCTTGAGAAGGTGCTTGATCTTGCCGAAATCGAGTGTGCGGAATTCCGGCCAGGCAGTGCCAACAACCAGAGCGTCGACGCCTTCGGCAACCGCATACGCTGTGTCGCAGTAGCGCACCGTGCCGTTCAGTTTAATTTTCGCCTCGGCCAGCGCTTCCGGATCGTAGGCTCGGACCTTCGCGCCCTGCGCCAGCAGGGTTTGCACGAGGCGAATGGAGGAGGACCCGGCAACAGAATTGGTGTTGGGCTTGAAGGCGAGGCCGAGAATCCCAACCTCTTTATTCTGCACGGACTGCACCATGGTGGAAATCTTGGCGACCAGCCGTTCCGCCAGCGCAGCGTTTACTTCCCGTGCCGCGCTGAGGACTTTCAGTTCTACACCCTTCTCGCGCGCGAGTTCGGCGAGCGAATCCATATCTGACTCGGCAAAGATGCCGCCCATGCCCGCACCCGGCTGCAAACAGCGCGGGGCGATTTTCTTATCGAGTCCAAGAGCCAGAGCCAGACTGACCGCGTCGGCGTTGACCTTCTCGCACAGTGTGGCCAGTTCGTTGATGAGGGAAATCTTCGTGGCTACGAACGCGGTCGCCCCTTCGCGCACCAGTTCCGCGGTCTCATGATTGGTGACGACCACGGGAACTCCGCGCATGACCAGGGGATGGAAAATCTGCTTTATGGTCGCAACCGCCTCGGAGGAGGTGGTGCCCAGGATGATGCGGTCCGGCCAGTTGAAGTCCTCGACTGCGCAGCCATCCGTGAAGAACATGGGCTGCGAAACAATGTTCGCCTTCAACTTCGCGCTTTTTACGGCTTTTTCCAGGCGGGTTGCAGTGCCCACCGGAAGCGGAGTGACCAGAGAGAAGGTAAGGGGATGAATGGCATGGCGGACGATCCGCAGGACCAATTCCTCCAGATTCTCGGCCGTATCTTCCGCCAGAAAAATCACGTGCGCTCTTTTCGAGAATGCCTCCACGTCGGTGGAGTAGGCCAGGCGCCCACAGCGCACATTGCGCTTCACGATTTCTTTGAGGTTTTTCTCGAAAAAACAGATATTGCCCTGGGCCATCTCCACCATGCGGGTGCTGTCGGTATCGCAGCAGGTTACAGGGGTGCCAAAGTCGGCGAGGCAGGCCGAAATGACGGTGCCCAGGTAACCCGATCCATATACCCCGACGTGCATGCAGGTGGTCTCCTGATTGGAGGGGGCAGCTCAGCTCGCCTGGGGAGGGGCGTAATCCCCGAGCACACCATGCCTCGACATCCTTATGTAACGCTCGTCGAGCGCAGCAGGCAACGCACGTAGGGCCATGGAACCAGAACGGGAAGGACATGTCCCTCCGGCAAAGGGCTTCGGTTCCGATTGGGAATTTGGCCACGATCGGGGTTGTACTCTGGACGAGTGCGCGGTGCGCGGCCCTTCCGAGGCTACTTCCTGCGCGACACGACCCGGCGGCCGAGCGGGAAGGAAGCAAGATCCACCCAATGGCCCTGCTGCTCTTCGCGCACGAATGTTACCTCTTCGAGAGCGATATCGCGGGTGCCGGAATACTGAGCCCAGCGCCGGCGCGCCAGCTCGAATGCCTTCCAAGCCTGCTCCTCCGTGCCCATCTTGGCAATGGTGAGGTGCGGAATGTAGGGCAACTCCTCGCTGCAGCAAACCCCATCGCGGTTCAGTTGATCGTGGACTTCCTGCATGCGAACCGCCGCGTGTGCAACTCGAATGAACACGGTGGGCGTCACAGGAATAAAGGTCTCCACCTCGCCCAAGGTAACCTCAAAGGGGTCGACCTCGCGGCAACTCTGTTCGAGACTCTCAATAGCACTGGTCTCAGAGCCCTTTAGAACGCGAGGGGGCAAGATGGTGATGTGGGCTGCCAGATGAGGAAGTTCGGGATGCAATTCCCGGCGGAGGCTTGCGATGAAATCCCCGACCGGTTTCCCGACGTAAGCCACCAGGGCATAACGCGAACCAGGCATGAT
>QIAH01000117.1 GCA_003225465.1 Acidobacteriota bacterium | reverse complement strand
TCTAGCCTGGTCTTCAACTACGGCCTGCGCTGGGAAGCCAGCATGCCCTGGTACGACACGCAAAATAAAATCGAGACCATCATCCCTGGCAAGCAGTCGGTCAAGTTCCCCGGCGCTCCGATGGGTTACGTGGTGGCAGGCGATCCCGGCGTGCCCCGAACCCTGGGACCCACGCGGTGGAATAACTTCTCGCCTCGTCTCGGGTTGGCCTATTCGCCGAATTCGTCTTCGGGGCTGCTCGGCAAGCTGTTCGGCGGACCTGGTCGCACCAGCATCCGAGTGGGAGCTGGCCTCTACTACACCTCCGTCGAAGATCTCTCGCAATTCCTCGAGGTCGGTGATCCGCCATACGGTCTGTATTACGGCAGCGCCGCCCCGCCGTTGCTCGAAGCACCATTTCTCACACGTTCAACCAACCAGAACGTGGGTCAGCGTTTTCCATTCCCATTTCCACCGCTCAATGTTTCATCTTCGAATCCGGACTCCACATTTCCCTGGGCGCAGGTCGAGCCGCTATCCTATGATTTCTCCTTCGATAGCAGGAACAAGCTGCCCTATTCGGAGCACTACGAGTTCTCCATCCAACGGCAGGTTGGTTCCAACACGGTTCTCACTGCCGCCTACGTGGGCAATCAAGGACATCGCCTTGTGACCTCCGTTGAGGCCAACCCCACCAATCAGGCCGCCTGTCTGGCTGTGATGAACAGCACTGCTCCGGGCGACCCGACCTGCGGACCATTCAGCGAAACGCCTCCCTTCACCGTGGTCGTGCAAAACGGGCAGTCGGTAGGAATCAGCACGCCATGGCAGACCTCGTCCGGGCCCGTTGCTTCCGTCCGACCGCTAGGCCCACTCTTTGACACCAATCCCTTCGTCTCAACCGTGGCCAACTCGCGATACAACTCCCTGCAACTCAGCGCAAGTCATCAGAGCGGTTCGCTGAGCCTGCTGGCCGGATACACCTATAGCAAGTGCATGGACAATGCATCCGGGCTGCAGGATTCAACCAATCCCTACGATCCGCGCTTGAGCATTGCCCTGTGCAACTTCGACGTGGTGCACAATTTTGTCTTCAGCTACAACTGGCTCCTGCCCTTTGACAAGCTGGTTGGACCGGGATGGGCGAGAAAAGTAGCTGGAGGTTGGAGCCTCTCCGGCATTACCAACTTTGCTACGGGATTGCCAATAACCTTAACCGAGAACGATGACAATTCCCTGATCGGCGCCAATGCCATTCCGCTGGATGTGCCCAACTACACTCCCGGTGCCCGGCTGTTTATCGATCGAAATCCGCGCAACCGCCAGCCCTACTTCAATAACGCCATCGACGGAACCGGGATATTCACGCCCGAAACGATAGGTCAGCTGGGCAATTCCAGACGGCGCTTTTTCCATGGTCCTGGGTTAAACAACTTCAATATGGCGCTGGCCAAGTCCACCAAGATCACAGAATCCAAGGAACTGCAGCTGCGCTTTGAAGCTTTCAACCTGTTCAATCATGCTCAATTCAAGAATCCGACGGGCGAGATTAACGCCAATGATTTTGGCATGGTGAACAGCGCGCGCGATCCGCGCATCATGCAGATTGGAGCCAAATTCCTCTTCTAGGTTTTGGATCTCGTTTCTTTCTGCGGTGGCGAGTGTCCGATTCGTCACCGCATTCATTTTTCTGATGACTTCGCGAAAACTTCCGCGAATCGACGTTGGGAGGAAGGTCCCTGTGCGCCCACACACTGCAGTGTTTTCTCTGATGTGCTTGCTGTGCCTTTCCAGTGCTTTTGCCGACGCTGGCGAGTCAAAGGTTCTGACCAACCACCTTGGCTACGAAGCCGCTGGCCCGAAACATGCCGTCATTCTCGGCACAGCCGGCGATGAATTCTCCTCATGCGCGCTCAAAACCTACGCAGGAGATCAAGCTGTCCTTACGGTTGCGCCGAAAGCCGCAGGGCCGGTGCAGAAATGGAGAGACTGGCATTTCTGGACGCTCGACTTCGACTCCGTCACGTCAGAAGGCAAGTACTATTTCGATTGTGCCGGAAAGAACGGGACGGTCCGCTCCTTTCCGTTTCGAGTCCAGAGCCTTATTTTGGAGCGTAATACGTTGTCCGATGCCATCTATTACTTTAAGGAAGAACGCAGCTCCGGGCTCATGGATCAGGCCGACCGTCATCTTCACTTCGACGGCCGCAAGCAAGGCACTCTCGACGCGCACGGTGGCTGGTGGGACGCCACCGGAGACTATGGCAAGCACCTGTCGCACCTTTCGTTCTCCACCTACTTCAATCCGCAGCAAATCCCGTTCACGGTGTACTCGCTGTTCAAGAGCTATGAACAACTGAATCAACGTAATATTCCGGAGACCGCTCGCTACAAAGACCGTCTGCTCGACGAAGCGATGTTCGGCGCGGACTATCTGGTGCGCGTGAAGAACCCGGCGGGATCTTTTTATCGCTCCATCACGAACGGCGGAGTCGACCAGCGTCCCGAGCAACGGAAGGTGGCCGGAGAGATGAAGCAGTTCGGCATCTTTCAGTCGGCCGACAAGCCTCCTGCCGATATGGTCCAGCAAGCCGACAATGATCGCGAGTACGAAGTGAGTTATCGTTCCGGCGGAGGCGTTGCCATTGCCGCGCTGGCGATTGCCAGCACGTTCCCGTTTTCCGGCGAATACCACAGCGCTGACTACCTCAAGACCGCCGAGGACGCTTTCCGCTACCTGGAATCGAATAATCTGCGCATGACCAATGATGGCAAAGAGAACATCGTCGATGACTACTGCGCATTAGCCGCAGCCACGGAACTCTATAAGGCCACGAAAAAAAACGTCTACAAAGAGGCTGCAGATCGGCGCGCCAAAAGCCTGCTCTCCCGTTTGATTTCGACTGGACCATACCACGATTACTGGCGTGCCGACGGTGGTGATCGGCCGTTCTTCCATGCCTCCGATGCGGGATTCCCGGTGATCAGCCTGCTTTACTATTCCGAGATTGCCGACTCGAAAACGAAGATTGAGATTCTCGCGACGGTGAAGAAGTCACTCAGTTCCCAATTGGCGCTGACGACCGAAGTCGCCAACCCATTTGGCTACGCTCGGCAACTTGTGCAGGATAAGACCGGGAAGCGGCACACGAGTTTCTTCTTTCCGCACAACAGCGATGCGGCCCCCTGGTGGCAGGGTGAGAACGCGCGGTTGGCATCGCTGGCCGCCGCCGCGCACCTGTCGGCAAAGCAATTTCCCGACGACCCCGATTTCCAAAATAAGCTGCACGCCTTCGCGGCGAATCAGCTGAATTGGATTCTTGGCCTGAACCCGTTCGATTCTTCCATGATGAATGGGATCGGGCGAAACAATCCGCAATACATGTTCTTTGACTCGTGGGAGTTCACGAACGCACCCGGCGGCATCTCGAATGGGATCACCAGCGGCTTCCGCGACGAAGACGATATCGACTACAACCTCACGCACAAGCAGACGGGCGCGGACAATGATTGGCGATGGCAGGAGCAGTGGCTCCCGCATGCGTCCTGGTATCTGCTCGCCGTGTCGGCCGGAGACGCGAAGAAACCCTGAGGTCGGTTGAGCCTAAGGCTGAGCCTGATGCAGCGTTTTGGCGCGGTCGATGACCCATTGTGGAAACACCGGCGCTCCCTGCGGAGGCTTTCCCATCGCGATCGCCCAGTGATCCAGCCAGCCCGTTCCTTCCTCTCCCACGTACGTGTCCGGCAAGCTGTAGGCTTGGTCTCCCAGAGCTTCTTCTAACGAAACGAAACGGTAGCCACGTCTCCGCAGCACATCGAGCAGCTCGCCAATGTGGTCGGCTTCCAGTTGATTACCATGGAGCAGCAGGATCTGTTTCGGTTCATGGCCCATGATTTGCTTGGAAAGCTGTTCCGAGTAGGCGAACACGGAGTCGCTGTAGGAAAGATAGCTCTTCACGAGATCATCCTGAAGCTTCGCATCCCCACGCTTCCTGGCATCGTCGTAGACTGGCGCGTACATCCAGTCCCACGCATCCAGAGTCACGGGCGCAATGCGGTATCCCCGCTGTACCAAAAATTGTTCCGCCTGCCGCCGGGTTTCGAGGTCACGGCCAACATCCAGGAATGGATGCCGGAAGTAGCGCAGCATCATGTGGTGGTCGGCGAGCAGCAGGCGAATGACGTTCTCGCCCTGCACCACATCGTCTTCCCATGTCTGCAACGGCACCTGGTTGAGGGAAAGATGGCTATAAGTGTGATTGCCAAGTTCAAATCCGTAGTCCAGCCACATCCGGAGAGCTGCAATGTGTTGGTCAACCTCACCAAACTTATAGAGCTTCTTCTCGTTGACGAATCCGACTGCCGGCACCTTCTGGTCGCGCAGGGTTGTGAGCAGCTTCGACGTCATGTCCGTAATTTCGGCGGCGGACATCATTTTAGAGGCGCCCGCCGGCAGGTCGTCGATCGTGATGGCCACCTGGCGGTCTGGTTTTTCGGCGGCCTGCAAGGGTTTGAGATCCGAAACAAAACATAAACTGAAAAATAGCAATAAAACCGCCTCGGCTATCCTCATCACCCTTTCTCCTGTAAAGACGGCTAGTTCCCGGAAGCGCTGAATCGCGACCTCGAAACGCGTGCTACTTCGTTAAGCCTTCTACATGGCCGCGCAGCACTGTGATCGATGCCTTTGGCAACGTGAATATCGTGGAAGCGTTCGCATTCACATGAAAGCCGATGGGCGGACCATCCGGATCTGCGTGACTGTTCGGTCCATCGTTCTTCCACTCATACTGCTCACTTCCGAACGAGGTCACGGCAACTGGTCCGGAGAAAAAGCCTCTTCGTTTGTCGGAATCTTCAAATGCCACGCGAACCGCATGCGGGTTCGACTCGTCGCGGTTGACCAACATCAGGGCCCAGTTTCCATCTGGACGCCGGACGGCATACGTCGTTGCCAGCGCGTTGCCGTCCTTGTCTTTGATGTTCACGGACGCGGGGAACATCTGGTGCATACCGGAGTGGTGCTGTACCCACTCGAAGTTGATCAGGTGAGCCGCGAAATACAGTGAAGTATATCCGGTGATGTTGTAATCCTTATCCGCAACGAAGTTCGACCAACTCGCCCATCCCAGACAACTGTCCTCGACCGGTTGAGGCTGAATCGGGGAATGGTAGAAAGCGGCGCCGCCTCCTTCGAAGAACGAACCCACGTTATCCGCCAGCCAGAGTGCAGCGAAAATCGTACTCATGGGCCCGGTCAGACTTGCGGCCAGATGACTCTCCGTGACCATGAGGGGAACATTCTCCGGGACGCCGTCGTCTCGCCACACGTGAAGGATGTGCTTCATCAATTCCGGTTCTTCATAAAGACTCTTCCACGTGATGCTGCAGGGATGCTCGAACGGATAGTGCTCGAAGGAAACAAAGGCGAGGTCGGAGATGTGCCCGTGCGTCTTGAGATACGCGACGAAGCGGCCCATCCACGAGGTTCGGCCGCGTGCGTCGGGCCAGACGTGAATGTCTTCGTTCACTCCCTCGAAGATCGGACCTCCCAGCTTCAGCTTGGGATCTACCTTGTGGATTGCCGTCGCCCATTGGATGTACAACGCGCCATAGTCTTCAGGCATGGCATGCTTGCCATCGGGTTCTTCGCCCATCTCGATGTACGAGATTGGATACCCCCGCTTCTCGATGTAAGCGATCTGCGCAGCGGCGTCCTCGGGCGTGCCATACAGCATCGTGGCGGGAATCATCGCCGGCAGATTATTGGTAATACCGCTGGTGAAGAAAACATCGAACCCGCTGTGCTGATACTTGCCGGTGGCGTTGACGTCCGCCGAGGAATGCCAGGGATCAATGGACGAAGAGGCGAATGTGGGCGCGTTCTCGAGGGTCGCATCTTTGACAGCGTCGGTGAAAGCGCCGTCCGCACCGAGTATGCCCGCTTGCATTTCCTGAATGGCGTAGCCGACGCAGTTGCGGACGTCATCTGAACCGTGAACATCGCAGGTATTCGACGATTCCGTCATCCAGACCCGCACGAACTGAGTCGCGACAGGTTGCTGCGCAAGGCTAAGCGTTACGGTGCCGCCGGCAGAGTTCTTGATGGCTCCAGAAGGGAAGAGCCTCCATTCACCATCGGGTCCGTGATCGAAATCCAGAGCATCTTTGCCGATCCAGTATTCGACCTGGTAGACCTTCGCAAAAGGGCTGGCCCATGCAATGCGGATCGCGTTCATGGATTTCGGAGAACGTAGGTCCATCACCACCCATTGCGGATGCAGGGCATCGCTTTCGCCTGTGAATTTACTCGTGAGATATGGGTTGCTCTTCCAGTACGTCAGATTCGGGCCCTGCACGGGACGGTCTCCGCTCGTCGAGAACCCGCGATGCGGAAGCGCGTACGCTAGGATGTAGCGGAGCGGCTCCTTCACCTCGCTGCTGCCGGTGAAGTATCCGCTTTGGTGGACGGGATCGCTCCAGCTTCCATTCTCGGTCCAGTGCCAGGCCGCCATGCGGAGCTCGGTGTTATTGCGGTAAGTGATCGGACCCCATCCCGCCGACAGCGCTTCTTGAATAATATGTGGGGTGTACACCTTGTCGATGCCGTCGCGCGACAGCACGTCAATCGAACTGCCTAGGGATCGATCGGGGTCGAATGAATTGAGCAAGTGTCTCGGGTTGACGTCGACGGATACAACCGCAACTTTAGATTCGGCAGCTTTGGAACCGATTTGGCAGAATGAAGATCGATTGCTGACTCCGATTAGGCAAACGAACACCAGGAGGCTGCCGGCGAGTTGGGCGAGATTCCCGGAAGTTCTCTTCAGCATGTGTTTATAATTCAATGATAAAACGATTCAATACTGGATAAGCAGGTAAGTCAACAGGGAGTCAACGAGCATGCGGTGGCATTTCTTGTCCGTGGTCGTGGTCGATTTGCTTCTTTTTTCGCTGTCTGCGATGAAGGCGGACCGCCCACTCTTGCGATCGGATCTTCGGCTCCCGATTTCTGCCTCCCTGGAATTGACGGCCACACTCATTGTTTGAAGGATTACGCCTCGAGCAAGGTGCTTGTGATCGCGTTTACGTGTAACCACTGTCCCACGGCGCAACTCTATGAGAGTCGCATCAAGCAGTTGGCTGCGGATTATCGGGAGCGGGGCGTAGCTCTAGTCGCGATCGAACCCAACAATCCGAACGCCGTACGGCTCGATGAGATGGGTTACACCGACGTCGGGGATTCTTTTGAGGAAATGAAAACCCGCGCGGCCTACCGCCATTTCAATTTTCCGTATCTCTATGATGGCGAGACGCAGAAGATTTCGCGTGCCTACGGCCCCACCGCAACTCCGCATCTTTTTATTTTCGATGGCGAGAGGAGGCTTCGTTACGAGGGGCGCGTTGATAACAATCCGCGCGAGCCGCTGGTCACGCTCAAGGACGCGCGCAACGCCATCGATGCTCTTCTTGCAGACAAGCCGGTGCCGGTTGCCAAGACTCCTTCGGTCGGGTGTTCCACGAAATGGATGTACAAGGAGGAAGGACGCAAGCAGGAACTCGCGGAAATCGAAAGCCAGCCCGTAAAAATTCAGCCGGCCA
Source organism: Acidobacteriota bacterium (assembly GCA_003225465.1). Taxonomy (GTDB): domain Bacteria; phylum Acidobacteriota; class Terriglobia; order Terriglobales; family Acidobacteriaceae; genus Gp1-AA133. The sequence goes on along the minus strand of QIAH01000117.1, from coordinate 673 downwards.
GCGCCGAAGAACTCAAATTGCTGCGTCAGAATCAGACTGGAAAACTTGTGCTGGTGAATTTCTGGGCAACCTGGTGCGGTCCCTGCTTTAAAGAACTGCCCGATCTGGAAACTACATACCGCATGTACGGTCACCGCGCATTCGACCTGGTGACCGTCAGCATTAACTATCCGGACGAGCAACCTGGCGTTCTTTCCGCTCTCCGCAAACAACACGCTACCAGCCGCAACCTTCTGCTGGGCTCGACTGACATCTACGCACTCATGTCCGCTTTTGATTCCGAATGGAATGCGGCCGTTCCATATACCATGCTGATTCGGCCCGGCGGGGAAGTAGTCTACCGGCGGCAGGGAGAAATCGATCCGCTCGAACTGCGGCGCCTGATTATTGCCAACCTCGCGGACGATGACTACATTGGCCATCAGGCTTACTGGAGAACTGCAGCCGAGAAGCTGTCCGAGAGGTAAGATCGGCGAAGCGATGTTTTGTGAAAGCAGGTTGCTGCGCATGAAAACCACGCGACGTAGTTTCCTGGGTGCGCTCACAGCCGGCGCGGTCTGCTCATCATTCGCGTGGGAACCACCGGCGCAGCAACTCCCGATTGCCTTCTCGACTCTGGGTTGTCCTGCCTGGGACTTCGCCAAAATCCTCGACTTTGCAGCGGCAAACGGAT
>QIAH01000379.1 GCA_003225465.1 Acidobacteriota bacterium | reverse complement strand
CATGATGGCGTCCTTGAACGCCTCCATGTGCGATGCGTTGATCTTTGAGAATTGCCGGAGGGCACGCTTCTCGCGATTGAATAACTGCAGCACCAGCATGCCGGAGACGGCTTCCTGAAGATAGGAATTGATGCGCGCGATGGCGACGCGAATGCGCCGGTAAGAGTCGCGCACTTTCACGCGGAAGACCATCGTCGCCCAGAAAATCAGCGGCAGCACCGCGAAAGTGATCAGGGCCAGCTTCCAGTCCATGCACAGCATGATGGCGAGAATGCCGGCCAGCACGAAGACGTCCTCGAAAATCGAGACCACGCCGGCGGTAAACATATCGTTCAGGGCGTCGACGTCGGTGGTGACGCGCGTGACCAGGCGGCCGACGGGATTCTTGTCGTAGAAGCCGATGTGCATGCGCTGGAGATGGCGGAAGATCTGGCTGCGCAGGTCAAACATCACCATCTGGCCGGTCCACTGCATGTAGTAGGTTTGAAGAAATTCGCAGAAGAAGGTCAGGACCAGCGTCCCTACGTAGAGCAGGGCGATCTGCGCGATGCCCTTCATGGGCTGAGAACTCAACCAGGAATCCAGAATCGAGTGCGAGCCGGGGGCGTGGGCCAGGTACTTATCGATGGCGGTTTTGGTGAGGAAGGGGCCGAGGACGTCGAGAATGGCCTTCAGAATGATGGCTATGAGAGCTACCGTCACCTGCCATGTGTAGGGGCGCAGGTAGGTGAGCAGCCGCCGCATAAGGCGGGCATCGTACGCTTTTCCTAGTACTTCCTCTTCCTGATTCGCCATGAACGCTGCTTCAAGGGTAATAGATGGTGCGGCGGAGGGCAAAGATGGAAAAAGGCGCGAGCTGCGAGCTTCGAGCTACGGGCTTCGAGCTAGGGGCTTCGAGCTACGAGCTTCGAGCTACGGGCTTCGGAGCTTCCGGAAATCCCTACCGTAACCTCGCACAGAACGCGAGGTTAGGATGGGCACCCGCCGCGTCTTTCAGAAATCAGCTCTTTGTTGGAATCAACAGTTCGATGCGCCTTGGCTCGTAGCTCGTGGCTCGAAGCTCGCAGCTTCACTCAATGCGGTCGGGTTTTGAGTTCCAGTTTCGGTGGTGGCAGACAGTTATTTCTGGCAGCTTCCTCCCTCAGCTTCACTCTGTTCTTCACTTTGCGGAGCTCCTCGAGCCAGTCGACTAGTGGCACGATGCTTTCGTGATACGGCTCCCAGGAGGAGAGCACCGGAAAGGTCAGGTTTTGCCAGTAGCCGGAGCGATGCACGCTCAGGATGAGTTGCACATCGTGTTCCGCGGCGGCGGGCCTCACGATTTTGTCGTCGGTGAGATCGAAGAGTTCATCGGCTGCCAGCCAATGCTGAATGCGTTGCAGGTCGGTGGATGCCAGAGTTCCTTCGAAGATCTCCGTTTTTTGTGCGGTCTCGCGCTCCCAGTGATACTGGCCGTCGGCGCGGACCAGGACGCATATGTTTTCGTAACTGCGCGCGTGCACCAGACGCATGAGGTAGCTGGGTGGGGCGGAAGCGCTGTTCTGGCTGTGAGCCCGGGGCACGATCCCCAGGGCGAGAATCGCAATGAACGCCGGAAAGCGAGTGCCCACGATGGCGAATTTTAGCGAGGCGGTGGGCGCGAGGCTACAGGTTTCTAGCGTCCTTCGGGTAACCGACGTAACACGAGGGCGGAGTTCTTCGATCCGAAGCCCACGCAGTTGCAGATGGCGTGCTCGATCTGAGTTTTGCGACCCACGTCGGGGACATAGTCCAAGTCACAATGCGGATCGGGCTGGTCGAGATTGATGGTAGGCGGGAGCTGGCCGGACTGCATGGCAATCAGTGTGGCCGCAAGTCCAGCGGAGCCGCACGCACCCTGGGCGTGCCCGATCTGCGATTTCAGAGCGGACATCGGGATCTTGCGCGCCTGCTTTTCTCCCAGTGCCAGCTTGAGAGCTTGCGTCTCCACGCGATCGTTCATTTCGGTCGAGGTGCCGTGCAGGTTCACGTACTGAATATCTTCTGGCGCAACCTGGGCCTCTTCGAGCGCGAGGGTGATGGCGCGCGCGGGTTCTTCGGGGTTATCACTCATACGCACGCGATGGAAGGCTTCACAGGTGGCAGCGTATCCGGCGATCTCGGCGTGAATGCGGGCGCCACGGGCGCGTGCGTGCTCGTAATTTTCCAGCAGAAACATCCAGGAGCCTTCGGCGAGCACGAAGCCGTCGCGATCGGCGGAGAAGGGGCGCGAAGCGCGCTCAGGGTGATCGTTCCACGATTGCGTCAAGGCGCGAAGCAGGGAGTAGCCTTTGATGATTCCGGGCGTAATGGGAGCATCGACGCCGCCGGCCAGGAACATGGGCTGCACTCCGGCTTGAATGTGCTGGTACGCGAAGCCAATGGCGTCGCTCGAAGAGGTACATCCGGCCGTAACGACATGGCTGTAGCCGCGAAAACCAAAGCGCATGGAGACTTCGCTGGAGATCGTGCCCATGGTGCCGCTGGGAATGCAGAACAGGCTCACCTGCTTGACGTGGCCCGAGTGCCAGAGGCGGTATTGCTCCTCGGAAAATTCCTGCGCGCCGCCGCCGGAGCCGAGGACGATGCCGATCTCGCGCTGTTCCTCGAGCGACATGGAGGCATGATCGAGCGCGGCATCTTCGAGGGCTTCCGCCGACGCGGCCATCGCCAGCGGAACAACGCGCGATACGTGCTTGCGTTCGCGCGCGTCGACCCAAGCGAGTTCGTTGAAGTCGGGAATCTCCCCCGCAATGTGCACGGGCAGGCAGCAGGGATCGAAGCGCGAGATGCGCTTGACGCCCGACTTCCCGGCCAGAACGGCACGAGCAAATGCGTCGTTCCCGATCCCGTTGGGGCTGACCACACCCATTCCTGTAATGACGACGCGAGGCAGCATGCGAGGGCTAGTCTGATGTAACAAAGGGCCGATAGTTTGCACACGCAGCAGGGACACGTGCTGGAAGTGGGATAATCAATGGGGATGCCACTCGGCCTGTATCTTTCCGTTCCCTTCTGCCGCACGAAGTGCACGTATTGCAACTTCGCGTCTGACGTGTTTTCGCGCGCGGTGTTCGATCGCTACCTGGATCGCGTGTGCGCGGACATCCATACTACTCCAGAGAGCGCCGGGCAGATGGGCGCTCGCCTGGAACGCGACGCAGATTCCGTTTACCTGGGCGGGGGAACGCCCACTATTCTAGATTCTCATCAACTGGAGCGATTGTTTGTCACGGTGCGGCAAAATTTTCGTCTGGTGCCCGAGACGGAAATTACGGTGGAATGTGCTCCCGGAACGCTGACTCCGGCGGTCGTGGAGACTCTGCTGAGATGTGGAGTGAACCGCGTCAGCCTGGGGGTGCAATCGTTTGTGGACCGGGAGGCGGCCTCGGTTGGGCGCCTGCACAAAAGGGAAACCGTGCTGGACGACATCGTGCGCCTGCGCGGGGCCGGGATTTCTAACATCAACGTCGATCTGATTGCCGGGCTTCCGCACCAGACCGCGGAAAGCTGGAAGGAGTCGCTCGAGTCGGTGATCGCGCTGGGCGTTCCGCACGTGAGCGTCTATATGCTCGAGGTAGATGAAGACTCGCGCTTGGGACGCGAACTGATTGCCGGGGGCACGAAGTACCATGCACATTTCGTTCCGGACGAGGAGTTGACGGCCGAGTTGTACGAAAGAGCATGCGAGCAATTGAATTGCGCAGGGATCACGCAGTACGAGATTTCTAATTTTGCGCGCGGGGGTTTCGAGTCGCGGCATAACCTGAAGTATTGGACCCGGGAGCCTTATGTGGGATTTGGGGTGGATGCGCATTCGATGTTGAAATCCGCGAGCGAGGAGTTTGCGGCAGTGCGCTTTGCGACGGCGGATGCGCTGGAGGCGTACGTCGCGGGCGCATCGGTGCAGCGGACAGAGGTTTCGCGGCAGGCGGCTCTCGAGGAGACATTTTTCCTGGGATTGCGGCTGACCCGCGGGGTCGATCTGGAGCAAGTACGCAGTGAGTTTGGGACGGGCGTGGTGACAGCGCTTGGGGCAGTGCTGGTGGACCTCGCGAGCTTCGGGCTAATTGATTGGGAAGGCGATTGGGTGCGCCTCACGTCGCGCGGGCGATTGGTTTCGAATGAGGTATTCGAGCGGTTCCTGGCCAGCGGAGCGGACGCGGTTATGCGTTAGACAGTAGCGCCGGGGTCTCGCCGGCCAAGTGCGAGGGCGGGACGCCCTCTGGACAGCCGGCAGGATGCCGGCGCTACAAATCTCGCGTGGCCTGATACAAATATTCTTTTTACAGACCCGCATGGTTGGTGTCCGAACGGCAGGATACCTGCCGCTTCGTCGTTCCTAGCTTCGTCGTTCCTAATGGACAATCGCCTCGGCTGTGCCTTCCCGGAAAAGGCAGTCGAGCTTCGCTCGACCGGACAGACGAGGGCGTCTGTCCCTACGTGAATCCGGGCGAGGGCGTCTGTCCCTATGTGAGCGCGCGTGAATTGGCGAAACATTCTAACCGTTCGGTCGGTCGGAGCGCGTTCATGAGGTGCCTTCGAACCCTCTATCCATGCTACTTTGCGCGATTCTGATCTTTCGCTCTTCAGGTAACTTTTCTCGCTGCGTACATCATGCTCTAATCGAACGTTCAAGTTGTGGCGCTTGTAACGCGCAGTTCTGGCTCGCGCGGCAGCGTTTCGCCACTCTCCGGAGGCATTTTGGATTTCCAGCTCAACGACGAACAACTGCAACTTAAAAAGAGCGTGCGCGAATTTGCCGAACGCGAAATTCTGCCCAACGTCATGAAATGGGACGAGGCGGGTGAGTTCCCGATGGGCACCATCAAGGAACTGGGCAAGCTCGGCATGCTGGGAATGGTCTTTCCGCCGGAGTATGGCGGGGCCGGCATGGGCTATGTGGAGTACGTGACCGCGATCGAGGAGTTGTCGCGCGTCGATGGCTCGGTCGGGATCATCGTGGCCGCGCATACCTCGCTGTGCTCGAATCATATTTTTCTGGCGGGCAACGAAGCGCAGAAAAAGAAGTACGTCTCGAAGCTTGCCACCGGAGAGTTTATCGGCGCATGGGGATTGACAGAGCCGTCGTCGGGATCAGATGCGGGCAGCGCGCGCATGACCGCGTCCAGGGCAAAAGGCGGATGGGTGCTCAACGGCAGCAAGACGTTCTGCACGAATGGCCACTACGCCGACGTGCTCGTGGTCATCGCGGTGACCGACCGGGCTGCGCACACGCACGGACTGTCGGCGTTCATCGTTGAAAAAGATTCCAAGGGCTTTCGTCCTGGGAAGAAAGAGAACAAGCTGGGGCTGCGGGCCAGCGATACGGCGGAGCTGATTTTCGAGGACTGCTTTCTTCCGGCAGAAAACTTGCTGGGGCACGAAGGCGACGGCTTCATCGACGCGATGCGCGTGCTCGACGGAGGGCGGATTTCCATCGCGGCGCTGTCGCTCGGCATGGCGGAGGGGGCGTACGAAGCGGCACTGCGCTACTCGAAAGAACGCAAGCAGTTCGGCAAAGCTATCAGCGAATTCCAGGCGATCCAGTGGAAGCTGGCCGACATGGCTACTGAAATCGAAGCTGCCAAGTTGCTCACTCTGCGCTCGGCGGCGATGAAAGATGCAGGCATGAAGACCACGCTCGAGTCGTCGATGGCCAAGCTGTACGCCAGCGAAGTGGCCGTGCGCTGCGCCAATGAAGGCGTGCAGATTCACGGCGGGTACGGGTTCATCAAGGATTATCCTGCGGAGAAGTTCTATCGCGATGTGAAGCTGTGCACAATTGGCGAGGGGACGAGCGAGATTCAGCGACTGGTCATTGCGCGACAACTGCTGAGGGACTAGGTGTCAGGATCTGGATGACAATCGATTAAAGTTTTTGCGAGCGATGGCCCGCTATGCGGACAGAGCGTCACGGCGCGGCGCTGCTGGCTCGCAATGGAAATGCATATCGGCTTCTTGAAAGATCCAGGCAGCATTGGGGTCTTTCGACTGCGTTCGGCTGGCGCCTCACTCCGCTCAAGATGACAATTTTTTAGAAGTAGCATACAGGGTGTGGGCATCACGGCGCAGCGCCACGTAGTCGTCATAGGTGAAGTGATAAGTCTGGCCTGACTGCAGGCTTCCTTCCACGGCAGGAATTCGTCCTGGAAACACGAACATGATGTCTTGTCCCAGGGTCGCCAACTGTTTGGCCTGCCCGCTGCGAAAGCCCTCGCCCAGACCAACCAGCAGCAGCAACGAGCCCACTCCCCAAGCGATTCCAAACATGGTGAGAAACGAGCGCAGCTTATGCGCCCACAAAGTGGCGAGCGATTGCCGGAGGATGTCGCCGAGCAGTCTCATAGGTATGCCCCCAGACACCGGGCAGCGCCTGGGGGTCCCGGGTTTAAGGTTGAGCGGGGGGTCTCACGTCCCGCCCCTGTGCATCTGGTAGAGGTACGCGGCCGCTGTAAGGAAAGTTCCACGCATGTGGAGGATTCCTCACGCAGTTAGACTCTCCTTCACGGAGAAAAGTTAGCTGCGGATAACATATGCGGCGATGTTATGTGGTGTCTTCGAGTGTAGCGCCGGTATCCTGCCGGCTATCCCGAGGGCGTTCCGCCCTCGCCAGGCGGGCGAGACCCAGGCTGCCCGCCCGACAGCCGCCGAGACGGCGGCGCTACCAGTTCTTGTCGCCTTGCTCACCTTGTTCCCTCGGGTTTCGTCTAAAGACTCCGTGTCACTCCAGGTCCGTTCAGTAAAACAAAATTATCTCGCAGATGACGGGCAGTCTCTTCGTCTCACTCTGTTTGCACAGGGGCTACCCGTCACTCCATCGAAGAACAAATTGAGGAGGATTCCCGTGTACAAGCGACATGCTCCCGTCGTGTTTGGACTCGTGCTGCTGCTCGTCGCCAGCACCGCATTTGCGCAATCGACACAACTCAACCTGCCTCGCGACAGCCAGCGCGCCTCGGTCACGCAGCGCATTGGGATCACCGACATCACCGTGAAGTATCACCGTCCACTCGTCAAAGGCCGCACCATTTGGGGCAAGGTCGTGCCCTACGGACAGGTCTGGCGGGCCGGCGCCAATGAGAACACAACCATTACTTTCACCGATCCGGTCAGCATCGAAGGCAAGCCTCTCGACAAAGGCACATACGGCCTCCACATGATTCCGAACCAAGATCAGTGGACCGTGATTTTTTCCAAGGTCAATACCGCGTGGGGAAGCTTCACCTACAAAGAATCGTCAGATGCGTTGCGCATCAACGTGAACCCGCAGACGGTGGCAATGCAGGAAGCGCTGCTCTATGAAGTGGACCAACCCACCGACGACTCGGCCGTGGTGACCATGCGCTGGGAGAAAGTCGCCGTGCCCTTCAAAGTCTCGGCGGACGTGAACAACATCGTCATCGCCAGTCTGCACCAGCAACTGCAGGGGCTCTCGCAATACACCTGGGATGGTTGGGACGATGCCGCCAATTACCTGCTGGCGCACAAGGTCGACCTCGACGAAGCGCTGGAATATGAAACCCGCTCCATCGGAACCGAGCCCCGCTACGACAATTACATGACCAAGTCGCAAATCCTGGACGCGATGGGCAAGAAAGACGAGGCCAAGGTCGCGCATGACAAGGCGCTCGAAATCGCTACGCCGGCACAACTTCACCAATACGCCTTCGCGTTGAAGGGACAAAAGAAGGACGCGGAAGCTTATGAGGTATGGCGCAAGAATGCAAAAGCCCATCCCGATCTGTGGTTCACGCACTCCGGCATGGCCCGGGTCTATTCCTCGCAGGGGGACTTCGACAATGCCGTGAAAGAAATGAAAGTCGCCGAAGCGGGGGCTCCGGAACAGAACAAAGTGTTCATCGAGGGGGCCATCAAGCGGCTGGAAGCCAAGGACGACATCAACAAGTAGGCGCGAAGTTCAGGGACATCAGCGGCGGCCTCTGCAACGGGGGCCGCCGAAATCTTGTTTGTGAATCGAAAGGCATGCTCGTCGGCGCGGCGGGGACGCTGGCTGGGATCATCTATCGCCGGATCTCAGAAGCGGGTTCAAGGGGGATCTGGTCAACTGTAAAGATACGGTTGGGCTCGCCGCTATATTTCCGGATGGGATGTTCGCGTTGACGAGTGGCGTCCAACGACAAGACAGGCCGTGGGAATAGTTAGAGCGCCCCCAGCGGCCTTTCACCCAATGGTGACCAGCAAGACCGCCCGGGAGCGCAATACATCACCGCTTGCAAGTGTAGGAGGCGGTCAATTCAGACGCAGTGATGCGGCTCACGGTTTAACGTGATACCTATTGCGTCTGCTTGTGCTTCTCCTGAAGTCAGAGATGGCATGCCAGCTAGCGCTTCCTTCGAAATCTGCGCTCGTGCAATCTTGCCTCATACCAGAGCGCAAGTTCAACGCGATTGCTCACACCCACCTTGTCGTAGATGATGCTGAGATAGTTTCGAACGACATGCTCACCTATTCCCAACTTGCTCGCTATTTCCCGATTCTTTAGTCCCTTGGCTACCAACTGAATTACATGCTGCTGGCGCGGGCTCGGCTTCCGGTTGTCTTCGTGGATAGTGACCCCTCCCTTCCAAGTTGGGAGGGCCTCAGGTTGGTATTTGGGGGATCGGGGAAGATGGGGAGACTTAGGTTGCAGCAGAACGACAGGGCAGTCAACATCCAAACGAATGAGATTCGCTATGGACTGCTTCGCCGCTTCTCGGGGATGATCCCGATGAAAGGTCTAACTATCTTGCGGCGACCGGCGCTGGCTCGGTCTTCTTCTCCGGATACTCAAATACTCCGCGTCCGGACTTGCGGCCCAGCCTTCCGGCTTTCACGTACTGCACCAGCAGGGGCGCGGGGCGGAATTTCTCACCCAGCGTTTTGTGGAGGTATTCGAGGATGTGCAGGCGTGTGTCGAGCCCGACCAGATCGACTAGCTCAAATGGACCCATGGGATGATTGAGGCCGAGCCTGAGCGCTTTGTCGATGTCCTCGGCGCTCGCGATCCCTTCCTGCAGCATGTAAAAAGCTTCGTTGCCGATCATGGCGTTGATGCGGCTGGTGACAAAGCCCGGCGATTCCTTGATGACGACCACTTCTTTCCCCATGCGCTGGCCGACGTTCACGGCCGTGGCCAGCGTGTCGTCGTCGGTTTCGAGCGCGCGCACGATTTCGAGCAGCTTCATTTTGTGCACGGGATTGAAGAAGTGCATGCCGACGATTTTCCGGGGCCGGTAGGTGACGCTGGCGATTTCGGTAAGGCTGAGTGAACTGGTGTTGGAGGCGAGCACGGTCGCGGGGCGGCAGATTTTATCGAGCAGGGTGAAAATCTCGATCTTGGACTCGAGTTCTTCCGGAACCGCCTCGATGACCACATCGGCCTGGCGCGCCGCTTCATCCACCGAACCAGCGAATTCCAGACGGGAGAACGCGGCCTTCGCGCCGCTCGCGGTGACTTTGCCGAGTTCGACCGCCTTGTCCAGATTGGTGCGGATTTCTGACTCGGCTCGGCGCAGCGCGTTGGGAAGAATGTCTTCGAGGATGGTGCGGTAACCGCCGAGCGCGGCGGCGTGGGCGATTCCGCGGCCCATCGTGCCGGCCCCGATCACCGCAATGGTGTGCACCTCGGCCACTACTTGTTCCCGCCCTTTTGCAGTTGCGACAGGACCTCCCCGAAGCCGTTGGCGGCCGTTCCCATGTACTCGGAGAGGCGCTTGCGCTCATCTTCCGTGATGGTGTTGAGATTGGCGCTGATGCGGCGCAGCGTTGTGCTGATGTCGTCGATGTAGTTCATCATGCGGATGAGTTCACCACTTGCGGGCATATGAGGGCTCCTGCGCTCGCGACTCAGGGCATTGCGGAGGTGGCGGAGTGAGCGCCACGGGCCGCAGCATCAGACGCAAGCGAACTTTCCATTCTCAATGTTGCAGGGAAATTAGTAAAGCACCGGAGGGCAGCGTCCAATACCAATTCCCACGTAGAATGTCGAACCTCAGGAGAGCGCTATGGGGAGTGCGGTCACGGTTGTCGCCGAGGAACGAAACTCGCTTTCGCACATTGCGCGCACGACGATTGCGGCGCTGGCCTCGCAGCTAATCGCGCAGAGTCTGCATATGCCCGAGCCTTACTGGGCAACGGTGACGACCATTGTGGTCATGCAATCTTCGCTGGGTGCAGCATGGACGGTATCGTGGAAGCGGCTGGCGGGAACCGTGCTCGGCGGCGCCGTGGGAGGATTCCTGTCGTCCTATGTTGGAGGAAACCTGATTGCCTTCGGGGCGGCCATGGCCGGCACCGGGCTGGTTTGTCTACTTTTGAAGGTGGATCGCAGCGCCTACCGGTTCGCCGGAATCACGCTGACCATCATTATGCTGGTACCACGAGCGACTTCGCCGTGGATCGTCGCGATCCATCGCTGTGTGGAAGTGTCATTGGGAATCGCGGTGGCGCTCGTGCTGGCGGCTGTGTGGCCCGAAAGAATTCCTTCCTAGACTTTGGCTTAATGGGCCGGCCACGTGAAAGATTGCCGCTTGGCAGATAATGGAAGGCATGCTTCGCGATCCGAATCTCGTCCCACTTTCCCGCCAGCACCAGCATGCTTTGGCTTTGTGCGTACGAATCAACCGGGCTGCACTGGCTACGCCGGGGGAAGTGAAGGCATGGCAGTCGGAAATTCAACAGCATTTCGAACAGGAAATCCGGTTTCATTTCGCCGCGGAAGAGAAGCATCTCTTCCCTGCCGCCCGGCAATATCCAGACCTTGTCTCATTAGCCGACGAGTTGGTGGCGGAGCACAAGCAATTGCGCGAATACTTTGCGCAATCGGCTGCAGGAGCGCTCGATGAAGCGGGAGTGCGACGGTTCGCCGAGACGCTTTCCGGCCATATCCGCAAGGAAGAACGGCAGCTCTTTGAAGAACTCCAGAGACGCATGACTCCGCCGATGCTCGCAGAGGTCGGCGAGCAGATTGATCACGCTTTGGGAGCCGGGCCCGAGACTTGCATCACGCCAACCGAATCGATATTGAAAAATCTCTAGTGTTGTCTGTGGCTGGAAACGGCTGCCCCGACCTTATCATTTCGGCGCCGAATGCGGAATCTTCCGATCACCGCCGCTTACGCTAATCCATCCAGGCAGGATTTTGTTCTTGCCCTTTTCGGGATTAGTGTTTTCACATAACGAAGAGCCACGCGCCAACTCCAGTGCAGAAGGACGGTGCGGTGATGTGACTCCAATTTTTGACGGCCGTAGCATCGCAGATTCCTCCGCCGCGTTCGGCGTCGGAATGACAAGAACGCCAGAGCAGGAGATTGAGGCGCGTGGCGTGCCGGAAGAGTCCCCACCCTGACCCGGGACAGGTGCCGGAAAAGTCCCCACCCTAACCTCGCACAGAACGCGAGGTTAGGATGGGGCACCCGTTGCAAACGCTCGAAGCTGACGCGGCGCCTTTCAAAGCGTCACCAACTCATCGCACGAACTCGTGGCAAACGCGACTACGTAAGCCCGTGATGGCGGCGAAACTCCGCGACGGCTTCGCGGCCCATGTAGCGCTCCAGCACGGTCGGCTCGGTTTCGCGCAAGTCTACCAGCACCAGTCCGTCCAATACGTCAGAGAATTTGCGGTCGACATTGAAGCCCAGGAATTTGCCGCCCACTTTAGCGTACTGCCTCAGGAGAATGGGAAGTCCCTTGCCGTCGAGCTCGACATCGGCAATCGGCTGGGAGAGTTCGTCGAGATCACGCAGGGCTTTGCAGGCTGCCCGGCAGTCCCAGTTGCGGAGCCTTCCGGGACGAAATGGGCGTCGCGGCGTTACCAGTCCGGCCAATCCGGCGAGTTCGTCCTGTCGCTTCCGCTCTTCGAAGAAGGAAAAGATGAGTTCGCGGGAGGCGCGGCTGTACGTGTTGCTGACGCTGACAGCGCCAAACAGCACCGGCGTTTCCGGCCTCCTGCTCACTAAGCGGGCGATGCCTTTCCACAGCAACAACAGGGGCGCGTACTGGCGCTGATATTCCGGGCGGACGAAGGACCGGCCCAACTCCAGCGCTGGGCCAATCTTCTTCAGGAGCCGGGCGTCATAGCGAAAGAGCGTACTGGTGTAGAGACCCTCGATGCCGCGTTCGGCGACGACTTCGGCCGTGTTAGCCGCTCGATACGCGCCGGCCAACTCCTGTTTCGATTTGTTCCATAACAGCAGGTGCCAGTAGTAGGAGTCGAAATCATCGAGGTCAGAACGTCGTCCTGTGCCTTCCCCCGCGGCGCGAAACGTGACCTCGCGCAGGCGACCGATTTCCTGAAGAAGATGCGGGATCTCCCCGGCTTTGGCTGAGTACACCGTGTAGTCAGAGTTTTCAGCGAGGCGGCGCCGTGGACTGAGCCCTTCCAGATCGCGAAGCAGGAGTTCGCGGGGCAAGCCCGGGAGAATGGCTTCGTCTTTCCTTTGTGGCAAAACCGCGTGCACCGCTGCCGCTCTAGATGCTTTTACCTTACCCCTTTCGCCCAGCAGGTACGTCCGCCAGCGCAGATATTGGGTGGCGACCTGATCGCTGTTAATGTTTTCGATTGCGTCGCCGGGTATGGTGCTGCCGATTCGCAAGGCGACCTGTTTGCCTTGTTGCTGCAGGAATTCTTGCAGCAGGAATGCCAGGCGAAGCCGGGAGTGCAACGCGCCCACGAATTGGAAACGCAAGCTGTTCTGTCCGCAGAAAAAAACAGGCAGGGCAGCGGCGCCAGTCTTGCGGATCAGTCGCGCCGCCGTTTCATTCCAGCGCGGATCGGCAACAGGGCCTTGCGGCATTTGCCAATGAGACACCTCGCCCGCGGGGAAAATGGCGAGCATGCCGCCTTGGTGCAACCACTCCATGGATTGCTTCAGGGCGCGACGGTTGCGCTCTTTAGAGTGGCGTGTGCGCAGGGGATCGACGAAGATGCAGCACTGCTCGAGCTCAGGCACGCCTTCGAGCAGGAAGTTGGTCAAGACTTTGACGTCAGGACGCGCACGCGCCAGCACTACGGCGAGCACGGCGCCGTCGAGCAAACCATAAGGATGATTGGCGACAACCACCACCGGCCCCTTCTTCGGGATACGCTCGAAGTCGGCGGAATTCACCTGCAGATCAATATTCATCTCGCACAGCAGGTTTTCGAGGACCGAATGCTCGCGTCCTTTGCGGGATCTCTGGTAGAGGTCATGAACCTGCTCCAGCGGCAAGAGCTTGCTGGCGAATCCCGGCAATCCGGCAAGCGCGGGAGCATGGGCGAGCACACCCGTGTGGACGGAATCTTCGAGGGGCGACAGAATGGGCATGGTTACATTGTTAGCGCGCCAACTTTTCGCCTGGATGAAAGGCAAATGAAATGTTGGTGAATCCGACGCGAGGGGAACTCGAAAGTAACTGCTCGGAGCGCGGGGCGTCCTGCTGATGCCGAGTACGGACGCGGGAATCCACTTTTTGCTGGAGCTACATTGCGCCTTCGCGTTCTCAAACTCGCGCGAGTGGAACTCGAAGGTCTATCTGATGGGACGACAAGTCCGCCGGGGACGCCCGCGGCTCCATCTGAGAAGCGCTAGGCTGCGAATTCTTCTTCAGGAGGCACAGGAAGGGGCTGGGGCAAACGATCCGTCACTTCTGCGAGCTGAGCCAGTTTCGCGGCGAGCTCTTGCGTCAAGGCGCCCGGTTGCAGCCGCCAACGCCAGTTTCCGTCATTCTCGCTGGGCGTGTTCATGCGGGCTTCGCTGCCCAAGCCAAGAATATCCTGCAACGGGATCACCGAAAGACTCGCGACCGACCCTTGTGCCGCGCGCACGAACGACCAGTGCATGCCGTCGGCAGCGCAGCCGAAATATGCTTCCGCGTGGCGGCGTTCGTCGGCAGTGGCACCGCTCGACCACCAACCGACAAGGGTGTCATTATCGTGGGTTCCGGTGTAGACGACAGTGTCGGGGGTGAGTTGCTGCGGCAGATACATGTGCGCGCCCACGTCTCCGAACCCAAATTGCAGCACGGCCATGCCGGGGATCTGCAATCGCCGGCGCAGTGCGTGCACGTCGGGGGTAATGTAGCCCAGATCTTCGGCGAAGAACGGTAGCCCACCCAGGGCCTCGCGCACTTTCACAAACAGATCGTCCTTGGGACCATCTACCCAATGGCCGTGGATGGCGGTGGGCTCGCTGGCCGCGATTTCCCAGAACTGAGCGAAGCCGCGGAAGTGGTCGAGACGAATGTAGTCGCAGTGCTGCGTGGCCGCGCGCAAGCGTGCCACCCACCAAGGATAACCCTGCTGCTTCATCACGTCCCAGCGGTAGAGCGGATTTCCCCAGCGTTGGCCCGTCGCGCTGAAGAAGTCTGGGGGTACTCCCGAGACGACCTCGGGATTGCGATCTCCATCGAGCCGGAACAGCTCCGGATGCATCCAGACGTCGGCGCTGTCGTAATTAACGAAGATCGCGATGTCGCCCATGATGCGGATCGAACGCTGGGCGCAATAGTGGCGCAAGGCACGCCACTGCTCCGCGAAAGCGAACTGCAGGACACGGCGCATCATCAAATCGTCGGCCATGTCGCGCCGTACCTTGTCGAGCGCGGCCGGTTCGCGATGCGCCAGTTCGCGAGGCCACTCATTCCAGTTGGCGAGTTTGTAATGCGCGCGCAGGCCATCGAAGAGCACGAAATCTTCCAGCCACTCCGCATTCTCCTGGCGGAAACGCTCGAAGCGGGCGCGGGCATTTCCCTGCATGGTCTTGGCAAAGTTGCGGGCGGCTTGCGCCAGCAATGGCATTTTGCTCGGAAATACGGCGGCGTATTCTACGGGCCCGTTGGCTTCGGGCAGTTGCGCGATCAGCGAGCGGTCGATCCAGCCGTGGTCCGCCAGGCGCTCGAGGCTGATCAAGAGCGGATTGCCGGCGAATGCCGACGTGGCGGAATAAGGAGAATTGCCGTAGCCTAGCGGACCTAAAGGAAGGACCTGCCAGAGACCCTGGCGCGCCGCGGCCAGGAAATCGACGAACCCATAGGCCGCTGGACCAAAATCGCCGACGCCGCCTCGCGCCGGAAGCGAGGTTGGATGCAGAAGAATACCAGTGGCGCGAGGGAAAGGCATTCGTCGTCTTTACATGGAGTTCGTGAGATTTCTTACGCTGAGAGTGTCCCCGGGCAATGCAACACCGCACCTGGGGGTCGTCGTTTAGAAGCCCTCTTCCCCACCACCCTGACCTTTCGTCAGGTTCTTCATCTCCTGTTCGTTGATCTTGATCTTCCCCGACTTCTCCATCTGCTGCCGGAGGTTCGCCAGGAACATGCCGAAGAGATCCTGTTGTTTGTTGTGCAGGAGGCCATCGCGGATCTGATCTTTTTTGGCGGCGAAGTCCTGTTCCGTGGGCTCCTGCTTTTCGAGCACGGTGAGCACGACGCCGTTGGTTCCGGCAGTGATGGGACCGCTGATCTCGCCGGGTTTCATGGTGAATGCCACGGAGGCCTGGCCCGCCATGCTGCCGACATCCGGAACCTGGCCCTCGGGAAGGACGAAGTCGCTGGTTTTCACGGTTGCGCCCAATTCCTTGGCTGCTTTCTTCAGGTCGTGCTCGCTCTTGGCACGATCGGACAACTCCTGAGTTTTCTGGTTCAGGAGGATGCCAGCACGCTCATTCTTGAAGTCGTTTTCGAGCTTTGAGCGGATTTCCTCGAACGTCGGCGTGGCCGGAGGCTTAATCCCAAGAAGCTGAAACACTACGACTCCCTGGCCGAGTTGAGCCATATCAGGCGGCGACTTTTCACGCTCGCTGAAGACCGCATCCATCAATTGCGGGGAAGAGCCGACTCCCGGCAACACGTCGGTGCGGCCGACGAAATCGGTGGTGACCGGGTTCACGCCTTTGGCGGCGGCGGCTTTCTCGAGGCCCTGAGTGCGAGCCTGATCGAGCAACGCATTGCCGGCAGCATCGAGCGCCCGGGTCGTCTTTTGCTGCCGAATCAGCGGCTCGATCTGGTCTTTTACTTCGTCGAGCGTCTTGAGATGCGCTTCATGCTTGTCTTCCGTGCGGATGATGTGGAAGCCGTAACTGCTCTTCACCAGATCGCTGGTCTGACCCTTGGCCTGGGAAAAGGCAGCCTTCTCGAATTCGGGCACAGTACGACCGCGGCCAATCCAACCAAGTTCGCCACCTTGCTTCGCGCTGCCCGGGTCGTCTGAGTACTTCTTGGCGAGATCCTCAAACTTCGCCCCGCCTTTGAGCTGCTTCAGGACGTCTTCGGCCTTCTTGCGCGCCTCCTCGACACCTTTCTCGTCGACCTTGCCATCGGGGCCCGCAGGCGGAGTCTTGACCAGAATATGGCTGACCTTCACCTCTTCCTGCACACGGAACTCTTCGCGATGCTGGTTGTAGTAGGCCTGCAACTCCTCAGGGGTCACCTGGGTCTGCGCCAGGACTTTGCTCTTGTCGAGGAAGGCGTATTCGATCTTGCGCTTCTCCGGAATTGAGTCCTTGTAGCGGGCCTGGTTGCGCGTGTAGAAGGCCTTCAGTTCTTCGTCGGTGGGATGCAGGGCCTTGCGAATGTCATCCTGCGAGAGGAACGCATACTCGAACTTCACCTTCGTGTTGCGCTTCTCAAATTCTTTTCGGACATCGCTGTCGGAGACCGAGGCGCTTCCCGTGATGAGGGTCGCCAGTTTTCGCTCCAGGATTTCGTTCTTGACGTCCTGCTCAAAGGTTGCCACCGTCAGGTTGTTCTGGGCCAGCAGGCTCTCGTATGCCTGCTCTCCGATGAACTTCCCTCCCGGAAACAGGGTCGCGCTGAACCGGCCATTCTGGAGTTCGTCGCGCACGTCTGCGGAGGTAGCCTTCAGGCCCATGCGTTCCGCTTCGGCCACAATCGACTTGCCGGTAATCATTTGCTCCACCGACTGCGCAATGGCGCGGGGCATAATCATGGGCAGCAGTTGCTTCCCCATCGGGCCGTATTGCGCCACCTGCTGCTCGGCGAGGGCGCGGGCGTGATCGCGCACTTCTTGGGTGGTGATGTCCTGGCCCGCCACCTTGGCGAGCACACCCTGGCTGGGTTGGCCGAGCAGGTCGGAACCCAAGCCACCGGGAATGAGGGTGATGACCATGCCGCCACAAATAATGAGCAGCAGGGCGCTTAGAATAATTTTCTTCAACGGGCCAGGCGTTTGCAGAAATCGAATCATGTTTGTACTGTCACTCCAGATTTAGGGGGCGGAATACCAGATTATAAACTATCGGTTAAGGCTAGCGGCCCAGCGTGAGTGGAATGGCAGGTCTTCCCGATGCCTAGGCTGGCGTCCAAAGAACGGACGCGAACCTGGGGCACCGTGATCAAGCCGGGCGAAGGGAGAATCGCTGGAAAACAGCGATTGAAACGAATCAATAAAACGTGTTATCCCAGAGGGCAGCTTGTTTTCGTTCGGCGGCAGGCGCTTTGATCTCCATTCCCCGAGGGCAAGTAGCATGAGAATTCGCTGGCTGGGCTGGATTGTGTTCCTGCTCCTGTCCTCCGTGTCGTTCGCGCAACAGGCGAAACTGGCCCAGACTAGCTCGAAGCTGCGGTTAGCCGACGGCTGGATGCTGCAATCCTCGAGCAAGGTTGATCAGTCCGGCGAGACGTTGTCCAAAGCTGGCTTCCAACCTAGAGGGTGGTACCCGGTCAGCGTGCCGACCACCGTGGTCAGCGCGCTCGTCAAGCATAAGGTTCTCCCTGATCCGATGTTTGGCATGAACCTTCGGCAGTTTCCGGGGGTGAGTTATCCGATCGGCGCGAACTTTTCCAATCTCCCCATGCCACCGGACAGCCCTTATCTGGTCTCGTGGTGGTATCGCAAGACCTTCACGCTCCCTGCCGACTACAAAGGCAAAACGGTATGGCTGAATTTTCGGGGGATCAATTACCGCGCCAACATCTGGCTGAATGGGAAAGAGATTGCGAAGTCGGACGATGTGGCCGGGGCGTGGCGGACCTACGAAATCAATGTGACGGGGATCGCGAAGCCTGATTTGGAGAACGTCCTGGCAGTGCAGGTATTCGCACCCACCGAGAAAGACCTCGCGATAACGTTCGTCGATTGGAACCCCGCGCCGCCGGATAAGAACATGGGCCTGTGGAGGGAAGTGTTCTTGACGGTGAGCGGCCCGGTGGGGCTGCGCTACCCGACCGTGATTTCCCACGTCGATGCAGCAGGCAATGCGCAGCTCACGGTGACCGCGCTACTCAAGAACGCGAGCAAAGAGCCAATCCATGGAACGCTGAAGGGCACGATCGATCAGCTCGAATTTGCTCAAGACGTCGAACTCGGCGCCGGCGAAAACAAAGACGTCACGTTCGACGCGGGAAAGTTCTCCCAACTCAGCCTGACCCATCCGCGTTTGTGGTGGCCCGCGCAAATGGGTAAGCCGGAACTGTACTCACTGAAAATGCAGTTCGTGGTAGGCGGCCGGATTTCCGACCACAGCGAAACTCATTTCGGTATTCGGGAAGTCACATCGGAACTGAATGCAGACCAGCGGCGCGTATTCGCCATCAATGGCAAGAAGATCCTGATTCGGGGCGGCGGCTGGACACCCGATATGCTGCTTCGCGAAAACTCACAGCGGCTGGCGGACGAGTTCCGCTACGTGCGTGACATGGGGCTGAATACGATTCGCCTCGAAGGCAAGCTGGAAACGGAGGAGTTCTTCGAGCACGCGGACCGCGAAGGCATTCTCATCATGGCGGGCTGGTGTTGCTGCGATCATTGGGAACGCTGGGGCGAATGGTCGCCGCAGGATTTCGATATCGCGAAGGCATCCTTGCAGGACCAGATCTATCGGCTGCGCAGCCATCCCAGTGTCGTAATGTGGCTCAACGGCAGCGATAATCCTCCACCACCGGACGTCGAGGAAATGTATCTCGCGGTCGAAAAGCAGCTACTCTTCCCGAATCCCGTGGTCTCGTCCGCGACCGCCAAGCCTACAAGTGTGACCGGGGACAGCGGCGTGAAGATGACCGGACCTTATGAGTACGTCGCGCCCTCGTATTGGTCAGAGGACAAGATTGACGGCAGCCATCATTGCAACCCGGGCGGATGTGGCGGGGCTTACGGCTTTAATACGGAAACCAGCCCAGGTCCGGCTGTTCCGCCCATCGAGAGCCTGCGGGCGATGCTGCCGAAGGATCACCTATGGCCGATCGACGATTGGTGGAACTATCACGCGGGTGGCGGACAGTTCAAGGACTTGCACGTCTACACGGACGCTTTGACGGCACGCTACGGGACGGCCGACACGCTCGAGGACTATGCGCTGAAAGCGCAGCTGATGAACTACGAGGGCATCCGGGCGATGTTTGAGGCCTACAGCCGCAACAAGTACACCTCGACGGGCGTGATTCAGTGGATGCTGAACAACGCCTGGCCCTCAATGATCTGGCACCTTTACGACTATTATCTGCGGCCCGGCGGCGGATACTTCGGAGCGAAACGGGCGATGGAGCCGCTGCATCCGCTGTATTCCTACGACGATCATTCCGTGTGGGTGGTCAGCAGCCGATATGACGATGTGCCACGCCTGAAGCTGACCACGAAAATCTACAATCTCGACATGACCGAGAAGTTCTCGCAGGAATCTTCGGTGGATGCGGCTGCCGACAGCACGAACAAGGTTCTTACCCTTCCCGCGTTGACGGATGCGAGCCCAGTCTACTTCCTCGTGCTGCGCCTGGAGGACAGCACGGGCAAGCTGGTGGGTTCGAATTTTTATTGGTTGTCGACGAAACCCGAAAGCCTCGACTGGGAAAAGTCGAACTGGTTCACGACGCCGACCTCGTCGTTCGCCGATTACACCGCGCTCAGCCAGTTGCCGAAAGAGGACCTGAAAATCGCGAGCCGCACGGAACGGCAAGGCGAAGAATCGGTCACTCATATCACGGTCGAGAATCCGGGCAAGACGCTGGCGTTTTTCGTTCATCTCAAAGTAGACAAGGGCAAGGGCGGCGAGGAGATTCTGCCGGTTATCTGGGAGGACAATTATTTCTCGCTGTTGCCAGGCGAAAAGCGCGAGGTGACGGCAACCTATCGGACTGCGGAACTCGGGAGCGCCAAGCCGGACGTGGAAGCCAGCGGTTGGAATGTACACTGAAGTCCGGAGTTCGAGTGGGGTCGTCCCTGCAAGACTGAATTGCCGCGTTCAAGGACTTTTTCTGAGATCCAACCGTCGGAGCGCGCATGATTTTGCCAACGACCAGCGACCAAGGACCAACGACTAAATAATGGCAACCAACACGACCACGGTAACGAGCAGCGCGCCCCGATTGCGGCGCACGCTCACGCTTTGGGACCTGATCCTCTATGGCGTCATCGTCATTCAACCGGTGGCGCCGATGTCGTCATTTGGAGCGCTGAGCGATCGCGGTCATGGGCACGTGGTCACGGCCATCCTGATTGCCATGGTCGCAATGTTGTTCACGGGCATCAGTTACGGACGCATGGCGCGCGCCTATCCCAGCGCCGGTTCCGCGTTCACTTATGTCGCGCAGGAATTTCATCCGGGAGTGGGCTATGTGACCGGCTGGAGCATGGTGATGGACTACATGCTCAATCCGCTGATCTGCACGGTG
>QIAH01000116.1:9345-20532 GCA_003225465.1 Acidobacteriota bacterium | reverse complement strand
GCACGTTAAATACATCCCACCGGAATTGCACGCTGTGAGTTTCCCGGTAGGGCATCTTCCAGCTCTTGTATAAGCTCATGTCCCACTCGGCGAAGCCGTTCCCACGCAAAACGTTGCGCGAGCCGACCTGGCCGGGAAGAGGCAGGGTGAAGTCCTGTTGCGCCGCGGCGGGATCAGCAAAAATGTTGACGCTTCCGTTTTTCTTGAAAGTGCCTGTTCTGGGTTTCGAAGTCATCTGAGTGACCGCAGTGAGGAACCAGTCCGTCGGCCAGCGTTGGCCACCGTCGACGCTGAAGGGGAATCCGCTGGTCCAGCGAGCCACTCCGGAAGTCTGCCAGCCCCCGATGAAAGCGTCCAACACGCCACTGGCGTTGCCGGCCAGTGCGCGACCTTTGCCAACGGGTAGTTCCGCAATCCAGTTGAGGTTGAACTGATGGGTAAGGTCAAAGTCGGAGACTGCGCGGGCTAAATTCGGGGAAAAGGCGTTGGCCAGGCGGCTTCCTACCAGGCCGATGTTCTGATAACCATACACAGAGAATCCGACGCGTGAGGCTGCGGAGGTGATGTCGATGGACTTCGAATAGGTGTAGTTGAAGTCAAACTGAAATCCGTGACTGACCTGTTTCCTCAGGTTGACCTGAAGCGCATGGTAGCTTGAATTTCCAACCGAGCTCCATCCGTACATGGAAATAGCCTGGTTGTTCAGGAACTGACCAGAACCGTTACCCGACAAGCCTGGAGGGCCGTTGAAGTAATAGGATCCGGTGCCGCTGTTGTCGCCTATCCCGCCATACAGGTCAATATCCGCCAAGCCAACGATCTCGTCGCCAATGACCGACAGACCCGGGTTGTAATACATGTTAAAGACTTCCTGAAGCAGACCGTCCTGAGGATTGGTTGCGGTGGGCACGAAACCGGTTCCAAAGGTGTCCGAATACTGAGTGGCGCCCGCGCGGAGCGGAGGCAGCATGTCGATCCAGTACTGAGAGGTGGGACCTAGCGTCGCGGCGGTAACTGTTCCAATCTGCGCCGGTGTGATGACAGCCTGGTAATAATTTGTTGGCGCCCCACCGTTGCTGGACAGAGCGAACTTCCTTGCCAGGTTGGACAAAGCCGATGCCGCCGTGTAGTAGTCAATTCCCGACTTTGGGTCTTTAATATTCAACGGCTGAGTCAGGTCGCGCTGCGTGAGCAGAGCGTGGCCGAAACGGCCTACATACGATACCTGCACGGAGAATCGGTGGGGCAGTTCGCGTCCGATGGAAACGTCTGCGGTATAGGAGTGTGGCGTCTTGAGCGTGTTGTCGGTTCCCCACAGGTTGGCCTGAGAGTTAACCACAGTTTTCTGGGGAAAACCCGGTGGGGGCGGCGGCAACAGGAATGGAACGCCATCGATATTGGTTGGCGGAATCGCGTTGATGCCGGTGATTCGAGGCAGGTTCTCCGCGCTGGTCACACCAAACGTGCAACAGGTGTTTTGAATCGTGGTGGAAAAACCGGAGGCGCCGATCTGATCGAAGCTGTTGATGAGCGCGAATCCCGCGCGGTCGTACACTCGGCTGAAGCCGGCTCGGATGACGGTCTTGTCGTTGTCGCCAAAGGTTTTCTTGAAAGGCCCGCCACTGAATCGCGGCGAGTAGGCGATTGAGATTCGCGGCGACCAGTCCGTCTTTTCCAGGGGATAGAACCCTGGGCCGTGGTTGGCGGGACCACTCGGGCTGAAGTCAATCGACCCCATCGCACCGTAGCCAATCCCCTGATTCATGTTCTTCACGTTTTGGGCGAACTGGGTTCCCAGGCCGAATGTGGTGGACGCTTGCAGGCCGTTGGTCTCCCAAGGCGCAGGAAAGAACGACCAGCGTAATCCGTAAGTCAGCGTGAGATTCGGCTTGATGCGCCAGGCGTCCTGGCCGTAAAACTCGTAAGAATCGAGGCCATAGTTTCGCTTGACCGGTGCGCCACAAACTCCCCCGGAACACGGGACTCCCGGCACCACGTTGCCGCTGCGATCCAGGTTGTAGTTGGCGACCACGTCCGAAATCATTCCATACAAGGACAACAGAGGACGATCGTACTGAGTTGCGGTCACAGGCTCAGGCGCGGTGCCCAGTGGAGACCCCGGAATGTTGAGTGTCGGGTGCGCGGCTTGATTCATGGGATCCAATGTGCTCGTGGTGCCTGCAAAACCGATCGGAGAGGTCCAGTTGGTTGTTCCCAGGGCTAGAGTATTGGAATGCAAGTAGCTGGTGCGCGGATTTCGGGCGATTTTAATCGAAGTTCCAAACTGGAACGCGTGGGTCCCCTTGGTCCAGGAAAAGTCATCGACAAAATTGTGCAACGGCAACTGGAAATTGTGACTGAAGTTAATTCCCTGATCCAAACCCAGGAACGTGTTCCACTGCTGGTTGGTGTTGCCTACAACGCCAAAGCTTTGGCGAGTGAATCCCCAATGAAAGGAGTTGGCCATGGTCGAACTGAGAACTGCGATATATCCCAGGGCAAACCCTTTGCTATGGTCGAGAGTTTCTTGCATTGGAGCACTCGGGGAGAGTTCGCCAGGCAGTGTCTGGTAAGTGCCCGGTAAGAATGGAGCTCCGGGATTGCGCAAGTCGTCCAAGTTGCCGCGCCAAAACAGAGTATGTTTGCCGTCCGCGGTGAGGTGGTAATCGATGCGCGCTATGAACACATCGTTGTCGAGCTTGGTGGGGGCACGGAAAACGTAACCGGCATAATTCAACCCGTCTCCGGCGGAAGGATCGTTGGTCGGCGTCTGACCGGTGCAGAAAGTCCGGTCAAGATAACCAGTGTGATTAGTCAGGTCGAGCATTGCCGGATCAATCCCAATGCCCTTAGGGTCGAGATTTTGCAAAGCTGTGCGATCGAACGTGGTGATTCCGCCGTTCACGTCAGCGTACCGAAAGATGCCCTGACAGAGAGACGGCGTAGGAATCACGCGTTCGGCGCGCTGCTCCTCGCGCTCGCGGGTCCCCTCGTAGTTCACAAAGAAAAACAACCGGTCTTTCTGAATAGGCCCGCCAACCGACGCGCCGAAGATATTGCGGTTTAGCTGCAGAGGCTTATTGGGCAACCCTATATTCAGCTGTGACTGCTTGACGAGATAGTCATTGGCGCTAGTGACCGTGTTCCGGAGGACTTCATATAACGAGCCGTGAAAAACGTTTACGCCGCTCTTGGTCACCAGCGCGACCTGTGCGCCAGAACCCTGCCCCTGATCCGCACCATAATTCGTGGTGGTGACCCGAAATTCCTGAACCGAATCCTGAGTCACGGGGAGAACCGAAGTGAATGCATATCCATTCGATTGATCATTCACGTCGACGTCGTCGAGTGTGACGTTGCTCTGATCGCTCCGCGCGCCATTCACGGCGCCATTGCGCGTATCCTGGTCTTTGTCACCGATGCGATTGCCCGTGTAAACAACCCCGGCTTGCAAACTCAGCAGGTCGGGAACATTCCGGCCCTCCAGAGGTATTTGCCGCACTTGTGTTTCATTAAAGGAATTGCCGAGGGAAGCATCAACCATGTCGATGGCCGGCACCTCGGACGTGACGGTGACGACTTCGGTCGCGGAGCCGACTTTGAGCTCAACGTTGGCCGTGGCTGGGGTATTCACGAGCAGGGCAAGGTCCTTCTGTTCATAACTGCGAAAGCCCGCTGCCTTTACGGTCAGTGTGTAGCTTCCGGGAGGAACAAGAAGAAACTGGTACTGGCCCTGATCCCCAGTTGCCACGGTGCGCTCGGTCTTCGATTCGCGATTCGCAAGTACAACCGCGGCGCCAGGGACGGCGTTTCCATTGGGATCCGTTACCGTGCCGCGAACCGATGTGGTGGCCTGTGCGTGAGCGAGACTGCTGCCGAGCGCGCATCCCAGCAGAGTCAGGGTCAAAGTCAACAGTCTCGGAGAACACTTCGAGAACCGCGAACGAAACAGGAAAAACGGGTGGGCCAAGGCGTCATTTCCAGCCATATCTTTCCCTTCCCGAACGCAATCTGTTTTGGAGACTGAACTTAGAGTATGGCATGTACACTGACAGGATGTATTTGTCAAGCGATCAGCTCTTGGAGATTTTGCTCGCACATTCGCCCATCGCTACGGTTTCGAGGACGTAAGCATCACCGCAAGCCTGAGTTAAGAACCTCTACTGGATCGAACTAGCCGCCTGCGAAAAGACTGTGTTCGAGTTGGAGCCAATCAGTCGTATTGTTCCTACAACGATGACGAGGATCACAGCCAGCATTACGGCGTACTCAGCAATGTCTTGACCATCATCATTCGACCAGAGTTGGACGAGGTGGGAAATCATAACCATCTCCTTTGGGTTGGGGCATCAGGAGGGAACGGCTGGTGACCCCGGCGAGACGTTTTGATTGTCGTGCCCGCTCCATGGCTTGTCAAGGGCACCCCCTCGGTCGGTTATTGAATTGTGCTGGCGGCTTGCGAGAAAACATTGTGCGCTTTCGAACCGATCAGTCGGATCGGAGCGACAACGAACCGCGGGCATGACCATATTCGAGGACTCCTGATTTGCTAAACGTCGGGATGAGGCCCGATTGAGCACAAATCGGCGTGACGTTTAAGCGGATTTTTCCCTGATTGGACTTGTTGGCGCGCTGGCTGGTCAGCGGCTCCGCTCCATGCCGCGTGAGATTCGCAACGGCGTTTGCTGCGGCACCGAGCGTGTGGGGATGCCTCGCGAAGAATCCACAGCGTCTTCGTTGTACCGACTGAGTTAGTTATCCGAATGCACCGGCAACGTGACACCACCCACCCTAAGCTGGATCGACTCTACACAGTCCTCTGCCAGCACCGAAAGCGGAGGCCGCTTGGGGGCGCTTGTTTCCGCGCCCCTATGCGTAAGTGCGTACAAGACCAGCTCGACACGATTGGAGATGCCCAACTTATCGTAGATCCGCAACAGCGACTTTTTGACCGTGTTTTCCTTTATGCCGAGCTGCTGCGCAACTTCGCGGTTGCCAATGCCTTCTGCGACCAGGTTGACGACCTGTTCCTCCCGTGGACTTAACAGACCATCTCCTTTGGCATTGATGATGCGCATTGAAGGAGAGGAGGTGAGCGCTTCGATGACATACCCCATCTGCTCGGTATTGGCCCAGAACTGGCCCTGATAGACGACCGCGATACAACGGCAGAGAGCCCGGAAGGGCTGGGTGGCACGGCAGAATAGTCCACGAACTCCGGAACGCATCGCGAAGAATGAGACCGAGACGCGGATGGTTTGCGTGCAGATTACGCAGAGTTTCAATCAGGCAATCGTGATCGGACGGGCTATCGCCCAGGAGCAGAATGTCAGCCGGCGCCGACCGCAAAGCTTGCAGACAGTCGGAAAGTTCGCTCCCGCAGCAGGTGATTTTCAGGCCAGGCTGTCGGCGAAGAGCACTACTCAGTAACTGCGACTGAGTCTGGTTGGAATCGGCCACGAGAACACGGATAAGATCGCGACTCGCGCCGGAAGACACGGGCATAACGGTGTTCCTCCTAGAGCAAGCCTTGGGGGTAGGGAATGAATGTATTGTAGGGAACATAGGGCGCGCGCCAACCGAATTCTCTTGAAGCAGCGCGAGGCGAGTCCCACATCGGGACAAGGCACGTGCACGGCGCGCGACACGATGCCACAGAGGTGAGGCAGTGCCGGTGCGGTGGGTGTTGTGACCAGCCGCGTCGGGCCTGCAACTTATTGAGTGTGTTAGCACATCGCGTTTGGATTTCTGAACACCCCCGAGTTGAACCTGATCCTTACAATCCCTTCTCCGGTGTCCACTTTCGGGGAGTATCCCATGCATGCGAGAGGGGACAATGCGACTTGCCCATACCCCCCTGATCCTCCCCAAGGTAGGAGTAGCCACAAGTAGCCAGTGCGCGTTTGAGGATGCACTTTGTTGGTCTTGTGACGATTTCAGCATGCCGTTAGGGTGAATCGACGGGTTTCCTTAGTTGGCGCGATCCATGGAACTGCGACAAAACAAGCGTTACCGATTGAGGGCTTCCGTGGCGTTTTCTTGGGCAAACACAGATGGCAACACGATGCGAGGGGAAGGCTACACGCGAGATATCAGCCCCGCCGGAGTCTACGTGTTGACGAGTGATCGATTGCCATCGAGCACAACGGTGAAACTGGAAGTGACTCTTCCCTCTCTGAATGAGAAACGGAACGGCGCGTCCTTACGAACGCAGGGACGCGTGGTGCGGTCGGAAAAGGTCGGGTTCGCGGTAGCAGCAGACATCGGTTTTCGGATGCAGTTTCCGGAAGAATCGTCGTCCGCGGAGCTGGCGAAGCGCGCGCGCAATGGAAAGTTTGACGCGAGCGGCAAGCGAAGTGAAGACGGGGAACTGGTGCCGGTTTCACGTTTTTGGATGTAAGTAGGAACGTTTTCAAGGGATTGGAAGGAAATGGATCTCGAACTGACGGGGCGAAGCTGTATCCGGAGGACGATGACATTGTTGAGCACAGAACCGTTGCCAATGATCACGCCAGCCGAGGATACGGTGCATAGCGAAGTTCTCTGGTACGCGGGATACACTGCAGCGAGACACGAGAAGCGAGTCGCCGAGCAGTTTGCGCAGCGAGGCGTGGAACACTTTCTTCCGTTGTACGAAACCATTCATCGTTGGAACAACGGGCGCCACCGAGTACATTTGCCGCTCTTTCCCGGCTACATCTTCGTGCGCATGGCATTGAAAGACCGGTTGCGCGTGCTGGAAGTTCCCGGCTTTGTGCGGCTGGTGGGTTTCAATAGCCTGCCGTATCCGCTGCCGGAGTCCGATATCAACAAAATGATGGAAGCGCTGAATAAGGGCGTGCTCGCGGAGCCCTATCCCTACCTGACTGCGGGGACGCGAGTGGAGATCAAGAACGGGCCGCTCCAGGGAATGACCGGAATCCTGCTTCGCCGCCAGAACAAGTGCCGGGTAGTGATTTCGGTGGATCTGATCATGCGTTCGATGAGCGTAGAGGTTGAGGCGGGAGATGTGGTCCCGATCCGAAAATCAGCTTTCAACATCGGGCAAAGCCCAGCGGGAGGCAAGACGACCGATCAGCAGGTTCAGATTTGAGCTTGCGTAACGAGAGTGCTGCCAGCGCATCAGGCTAACAATCTTCATCACCGATCAGAGGACTGCTGGTGATCCTCGAATCCTCCGGCTTTCTGCCTTCGGGGCGGTTCCCCGGGCAGGCATGATGCCTAGTTCTGATTTATTCCGGTTCCCTGCATTGACTTGGTCCGTGTACCCTGCACCTTCTTAGAGCCCTCGAACTCTTCGAGCGCCTGTATCGCGGGCGACGGATGCGAAAGCGTGAGGAACAGCAGTTCCATGCGGTTGGAAACCCCGAGCTTGTCAAAGACCTTTTGAAGATAATTCTTGACAGTGTGACGGCTTAGCCCCAGCCGTTCACCAATCTCACGATTGGTCAAACCTTCGGCCAGATGATGGACCACTTGTAATTCACGCGGGGAGAGCAAGTTCAAGCCGCCTGCATTGATTGCGCGAATCGTGGGCGCACACACTAGAGCTTGCAGCGCGAATTTGACCTCGCGACTGCTCGCCCAGACTTGACCTTCGTACACCACACGGACGCACTTGCAGAGCGTCTCGAGCGATTCAGCCTTGTTGAAAATTCCGAGTGCTCCGGCCCGAAAGGCGTCGAGTACAAGTTCGCGCTTCGGGGAATCAAGTAAAATGACGGCTGGAATCTGGGGATGGGCCTCGTGAAACTCGCGGAGCGTGGCCACACCACCCATGGCAGCGTCGTCGAGATTGGCGCTGATGATGACCGTGTCAGGCAGTTCGCGCTCGGCAGTCGCGAGGAACTCGCGCGAACTTGAGACGGACCCTACGATTCGCAGTCGATGATCGCACTTCAGGGCTTGGGCCAGCAGGTCACAATGGATGCGACTGTTGTCGCCCACCAGAACGCGAATAGTGCCGTGAGGGTGACGCTCTGGGAATAACATATTTTCCTCCCGCCGACGGTTCTCGAGTCGGCAGTTCTTCGAGACGAAGCCACGCGCTCTGCCGCGTCTCGATCCAGGGGAACGTAATTGTAGGCTAGGGGGCCGCTTCAACAAACACGTGCAGTCTTAACGTCGCAGAGCCTAGTATAAAAAGAGTTGCATCGAACTGTTATACCGTGCACCCAACTGCGATACCATTGCACCGGAGTGCTATAACCTTGCACCGGAGTGCTACATCCTTACCCTTTTTAATTATTGTTAGAATCCCAAAAGTCGTGCTACCGAGAACTCGTGCGACAACGGGGGTTGAGGCCCTGCTGACCAAACCGGGGGCTACTTAAGGGAGACCTACCGAAACAACGTTCGGTTCTGTGACCCGAACGGTTGAATTATCGCACAAATTATAACGACCGGATAAGAAGAATTGTTAAAAGTTCTTTTAAAAAAAGTCATAAGCATGGCTTTCCAACGAGATAGCAGGGGGGGCAAAACCGGCCTTCTTGCGAAAGGACATTCGGCACCGCTTCGAAGCCCGCGGCCGTGATAGGGAACTATGTACTACCCCGTGGGAACAATTACCCTGGTGCGGGATTCCTACTGCGCTTGGATCTCTGTCTCCTCGGAAACGCAGTTCTTCTGTCCCTAGTCGAGTTGACCTCTTGCAGTGATTTGCATCCTCTCGTAGCTTCACCATGTTCACGAGTGCATTGGCTTCAATCTCCCCCCCTGCAACTGTGAAGCTCCTCCCCGTAAATCTATGCTGGTCCACTTGGGAAAAACGGTCACTGTGACCCAGAGGGCGAAGCTATGAGCAGCTGTGGTCAACTCCAAGGACTCAATACTCCGCTGGCGATTGCAGTCCCTGCGAATGCCAATTGGTATGCGATTCATACACGAGCTCGCCACGAACGCGCCGCGGAACAGCGATTACGTGATCAGGGGATGACAACGTTTCTGCCGGTCACGGCAGAAGTTCACCGCTGGAGCGACCGCAGAAAGCGGATAGAAATTCCACTCTTCGCGTGTTACGTATTCATTCACTCCGGGCTGTCACCCCAGGATCGCCTGCGCGTTGTTCGCGACGACAGTGTGCTCGGTTTCGTGGGAGCTCGCGGCCAAGGCATTCCGATTCCTGACGAACAGATCGATGCCGTGCGAAGGCTTATAGCGCAAGATATCCCCTGGTCTTTCCATCCTTTCTTAAAGGTGGGGCAGCGTGTCCGGGTTCGAGGAAGCGCGCTTGACGGGATCGAGGGTATCTTCCTTTCCCGAAGCGGAGACAGTCAGCTAGTCATATCGGTGGATGCGGTGCAGCGCTCGCTGACAGTGAAAATCTCCGGCTATGACATCGAAGTTCTCTGAACCTGGCGAATCTTCGCCCGAATTTTCCTCTTTGATTCCGGAGATACCGCGGAAGGGTCTCTGGACGCAGCCTTGGGAAACCATGTGGGCAAAGATACCGGAATTGCCCAAGGCGCCGTTCAATCCTGTTCCGAAAGACTATTTTTTTGCCCCACCCATGCACGTTATGGGCAGGTATTTTGATGGTCACTGCAAGATCCCCGATGGTTTTGGCTGAAAGTAGCGGCGAAGAATCCGTGGAACTTCGGCAGCACAGGCGCTATCGGTTGAGTGCTCCCGTGAGCTTTTCCTGGGAGAGTCGCGAAGGTGCTGTGGGAACGGGTGAAGGTCACACTCGTGACATCAGCATTGCCGGAGTGTTCGTTCTCACTCCGGGTTTGATTCCTGAGGGCAGTCTGGTGCGAATGGACGTAAATCTTCCGCCGGTAACCGCCAAGGGTCAACCAATTCACTTGCGCAGCCAGGGACGCGTGACACGTGCCGAAGACAATGGCTTCGCAGCTATCGCCCCCATTGGCTTTCGGATGCACTTTCACGGTGTGTCGAAGGCAGCGGAAGTGGTATGACCATGGTGCGCAAGAACCGAAGATAACCAGAAAAAGAGCGGACGCGATGAGATAGGCCGCAAGAATTGTCCAGGCCCCATTCAGGAGATCGGAACCCGTGGCCAACAATGCAAGTAGTGCAGTACACATGCTGCTCGTAAGCAGGCAGCCTTCGGCATTGGCTTGCTTATGGACCCTAAGTCAAGCGAATGTCTGGAAGTTGGATTCGACGAATAGCGGTCTCCACGCATTAGAAGTAATGCGGTCCGGAGTGACACTGAATCTCGTGCTGCTCGACTTGGAGCCCGGCGATGCGGATGGGTTGCGCACACTTCGCTGGTTACGGCAGGTCCGTCCGGAAGTTCCTGTTGTCTTGCTTTGTCCGCGCGAGGATAGAGGACAGATGATGGAAGCCGTTCGCTTGGGAGCCCTCGATTACGTAATCAAACCCTGCCACACACAGCAATTAGAGAGAGTCCTGAAGCGTCATCTCAACGGGAAGGCACGGTGCGACGAATTGGCGCCACCGGGTGATGAGATCGAAGCGATCGGGGATGAGATGTTTTTCGTCGCCGGCAGTCCGGTTATGCGTAGGCTCCGCGCCAGAGCAGAGCTCGTGGCGCAGATAAACGTGCCGGTGCTCATCCTGGGCGAGAGCGGGAGTGGCAAGGAAATTGTCGCCCGCCTCATTCACAAACTATCCATCCGCTCGGGCAGCCAGTTCTTGAAAGTCAACTGTGGAGCTTTGCCGCGAGAATTGCTCGAGAGCGAACTGTTCGGCTACGAGTGTGGCGGCTCGACGGCCATCCCACGCACGGACGGAGGTAAATTTGAGCTGTGCGATGGCGGCACCATCCTTTTGAATGAGATCACCGAGATGCCCTCGGCATTGCAATCCCAGCTGCTCCACATCATGCAGGACGGGCGGTTCTTCCGGGTGGGTGGAAAGGCAGCGATACCCCTGGATATTCGTGTCCTCGCTGCTACCAACATGGATCTAGAGCAAGCACTGTTTGAGAAGAAGCTGCGCGAAGACCTCTACTACAGGTTGAGTGCGTTTACCGTCCATGTTCCCCCGCTGCGTCAACGTAAGGAAGAAATTCGTCTTCTTCTTGGACATTTTATGGATCGGATGTCGAAACACTATGGGCTCCCTGCCCGCATGTTTTCGGCAAACGTACTGGAAACATGCCGGCAGTATTCCTGGCCCGGAAATCTGAGAGAACTGGAGAATTTTGTAAAACGTTACCTGGTGATGGGTGACGAGTCATTGGCGCTGAGTGAACTG
>QIAH01000116.1:0-9261 GCA_003225465.1 Acidobacteriota bacterium | reverse complement strand
ACGCAAAAGGCGAGACGGAGAGAAACGCAATTGCCAGCGCTCTGGAGCAAACACACTGGAACCGCAAGGCGGCGTCCCGACTCTTGCGGATTAGCTACAGAGCCTTGCTGTACAAGATTCAGCAGTATCAGATGACCCCTCCTGAAGCCTACCTCTCACAGTTTGCGAACAGGCCACGGAGTGAAGGGCAACGGACAGAGCAGTTGATTGAGTGGCAGCAAGAACCCTCAGGAAATTGGAAATTGCGGAGGAGTACGACATGACAAATACGTCCAGGAACCTGGTTGGTGCGCAAGTGTTGCTATGGGCGCTTTGCATCTGCCTCTCCAGTTCCTTATGGTCGCAGACAGAGCAAGGGACAAAGAAATCAGATAGTGTGCAACTGGATTCGCCGGTAACGCTGGCCGCAACAGACAAGGACGCCAATGCAACGGTGGTACGTTCCGAAGGTAAACCGCACGACGACAGTTTTATCATCGGAGCAGACGATGTGCTCGCGGTGAACGTTTGGAAAGAGCCGGAGATCTCGCGCGCGGTCCCCGTGCGGTCCGACGGAAAAATCTCTCTGCCACTGGTTGGGGAAGTGCAGGCGACCGGACGGACTCCGCTCCAGTTAGAGCAAGACATTGCCACCAGGCTAAAGAATTACATCTAGCCAGAAGTTCAATGTCCTGGGTCAAGTCGCGCGTCCAGGATCTTACGTGATCGCCAATTCCCCTACGGTGCTCGATGCGATTGCCCTCGCCGGTGGCTTTCGTGATTTCGCGAAGCAGAAGTCGATTTATGTTTTGCGGCAGAATGCTGACGGAAGCCAGATCCGGATTCCCTTCAACTACAAGGAAGTCATCAAGGGCAAGAATTCGGGGCAGAACGTAAAACTTCAGCCGCGCGACACCGTTGTTGTTCCGTGAAGATGAGACACTTTAAACAAATTTGCGCGGGGCTGATCATGCTGCTCGCTTCCACTCTTTGGTCGCAAGTAGGAAACACTCCTGCGCAACCGGACAATAACGATAGTCGAATGCTGACTCCGCCTCCGGTGAGCGGACAAACGTATCCGACGGCATTTGCGTCCGAAGAGCGCTCCAACTACTTGCGTGGCGGTGTGACCTTCACGAATGCATATACTGACAATGCAGTGGGGGCAGTGAACGGTCATACAGTAAGCGATGTGAGCTATTCAGTGGCACCCATGATCGCGTTGGATGAAACCACATCGCGGCTGCATTTGCTATTGACCTACGCTCCGGGTTTTACCTTCTATCAGCGCACGAGTTCTCGGAACGAAGCCGACCAAAATGCGTCGATCGACTTTCAGTACCGTCTGAGCCCACACGTGACCTTCAGCGCTCGAGACGGCTTCCAGAAGAGTTCGAACGTGTTCAACCAGCCCTACCTCACCTCCGTTGGGGCTGTGTCTGGTGGGACGCAGGTTGCGAACTTTTCCGTGATAGCGCCGATTGCTGACCTGATTAGAAATTCCGGGGACGTGAGCCTCACTTATCAGTTCAGCCCCAACAGCATGATCGGCGCGAGTGGGACGTTTACGACTCTGCGCTATCCGAACCCGGCGCAGGTTCCCGGGTTGTATGATGCGAGCTCGCAGAGTGGGTCTGCATTCTATTCGCATCGCATCTCCAAGATGCACTACCTCGGAGCGAACTACCAGTATCAGCGACTGGTGTCGTATCCGACAGTTGGACTAAACGAGACCCAGACGCACGCGGTTGTTCTCTTCTATACCCTCTATGCAAACTCGAGGCTATCAGTTTCTTTCTTCGGGGGTCCGCAACATTCAGACACAGTTCAGCCCCCGTTACTTCTTGCGACTTTGTTTGGCCCGCTGCTGCTCCAACTGCCCGCGGCGAGGGCGTGGACGCCAACGGCTGGCGCCAGTCTGAGCTGGCAGGGGCGTTTGAACACTGCCGCCGTGAGCTACTCGCACGTTATCTCCGGCGGCGGAGGCTTATTCGGAGCGGTTCACATGGATAGCGCGAGTGCGTCGGTGCGGCAACAAATTACGAGGACCCTCAGCGGATCCGTGGCGGGAGCGTACGTTCAAAACAATGCTGTGGGCGCCTTTTCCCCCGGGACCTCCAACGGGCATTCGGTCTCCGGGACTGCGTCAGTGCAGCAACAGTTCGGCCAGCATGTGAATCTGCAGCTCGGATATACGCGACTCCACCAGAGCTACAGCAACGTAGCCGTCATATCGCTAACTCCAAATACGAACCGGGAATTCATTTCTCTGTCCTATCAATTTTCGCGACCGCTGGGAAGATAATCTATGGCTGTCGATCTCGACGAAAAAAGTTCAGAAGGCTTTGACCTTCAGCATTACCTGGGGGTCGTGCGCCGCCGGCACCTCCACTTCCTAATACCTCTGTTCATTGGTTGGGCGCTTATCGGTCCAGCACGCCGATTCTGGTGGAGCAACCCACCATGCCCAAAAACTACGTCACACCCAACGTCAACGAGCACTTGCAAGACCGGATGCAGAGCATTACCCAGCAGATCCTCAGCCGGACACGTCTTCTGCACATCATCGACCAGTTCAACCTTTACGGAGGTAAGCAGGCCCAAGCATCGCCCGACGAACAGGTTGAACGCATGCGCAAAGATATCAACATCGAGCTAGTGCGTGACGGGCACGATGAGATCACCGCGTTCAATGTCTCCTACTCCTCGCTTACCCCTAAAATCGCCCAGCAGGTGACAAGCGAACTGACCAACCTGTTCATCAACGAGAACCTCGAGGTGCGTCAGCAGCAGTCGCAAGGCACTACCCAGTTTCTCGAAAGCCAATTGGAGAATGCCCGGAAGAGCCTTGCAGACCAGGAGGACAGAATTCGTCAGTTCAAAGGGCAACACGTCGGGGAGATGCCCGGGCAACTGGCTAGCAATCTCCAGATTCTCAGCGGCTTGCAATCCCAACTGCAGAGTGACGAGGATGCCCTAAATGCCGCAAAGCAGCAGCATGTCTACCTGCAGACTTTGGCAGACCAGTACCGGGCGCTGCAAGGGTCGTCGAAAGACTCGGACGGCACAGCGGTTGGGCTGCCGACTGTCGACCAGGAACTGGACAAGCTCAGAGCGCAGCTCAGAGATCTCACCTCTCGCTACACTGAGCGCCACCCCGATGTGCGCAAGCTTAAAGAACAAATCGCGAAGAACGAGAAGATGCGAGACGAAGTCCTGGCAAGCCTAAAAACGAAGGGCACGGAGGTGGCGACCGATGGTGTCGACGCTGCCGGGTCGGTGAACGAGCGTGCAGATCCGAAGCAGGCATCTATGTTGCCTCAGGTACAAAGCCAGCTGCGATCCAATCAGATCGAAATCAAGGACCGGGAAGGCTCCATCGCTGCGGTGAAGGTGAAGGTAAACGAGTACCAGTCCCGTTTGAATCAGGAACCGGTCCGCGAGCAGCAGTTGGCCGATCTGACGCGTGGTTACGATCAGTCCAAAGCGAACTATGACGATTTGTTGAAAAAGAAGAACGAGTCAAAG
Organism: Acidobacteriota bacterium; assembly: GCA_003225465.1. GTDB lineage: Bacteria > Acidobacteriota > Terriglobia > Terriglobales > Acidobacteriaceae > Gp1-AA133. The sequence continues at coordinate 5,754 of QIAH01000116.1, read as the reverse complement.
ATGGCCACGAGCATGGAACTGTTGCAACAGGGTGAGCGGTTCCGCATCCTGGATCCACCGAGCTTTCCTCAGAAGCCTGAATTTCCGAATCGTCTTAAATTCTGCGGTATCGGACTCGGTGTAGGTCTGGCACTGGGTGGAGTCGTGGTGGCGGCATTTGAGAAGATGGATGACCGCTTGCACAACGGGAACGAAATCAGGAAGTTGCTGCAGGCGGAGGTGATTGGCGAGATTCCCGCGATTGTGAATCTATCCGATACGCAAATCGCCAAGCGGAAAGTCTGGCTCGGGTGGGCGACGACTGCCCTCGTTTTTGCCACCATACTGGCAGGATCGGCGTTCAGCTACTTGCGCGGTTAACACCGTCTCAATGTACAAGCATTTCTACAATCTGCAGCGGAACCCCTTCGAGATCACGCCTGATCCCTCATTTCTGTTCGCGACCAAGAAACATAATGAGGCGTTAGCGACACTCTACTACGGCGTGAAACGACGCAAGGGCTTCGTGGTCATGACGGGCGAGGTGGGCACGGGTAAGACCCTTTTGGTCCGGTGCCTTCTTCAAATACTGTCTCGCGCCAATGTTGCGTATGCGTACGTCTTTAACCCGCGCTTGAGCCCAATGGAGTTCCTGCAGTACATTGCAGGAGACTTCCGGCTTCCCACTGCGGGCAAATCCAAGAGTGAGCTTCTGCTGGATCTGAGCAGTTACGTGATTGCACGTTTTCAGAAGGGTCTCACGACCGTTCTGGTGGTGGACGAAGCCCACCATCTATCGATCGACGTTCTGGAAGAAGTCAGACTCCTGACCAACCTGGAAACGCATCGCGAAAAATTGCTGCAGATTCTGCTCGTTGGACAACAAGAGCTGGATGAGAAGCTCGATTCCACCGATCTCCGACAGCTTAAGCAGCGGATTGCGCTTCGTTCGCACCTTGGCTCCCTCGATCTGGACGAGACTCGCGGATACGTCCACCGCCGCCTGCAACTGGCGGGAAACACCAATCCTTCCGAACTGTTTCCGAGAGAAACCATTCTCGAATTGCACCAGCAATCGCGCGGGTTTCCTCGACTAATCAACACGGTGTGCGAAAACGCACTCATCCACGGATATGCACGACAGTCGCGGAGCATCACTCCGGAGATCATCACCGAAATCGCTGTGGACTTCCGCCTGAACGTCGAGCGTCCCTCGACAGCCGAGCAGTCAACCCGAGGAAACGGGCATGTGGTGGAAGTACAGCAAGCGGCAATGACTCTTCTGGACCTCTATGCGCACTTGCGCAATGCGCAGAAGAGCGAGACAGATCTGAGAGCAACAGTCGGCGAGGGAGCACGCAAGAATGAGCCGTATATTTGACGCACTGCAAAGATCTGGACTAGAGCAGACCGGGGTCGAATACCCGGACATGATGACGGTGGCGACCGAGGTTTTCGAAGCGCCACAAGGTCAAACGTCTGCTAACCAAACAACAGCGGGACCAGCACCGGTGATCGACGAGCAAGTTGCCCTGGCGGAAATGGCCAAAGCTATCATGCCAGAGAGCGCAACCGACGCTCCCGCAGAGTTTCCTTCGCTAGAGGGGTGCGTTACGGCTGCAAGTCGGTTCGTGTTCGTCACCGAGCCTGACAGCCTGGTGGCCGAGAAATTCCGGTTCCTGGGTGTTCGTCTGCGGCAGATTCGGCATAGCCGGTCGTTAAAGAAGATATTAGTCACCAGCGCGATTCCGCAGGAGGGAAAGAGTCTGGTTTCAGCCAATGTTGCGGGGGTTCTGGCCCGCAGAAAAGAGAAGGTACTTTTGATCGAAGGTGATCTGCGACGGCCGGTCCTGGCGCAGCAATTTGGTCTGGGCAGGCTGGCCGGCCTTGCGGAGTGGTTGCAGAGTGGGCTACAGACGGCATCGAACATATACCATCTTAGCGGACCAGGCTTCTGGATCATGCCGGCCGGGGATCCGCCGTTGAACGCACTCGAACTGATGCAGTCGGGAAGGCTCTCTCAACTGATGGAGCAGCTTACCCCCTTGTTTGATTGGATCATCGTGGATTCCCCTCCTTTGCTTCCTCTGGCCGACACCACAGTCTGGGCGCGAATGACAGATGGTACCCTGCTCGTTGCTCGCGAGGGGATAACGGAAAAAGCCCCGCTGCAGCGTGGCCTGGAAATGATCAAAAAGTCTGACTTGTTGGGAATCGTCTTGAACGGCTGCATGAACCCGGATCACAAGAACTACTATCGACGTTATTCACCACCAGCGGTGAAGTAAACCCAGTTCCCCTTTTCTCAGGGGGCAGGCCTCCCCCAAACCGATCGTGGCGGCACCCAAATCGCCAAACGGTCTCCCCGAAAGCATCAGTTGATCTCCAATCAGTGATTGGTTAGTTCATTTCGAACTGCCTCAAGGCAGAAATCAGGAGAAGAAGTCGTGAACCTGCGTCGCTCACTTGACGGTATAGGACGTGGCCTATTTGTGACGGGCCAGTTGGCCACTCGCGACATTCTCGGCGAAGAAGCATTCCACCGGATGATCTCACATGAAAGAAGAAGAACGGAGCGGTCTCACAAACCGTTCCTGCTGATGTTATTGGACATGGGGGACGTGATGTCTGCCGACAACGGAACGATCAGCCTACGCAAGATCCTGAATGTGCTTCCTCTGGTGACCAGAGAGACAGATGTAGTCGGCTGGTACAAAAACGATCTTGTCGTTGGCGCGATGTTGACGGAAATTGACTTGGAAGAGAAGAAACACATCCAGAATACTATGCTGGCGCGAGTAAGCAGCGCCCTACAGGACAACCTCAGCGTTGAGCAATTCAATCAGCTCAGCATCTCCTTCCACTGGTTCCCGGAAGAGTGGCAGCAGGTCCTGTCGCGCCGGCCGAATGCACCGGTGCTCTATCCCGACCTTGTGAAACGGGATCAGGCCCGAAAACTGTTCCGCATCCTGAAACGGGCAATGGACATTTTTGGAAGTCTCGTGGCCCTGATCCTGGCCAGCCCAATCTTTGCCCTGGTCGCGTTGGCGATCAAACTGACATCCAGGGGACCCATTTTATTCAAGCAGCAGCGGGCCGGCCAATACGGGGTCCCGTTCGCTCTTCTGAAATTCCGGTCCATGCATTCCGACAACAACAACAACTCTCATAAGGAATACGTTTGGAAGTTGATCTCCGGCGTTGCAGAAAAAAAGCCCTGCAATGGCAACGGTCAAGGGGTCTACAAGCTCACCAGCGATCCCAGGATAACGTCCGTCGGGGCATTCCTGCGCAAAAGTAGTCTGGACGAACTGCCCCAGTTCATCAATGTTCTGAAAGGCGAAATGTCGCTGGTTGGACCTAGACCTCCCATTGATTACGAACTTGAAAAATACGACCTCTGGCACCGTCGCCGTGTGATGGAAGCGAAGCCGGGCATCACAGGCCTGTGGCAGGTCAACGGCCGTAACCGGCTCGCGTTCGACGAAATGGTTCGGCTTGATTTGATGTATGCCAGGTCCTGGTCCCCCTGGCTCGACCTCAAAATTCTATTGCGCACACCCAGAGCTGTAGTCGAAGGGGCTCACTGAGCGCGGAAGGAGTAGAACTTCGATGTCTTTTCACGATAATGGCGCATTAGCGTCGTTGGCCCCCCGAGTATCACCATCTCCGGCAAGGATGAGCAGTACGATCAAGTTTGGGGTGGTCGGGTATGGCTACTGGGGACCGAACATCGTCAGAAATCTGCAGGGCATAGAAAACGTGGAGATCGCGGCAGTCTGTGACAAAAGCTCCACGGCCCGTAGAAGGGTTCACAAAAATCATCCTCAGATTTACGTCATGACGGACGCTTCCGAGGTGATGACCTCGCCTGAGATTGACGCGGTAGCGATTGTCACGCCCGTTTGGACGCATTTCGAACTTGCTAAACAGGCTCTTGAGAATGGCAAACATATCTTTGTCGAGAAGCCATTTACCAGCAACGTTCGTCAGGCCGAAGAACTAATCAACTTGGCGCAACGGAAAAATCTGAAAATCATGGTGGACCATACCTTCGTGTTCACCGGTGCAGTTAGGAAAATTAAACAGCTATTGCATGAAGGTCTGCTGGGTAAACTTTATTACTACGATTCCACCAGAGTGAACCTGGGGCTGTTCCAGCACGACATAAATGTCGTGTGGGATCTCGCGCCCCACGACTTGTCGATTCTGGATTATGTGCTTGAACAGAGTCCTGAAGCTCTGGTCGCGACCGGCCAGAAACATCTCAACGGGCTGGAAGACATCGCCTTCATCACCCTCTACTTCCCAGACTCGGTCATTGCACATGTCAACGTGAACTGGCTGTCGCCAGTGAAGGTCAGGACAACCTTAATCGGCGGTGAGAAAAAAATGCTTGTCTGGAACGATCTCGAAGCCGATGAAAAGATTAAGGTTTATGACAAGGGAGTAGAGATGGATAGCCGTGAAGGTCTCTATGAACTCCTCGTGAGTTATCGCTCTGGCGACATGTGGTCTCCGCATCTGGAACAAGCTGAGGCGCTGCGTCACGAACTTACATATTTCGTCAAGTGCATCACGGATGGTTCGAACCCATTCAACGATGGAGCGGCGGGGTTGCGTATAGTGCGGATGCTCGAAGCATCCACGAAGTCGCTGCGCAAGAGAGGCGCGCTCGTGTATCTCTGATGAGAATCTTCCTTTATGAACCACCGGAATAGCCTTGATATACAGCGAGGTGAGGGCGGTTTATGTCGGGTGATGGAGCGTGTATGACAGTCAATAACAGTGAAGGGGTCGGCGATACTTATTTGTGCGTAGCAACGGATGTCAAACTTGGACGTGGCGTGAAGCTCTCAAAATTCATAAACCTCTACGGTTGTGAAATCGGCGATGGAACCAGGATTGGCGCGTTCGTCGAGGTTCAGAAAAACGCGAAGATCGGCAAGCGCTGCAAGATCTCAAGCCATACCTTCATCTGCGAGGGAGTGACGATCGAGGACAACGTCTTTGTCGGCCACGGAGTCGTGTTCATCAATGATAGCTACCCGCGGGCGACCAACCCGGACGGCACGTCTCAGACGGAGCAAGATTGGCACGTGGAACACACCTTGGTGAAGAAGGGGGCCTCGATCGGGTCGGGAGCGAATATTCTTTCGAATATCGTCATCGGGGAAAACGCAATTGTTGGTGCAGGAAGCGTGGTCACAAAAGATGTCGCGCCTAACACTATCGTGGCTGGAAATCCAGCAAAGTTCTTACGCTATGTCGAACAGATTGAGGAGATCACGAAATGAGCAATCATACCGATATTCCTTTTCTCGATCTTGTCACTCTTCATACGGAACTCGAGCAGGAGCTGACGGAAGTGTTTCAGAAGGCGTTGCGGACCGGTCGATTCATTGGTGGCCCGATGGTGGAGGAGTTTGAACAGGCGTTTGCCGATTTGTGCGACGCCAAATACGCGGTGGGCGTCAGTAGCGGCACGGATGCCTTGCGGTTTGCCCTGATGGCCTGTGGAGTCCAGCCGGGTGACGTTGTCGTTACCGTGCCGAACACGTTTATTGCAACTACCGAAGCGATTTCACAAGCGGGTGCCTTTCCGGAGTTTGTCGACGTCGACGAACGCACTTACAACATGGATCCCGCCAAACTGCAAGAATATTTGGAAAATCAGTGCGAAATGGATTCGTCCGGTCGACTGATCAGTCGTAGAAGTGGACGTCCTGTGACAGCCCTGGTGCCGGTGCATCTGTACGGGCAGACCGCGGATAT
>QIAH01000115.1 GCA_003225465.1 Acidobacteriota bacterium | reverse complement strand
CTACGCTCTTGATGGTGCCCACGTAATAGGTGTCCTGCGTCCCGAGATAACCAGGATGCAAGGTCTCGATCTCGCCATGGGCTTCTTTCTCCTCGCGGGCTCGTTCCAAGGCACGCAGTTGTTCCTCGGTGAGAATGAGGTGCTCCTGGGCCGCTTTGGCCTCCAGCGCTTTGAGCCGTTTGCGGAAGGTTTCCAGATCGTGTCGCAGCCAAACGCTGCGCACTCCCGTGGGCGAAACAAACAGCCCATGCTTGGTGAGCTCGTTGGCGACGCGGACCTGGCCGAAGGCCGGCTTCTCCAAGGCGATCTCCACCACTGCCTTCTCCACGTGTTCTTCGACCCGGTTCTTGGGACAGGCAAGTTCGCCGCCCTTCTCGTACAACTCTTTGAAGCGATAGAAACTGTCTCGCGACTAGCCCATCACCTTACAGGCCTCCGAGACGCTGCCCAACATCTCACTGAGCTTCAGCAAACCCACTTTGGTTTTGATGATCTTTTCGTCGGTACTCATCTGACATCCTCCTGCGCGCTAGCCGCGCGAGTTTATCAAATGTCAGATCAAGTTGAGACTAGGACACATCACAAATGGTGCGAACTAGAAAGAAAAGTGCCCCATCATCCGATTTTTCCGCAGCCTGCTAAGAATTAAGAGACGCGCCTATGGAACATTGAGATGGTTGTGAAGCTGAAACGCTGGACCGGCTACTTGTTTTCCTTTTGAGAGAGATAGTGAAAGGGCATCATTGCTATCTTGTTAAGGACTTGTTTGTTGGTTTTGGCAAGCTCTCGGCCTCAATCAACAACCATCGGACCTTGAGGTACCTGCGTTAACCACCCACCTGCCGCGCCGCCAACCCGCGCCATGAGCGTGCCACAAGTCGATCTGATCCTCCAAGTCGCTTCGATGCCAAAACGGACGGCCTGCAGGGGATTGCTGTCGAGCGTACTTGCGTAGATTCGTCGGCTTGGATACCCTCCATCCTGTATTTTCGACCAATTCTCCCCCGATGCACTTGTGCCCGTAGAGAAAGATGGCTGTTTCGATGTCGCCACAACCGCATCGCCGTGATACAGCTTGGCGTTCATAAAGCTGTTATTGTCTCCTCGTGATGACCGCACCTGATTAGGGTTAGGTAATGCCGCGCACGGGCAGCTCGGGTGAAAACACAAGGTTAGCTACCCGACAAACCGGATGGTGCTTCATTCTGCACCTCTGGCAATCTTGCCACGTCATGCGAGCGATTCCCGAAGATCGGATTCGAAAACTTTGCGCAACGGGCGATCTCGGCACGTGAGTCTGAGTGGGAACCGATCTTATCTGAGCTGAGGACCGCGATTCGCGAGCATGTGCTTTTTTTGAAGGGTATGATAGCGGAGATGTCGGCGCGAGAGTCGGCAAGGGTCACATCGGACAGCAAAGCAGCAGACTGATTTGTCGCGGAATTCGCTGCAGGGATTCGATCCTATCGCGAAACGAAGAGGACTATCCGTCCTGTTCTTTCTTTTGTCGGTCTCGGTTCTGACACCACGGCTTCTTCATGGAGGTTCAGTGTGGAAGATTGCCCAACTCATGAACATGATGAGTTCGACTGGCATAACGCTCTACAGGAAGCGTTGCTAGAGGTTAACCCCGGCAGGTTAAGCGAAAAAGTAGCCAAAGCAGAAGAAGTCCTCTTTCTAAGCCTGGAGGCACTGCGTCCGTCCGATATAGAGGAGCGGCGTGCATTGCATGATGCCTGCGACTTACTCTTGAGCATTAAGCGGGAGATGTTGAAATTTCCCGATTGGAGACCGCAGCAGAGTCAGCAATCTGAGCCCGGATAGACATCACCTCTTTTTGGCAGGTAGTTTTTCGATTGACAAAACGCATCCTCATCGCCGATGACCACGAGTCAGTGTTGCGGCGCGTCCGAGCAACGCTCGAATCACACCCTGATTGGGAAGTGTGCGGCGATGCCGTGAACGGGCGCGAAGCTGTCAGAAAGGCCATCGAACTGAGACCTGACCTTGTAGTTCTGGATTGGGCAATGCCTGAGCTGAATGGCCTGAAGGCAGCCGAACAGATTAGAGACCTTTTACCCAGTGTCCCAATTGTTCTCCACACCATATACGGGTCGCAAGTAAGCGTGGAGGCTAAGAAACACCCAATCTGCCGGGTAGTCGAGAAGGCAAAATCAGGCGCTCTCGTCACAGCGATTGAAGAGTGCTTGGCGCGGGTGTAACGCTCCTGTGCTCCGCAGAAAGTCAATCCTTTCGGACCAGATGTGCTCGGCCTTCGGACCACATCACCCCTTAGAACATGCTCGCGTGGAACTGGAGCAATGTGACTGCGAACTGCCCCCAAAGACCTCGGCTGGAAGTTGAGCCACGAAAAACTAATTAGGATGGAAGTTGAAAATTACGATTTCCTTCGTCTCGTGCGTGGCTGTTTCCCACTTGCAGTAGCGAATGGCCTCGACACCCGCCTGAGCAAGCACTGGGTGTCCACCTAGAATTTGGGTGGATTTTGCCGAACCATTCGGAGCCACTAGCACTTCGATTTTCACCGACCCAGCGATGCACATTCTTTGGGCTAGGCTGGGATAAATCGGGACGACCTTCGTTAGCATCTTGCGTGCCCTCGCATCGGATTGGTCTTGTTGGGCTTGGGACGGAGAAATCGAGACGAACAGGATGGTCGTGCAAAACGCGAAAATCGCAACCCTCTTGCGCAAGCACGTCCTCCGTTTCAGAATCAATTTGAGTGACCCCCACGTTGCGGAACACCCTCACTCTTCGGCTACTGGACTGCGCTACCAACCTGAGAAAACACCGTGCTAGCGTTCGTCCCAATCATCCGTACCATCCCTATGACAATCACGAGGACGACTGCCAACATGATTGCGTATTCAGCGACATCTTGGCCTTCTGTGTCGCGGCAATATCTGTATAGAAACGAGCGGATGTCGTATCTCCTCGATCCTGATCTCCAAACTATGTCAAAACTGGCAAGGCACCGACATGGCTACAAGGTGGGAAAGGTCATTTCAGGGGGAGCCTTGCGCGAAAGAGCCTTGGCCTCTGTTCAATGGTAGCGTGCAAAATAACAGCCGCAGAAGATGACAATGGTAAGCTGGGGGAAGTTACCTTTGGCAACGGTGGGCGGGAACTACCTCTGTTGAGATGGCCTTGGGAACTACTGCAACGCTTTGCTTGGTTGATTGGCGGATGCTTCGGCCACCGCATATCCGAGTGCATGGGCCTGAAATGGGGGGATGTGGATTGGCTCGGGTCACGTCTTGAAGTCCAGCGCGGCATAGTTCGCAACCGCGTAGCCGACTGCAAGACGGTAGGTCTGAAAAGGGCCTGCACATTGATCCCGGCGTGCTCGAAGAATTGAAGCGATGGAAAAGTCAGAGTCAGTTTACCGCTGACACTGATTGGATCTTCGCATCTCCGGCAAAAATCGGGCGGCTGCCTTGGTGCTCTGATTCTGTGCTACGGGCCTTCCAAGCGGCGGGCATTGGTCACCTTGGTACACATTCACTACGGCACAGCTCCCGGTCATGGCTGCAAGATGCAGGGGCTGGAAAGACGTGGTCGCTCGCGATCGCTACTTGCGTTCTTTCATCCAGGCAGCGCGCAGAGGAATGTTCTCTTATAACACTGAAATGCAGCGTGGGCCAGATGCCAAGTACTACCTGGTGGCAAAGCCGGGCAAGCCGCTTCGGATGAGCGACCTTCCCTCTGAAATCGGTGCAATACTGTCGAAAACACACGCTCCAGTCTCGTTTGCGATCAGAGAGTACATAACTGAAGCGGAAACTCTTTACACGGGCATCTGAGACTGTCACCTGCCCTTACAAGAATCGGCGAAATTTCAACATGTTTACCGGACAAGAACTCATGCGCCAGTTCGACTCTGTCGCGATCAGCTATCTCGTAAAGCCGAAGATCGACAATCACTGATGACAACTGGTTTCGTGCACTCGGATGAGCTCAGGCGCCGCGTTTCTAAGCTCTCCCGACTATGAGGCCTAAGCGGCCTCCAACACGCCACTATCCAGCAATCATTTTTTATTTCGCTGTAGCGTTTGCTGTGGTGGTGAAGGCGATTGCTGTCTCGGCATGGATCAGAGCCTCTTCTTTGCCCGTGGCAGCTGCCACTCCGGTACCCGCTCCGGCACCCACGGCCGTCCCGATTAAAGCTCCCTTGCCACCACCCGCCAATCCACCAATAAGCGCGCCGGCTGCTGCGCCGCCACCTATCTTGGTTATATTGCTTTTGGTGTGGCTCTTGCCCTTAGCGTGAAAGCCGCTAGTTGAGACCGCCAGGGTTTTGCCATCTCTCAGTTGAATCGAGGTGAGCCGAATGGTGACCTCTCCGGGCGCGTGCAGCCGTCCACTTGACTTGGCATAAGTGACCTTGCCTTTTGCTGGAGCGCCAGCCTTGGCGATCGTCTTGCCATTGACTACCAGGTCATTCACCAAATTGGCATGAAATGATTGCCCTGCATGGACACTGGCTGAACTGATTTGCGAGTCGGTACGAATAGTGATGCGAGTTCCGGCGGGCACGGTTTGCGCCAAAACCGACATTCCAAGTGCGAGTAGAAAAACTATTGTCTGCCCAAGTCTGCTCAGCATGATCTCTCCTTAATTGCCGATAGCCGAAGTCTGAGGTTAATTGTAGGAAGGTTGCCAGCTGATCACGGCGCACATTAGTGCTTTCGGGGTTACGTTGGACCGAGCACTCCCGTGCAAGATGCAAATAGTTTGAGCAAATCTCGGTCGGTCCGGGACGACTCCTGATTGTCCCAATGCGATCTCTACGTGAATGATTTATACGTTCGCTCGGGATCGAGCGATTCCTTCGGAGATCGCACCGGGGAGAAAATCCGCCAAATCCTCAATGCACCATACCTCGCCGCAACGCAAGGCGGCAAAGTTGCTTTTGGGCAAAACGGGGAGGGCGAGGTGTCTTTGGGTGCCGCGGAGTCGAATATACGTCAACATCCAAATAGATGAAAGAAAGGGACCCCTCTCGGCTGCATCTGGTCAAACAGGCTTCATAGCCTTTCGGGCCTCCTCGCGCAATCGACCGTGCCCGAATAGGAGAACTCTCCTCAATTCGCGTAGGCGATTTTGCTGCAAAAGCAAAACGCCCCAAACTCCGGTTAGAGTCTTGGGACGCTCTGTTGAGTAGCCCTCCCCCGAGTACTGCTCATCGACAGAATAGGTGCTTCTCTGGAAGCGGTAAATGGCACCGCCGTGCAAATGCTGTACCACCGCAGAGCCATTCTCAACAGAGCCGCAGCGGCTACACGATTGTACTGCTGGCGGCGGAAGGTCTGAGCGATAGACTTCTCTCGAATTAGTGTCCAGAGGTTTTTCGCCGTCAGCCCAAGTCCGTGCGGCTCAAGTTTAGTCGGCACTTGGGATCAAGCGTCGGATAAACCCCACTTCGACGGACGGACTTAAACCATCGGCCCTAATAGTCTTCAAAATCTGTGAAGAAGCTGGAAGAATCTAGCCTCGAGGTTAAGGTCGCAGCCGAGCCTGTGACCCGAATTTCTCAAACTCGGTAATTCTGGCGCAACTCTCAAATCGATTCTTTGTCACTTCAACGAGAGCCAAGTACCTCGCTGGACCCTTGGCTCACAACACCTGAGGACGGGCTTCACCTTCCAGCCTTTGCCAAGCGCCTCTGGTATTCGCGGGCTACTCTTTCCGCATCATCTTCTCTGGCGCTGTTAGTCGCCAGATGCCCAAGTTCATGAGCCATCCAATGGCCCAGCCACTCCTCACCGAGGTAGAGATCCTCATCGACAAAAATACTCCGGCTGGGCAGGTGGGTGAACATCTTGCTAGCCATCCCGGTCGGGATGTGGAGCTGATACGTCTTGGCAGCATGGAGATACTGCCAGTGGGGCACAACTGATCTCCAGGGCGAAAGAGCGAGTCGGAAGGAAGAAGCTATCCCAGGAGATCCGGGATCTCATCTTCCAAATGGTGACAGACAATTCGACCTGGGGAGCTCCCCGGATTCACGGCGAGCTCCTCATGCTAGGCTTCGATGTATCCGAGCGAAGCATCTCCCGCTGGATAAAGCGAGCCCCCCAGGATCTAGGACTTGCCCGGCGCTCGCAGGCCTTTCTTCGCAATCATCGCAAGTGATCACCGCCATGGATTTTTTCACTGTCCCGACGGTCACCTTCAACCTGCTGTACTGCTTCTTTGTTATTAGTCATGACCGGCGACAGATTGTTCATTTCAACGTCACTCAGCATCCCACCACCAGTTGGATCGTCCAACAGCTAAGAGAAGCCTTCCCTTACGAATCGGCGCCAAAATTCCTGCTTTTCGATCACGACCAGAAATATGGCCTGGAAGTACCCGCTGCGCTTGGCTCCCTGCAAATCACGGGAGTGCAAACCTCGATTCGGAGTCCGTGGCAAAATGGAGTGGCCGAGCGTTGGGTGGGGAGCTGCCGCCGCGATCTGCTCGACCACATCATCGCTCTGAACGCGCGCCATCTGAAGCGGCTTCTTTCCACGTACGCGTCGTATTATCATGACGACCGCACGCCTGCGTTCGAAAATGAGAGGCGAGGCTGTAAGGAGAACCTTTGACCACCGGAGCCATCATGATCGTCGCAATCGCCGCCATGGGCGTGCTCCTGATGAGGTTCCGCAAGCGATGGCTGGCGAAGATCAACATTGCCTTTACGAACCGAATCACCAGCCTGTTCGCGGGCTGGCTTCCGGGATTCGGCATTCTCACGCACGCCGGACGAAAGTCCGGCAAGGTCTACCGCACACCCATAAACGTCTTTCGAGCGTCGAACGGCTTCATCATCGCGCTCACGTACAGCAGCCAATCGGAGTGGGTGAAGAACATGCTTGCGGCAGGCGGATGCGAACTAAAAACTCGCGGGAAGACATATCAGCTTTCCGCACCAAAGGTCGTGCGCGATTCTACGGGGCGGCGATTCCCCGTCCTGGTGCGGGTCGTGTTGAGGATCGTGGGTGCGAACGAGTACATGGAGCTTTCAACAACCTAGTTTTTGTTTTGCAGTGGTTTGCTCCAATCCCACAACGAACCGCCGTAGCTCCCTTAGGATTCGTAATCAAGCGAAGCTCCACATGTGGCGCGAATTGGTTCACGATTTGCATCACTGGCCCCATTTTCTCGCACCCCGTGCCAAGCTCTCCAGCGCCTCTTGCTTGACCCCTGCGGGTACGCCCGGACAACAGCGGGCAAAGTGCCGATCCTGAATCTCAGGGCTATAGTCGGCATACACGTGGGCGCAGTGCAAACACCAGCCGACTACTTCAGCGGTATCGAGTTTGGCGCAGCCACACCCGCAACTTGGCTGCGCCGTGTGCCTCCAGTCAGCAGGAAACTTGATCTCGACCACACCTTCGGGTAACGCCTCTTCCGGCATCTGCTGTTCCTGCTGGAACTCGTGCTCCTGGCATTCCCGAAGTTCGACAGGGCATTCGCTGTGGTCGTTACCGTTCATCGGGAGACCGCAGATGCAAACGCAATCCTCCGCACAGTGGTAGTAATGCGCCTCCACGGCACACCAGTGTCGATGTGAGGATTTCTCGTGCGCATTTTCGATAACGTTGAACTCTGTCATGAGCCCCTACTCATGCTCTGGGTATTCACTTCTCGGCTGGCAAACCACGTTTGCGTGTTTAGGGGCTTCTTGTCGTGTGAACAGTTCCTCGCACACGAGGCATTTGCGAATCTTCCCAGCAATAACCAAGAATGGCTTTCCTATCTGGTCGTCTGGGGTGCGTGCACTGGGTCTATTCTGTTGGACCTCAGCCATAAAAGGCCTTTCTCCTTAAGGACTCAATCAGAGTGAGCGCCTACTAAGGGCATGGACATCACCCGAATGGTAGCGCCAGGCTTTGCAAAGGTTCACGCAAGAGCCGAAGCAATCGGCCGATTGGATAAGGCTTTATCAGCACCGGAACTGGTGCCTGAAAATCTCTCTCGCCAGTGTGGATTGCCATAGGCTGGGCAGGCGTGATGACTGTAATTGCATGGACCAAGCCCAACCCATTCTTGATCTTCTCACCGCGGTAGAAATAGAGATCGGACAGCACGAAATACCACGGCCCGTTGCGCTCATATGCTGACAAAGCCTCGTCGCCCTGGGATTCTTCCCAGACCTCAAATCCTCTCGGTTCGAGCTGGTTCCGTAGCCAACGTCGCAAAACGTCGTCATCGTCGACGATGAGAATGCGATGATTTCGAACTGTTGATGTCTGTCTGTTCATCCGATTCTGTAGATCCCCAGTCTGATCATCAGGAACATGAAAATAGCCGTTGCGAGGAACACGAAAAGTTGGTGGAGATAACTCGAACGCCGATGAGGGACCAAGCGATGCGCCACGATGAACCACAACACGCTGGAAAATGGCATCAAGAATGGAAACAACACCCGGAGTAGCCGGACTTCATCCGCCGACAGATAACCTGGCACAAGGAGAAGGAACATGAGCAGAGGGAGCAGAAATATGAATACCGGAAAGGCGACGGCGGCGACAACTGGCATTTCGAGAGACCTCCCGTGACTCATTGTTGTGGTGGTCGATCGTATGTTGAGCGAGACCGTGAAATCCCTCGAATGCTTCTAAACTCAGGATACCCAACCGCTGGCAGAATTGATTAGGCTGCGACCACATCTTTGGTAACCGCCTCTCCTAATCGATTCCCAGGGACCACATGTATCTTTTGAGTGGCTCTGGATGCTCGAGATGGGTGAGGGGCGATCAGTCAACCTTCGCAACTGTAGCTGATCGCTAAGGTCCGTGGTCGCCACCAGTGTGCCAGCCGTGTGCCAGATTTTCGAGAGGAACTGCGTTGGTTCGCAAGACGGGACAAATTGTGGGGCGGGCGGCACCGGTGGCTCGTGCGCGTCTTCCTCGGCGGCGACCGCCAAACCCGCAAACGGCGCTACCACAACCGCACCATCCACGGCCCGGCTAGACGAGCCCAGGAATACCTGACCAAGTTGTTGCGGGAACGCGACATGGGCCGTCATGCCTGGTTTTTCAATACGCTCCAACATCGCTGCCATTGCAGCTTGTCCGATTGCGCGGCAGGTTTTCGGTCAGGTTTTCAAAAGCTCGGGATGGGTTTTTCGCAGCCAGGCAAGGCTACTCTCTCTGAGTTCAATCGCCAACTTTACGATTGCTTCCAGTTCTTGGTCTGATACGGCACCGGCCACGTCATAAACCGATTTGTTCCTTTTGTTGTTGAATGTCTTGAATCTCTGAATGAGCTTGGGATTGGCTTCTATGGTGAGTTCCAGAGATTCGATTGTTTTGACGTGGTGGCCTGCTTGCGTCGCGGTGCGATGACCTGAGGCGCGGAGCGCAGTAGTTGCGACGCTAAGGGCCGCGTTGAAAGCTGCGATAAATCGAAGATCGGTCGATACGGCATCGACCTTTGAATCCGCGAGGCTATGATCCACAATTCCCAGAAGATCCTTGATCTCACGCGGGCTGGTCGGCTCCCGCCTTAGCCAGCCGTACTCCACCCACTTTTCTAAGCTCATCCTCGTCTCCCAGCAAAAATTCCTTTTGGCCTTTGAGCACGGCGGTCAAAAAATGATTCCCGCTCGCAAGTTTCGACTTGAATTCCTCGACGGAATACACGGTCGGGTTGATAGGGCGGCCGATACTCTTCTCGACGGTAGTGAGCCGCGAAAGTACCTCGTCAAGCGTCGCCTTCCCAACAACCATTAGATCGACGTCGCTCTGCGCCGTTTCTTGTTCCCGTGCCACCGACCCATACACAAATGCCACAAGGACTCGCTTCGCTAACGGGTGCAGCGCTGACTGCAAAGCGCTGAAGATGCCGATTGTCTTGTTTACCAAGGCCTGCATCTCTCGAAATATGGGAGCTTCTCGGTTCGCCTGATAAAAAACCTGACTACCCACTGAGCTACGAACGATAAGTCCGACTTTCGAGAGGTTTTCAAGCTCACGTTGAACCGCGCCAACGCTGGCATCTGCTTGGCGTGCGATTTGGCGCGTGTAGAATGACTGACCCGCGTGCCCATAGAGCAGGGCCAAGATGGCACCCCGGGTGCGCCCGAATAAAAGGTCGGCCAGGCCGTTGTGTGTACTCATTCCGAGAACAATTGTACTCAGGATGAGAACACACTTCAAGGGCTCGCCTAGACTCGTCATCCTCTTCTTAATGTTTTCGACCGATGCTTAGGCGAACATCGGCGCCGGGCAAACTCGTAGACAACATTCTGTGATCACGTTGGCACGTGACGATCGTCCAAAATAGAGGGCCGGCATGTTCGCTCCAACTGTTTCTCGACAAGACACTTCATCTCGACCCCTACGTGGCCTTGCATCGTAAAAAGGAGCTACAGCATGGGAAATATTAGCCGTCGCGATTTTCTGGCTATGGCCGCGGTTTTCGGTGTGGAAGCCGCTTGGGCTCGCTCGTTCTCGGCCCCCTCGAAGACTTCCTGGCGCGAGCGTCGCGACCTTTTTCCCGAAGGGGTAGCATCCGGCGATCCCGAGAGCAACAGCGTCTTGCTATGGACCCGGCGTACGCCGCAACCTAAGCCGGCCAGGGAACTGATCGCCGAAGTGGCGCTCGACCAGACGTTCCAGCGTGTGATTGCCACACAGAGGGTTTCAATTTCTCCAGACGCTGATTGGACCTGTCGGGTGCTGGTCGGTGGACTGAAGCCAGCCCAGATCTATTGGTATCGCTTTACCGATCCGGAAGGTTTCGGCAGCCGCCTCGGGCGAACCGTCACCGCGCCTGCCGATGGCGATCCGCGAGCCGTACACTTCGCGTTTGTCAGTTGTCAGAACGCGAACCTCGGAGCGCAGAACGCGTACCGAAGAATGATCTTCGAGGATGAGCGCGCTCCTGAGCAGGACCGCCTCAGCTTCGTCCTGCACTTGGGCGACTTCATATACGAGTTGGTCTGGTATCCGGAGGACCGCGCCAGTTACTACGACCGCAAGGTCAGGGAACTCGTTCGCTATCCTCAGGGAGAGAAAATCCAGGACTTCCATATCCCGGTCACAGTGGATGACTATCGCGCTGTGTATCGCAGTTACCTGCATGATCCAGACCTGCAGGACGCGCGCGCTCGCTGGCCCTTTGTTCCTATGTGGGACAACCATGAGTTCAGCTGGCAAGGATGGCAATCCCTGCAAGTATTCAATGACAAAACGCGTCCGGCGCAGACGCGCAAGGTCGCAGCCAACCAGGCGTTTTTTGAGTATCAGCCAGCGCGAATGGTGAAGAGCGGTGGTTCCTCGCTCGAAGTTTTCAGCCCACCGCAGGTTATGGACGCCCCGATCAAAGTTTTCGATGAGCATGGGCTCGGGCAGGAGACCAACAATCTTGCGGCGATCAATAGTCTGAAGGGATACCGGTCGCTGCGCTGGGGCCGGAACGTAGAACTCATTATCACCGACGAGCGAAGCTACCGATCCGAGGACCCCGGAAGCAAATTGGACCCCACAGCTTTCTTTAATGAAGACTATTCTCAGTTCGTGCCTGAAGAGGTCCTTGAAATACTCGATGGCGGCCGGGACTACAACGGAGGCAATCCGCCCAACACCATCCGTTTTGGGGACCAGCAGGTTCCCAACATCCGCAAGGCGGATCCCGCGCAGACCCTCCTCGGTGCCGAGCAAAAAGCGTGGTTTCTGGAACAACTGCGGAATTCGAAAGCTACCTGGAAAATCTGGGGCAGCACAACTTCGACGCTGGATATGCGCGCCGACCCGCAGAACCTTCCTCCAGGGATGGTTGCAAGCGCGTGGCCGGGTGGTGGGTATGCCAGCTTTGGCGGCGGCGACGTCAGCACTGCATATCACGAGCGCGGCGAAATCTACGATTTCATTAAAAAGCACGCGATCATGGGATTTGCTACGGTGGCAGGCGACAGGCATAGCTTCTGGGCCGGTTTATCGGCGAAGTCTCTTCCGCCGAAACCCTTTGACCCGGTCGGTGTGGCATTCGTGGTTGGCTCAATCTCCGCGCCCGGAATGGTGGAGTCTATGGAACATCACCTGCACAAAGACGCTCCTCTCCGGGCTCTATTCCTCGGGCAAGGTCCTGGCGATAGCAGCCCGCAGCCCACCCTAAACATGCTGGTGCGACACGGTGTTCGCTCTTGCCTGGAATATGCGAAGACCGGTGACGTTCAGAAAGCACGCCAGCTTTCCAATCGCGATTTGTCACCGCACGTGTCGTTTGTTGACATGGGCGGCCATGGCTATGCGGTCGTGCACGCAGCAGCGGACCGGCTGGAAACGGAATTCATCTGCTTGCCGCGTCCCATCGTTCGCCAGGAGCAGCCGGATGGCGGACCTATGCTCTATCGCGTTCGACACACTGCAAGACTGTGGCGCAAGCAGGAACATCCGAATCTCGAGCAGAAGGTGATAGAAGGCGATCCTGCATTTTCGATTTAGGGACTGGTAAACCAGAAGACTGGGAATTCGCTGTATCGGCATCAGAGAACCAGATCTATTCCAACCATCAGGATGATTTGTACAAACTGGCCCCTTTACGCGCACACGTTCAGTTCTAACGGCAGAGACGCTTAACGTAGTTCGGATACTTTCAACCCATTATCCCCGAGGAACCGGACTACAGATTCTCGCGGGACAAGCAGCGAGTCCTGGTGATCGGGGATCGGACGCGGATTCCACTTTCGAAGCCTCACAGCCCTTTTGAGCCGTGCGGATCTTCTTACCGGAACGGCGCTTAAGAGATTGTCGAAATCGCGAATTGAACTCCACTATTGAATCTCGAACTTTATCAACGGAAGAATTCTTGAGAAAGGCGGCTGACGGCCCATCAGCCGGACTCTCTCTCGTCCGCACGTGGAACCTAATCATTCGAGTTGGCTGTGCGCCAGTTGTGTGCCGGATCTCAGGTTCAGGCATTCGCAAGGCGGTACTCAGGCCCATCCGGATCATGAATGATAAAAAGACGTTATCATTCGCTGTTGTGCGGTCACAGCAGGATGCACCCCGGGAAAATCGCCGATCTTTCCGCGCGGTGAGTGACCGAGAACCCCACCCGAAATTCTGGAGCTTCGCCTTATGAAAAAGAGGACCTTTATCAAACTCTTTGCCGCCGCACTAGCATCCCCTCCGGTCATGCGCCTTCTGGCTTGGGCGGGACAGGAAAAACTCAGAAACTGGGCCGGTAATATCGAGTACAGCACCGACCGGCTTCAGACTTCCACTTCGCTCGCGCAGGTGCGGGACTATGTCAAGACTCAACCCAAGCTGAAAGTGCTCGGCACGCGGCATTGCTTCAACAACATTGCCGACAGTAAAGATGGGTTCCTGTCTCTGAAACCTATGGACGAAGTGATTTCTCTCGATCCCGCGAAGCGCACCGTCACTGTCGCGGCGGGCATCACGTATGGACAGTTGTGCCCCTATCTCGACGGCAAGGGCTTTGCCCTTCAAAACCTCGCCTCGCTACCCCATATCTCTGTGGCGGGCGCGTGCAGCACAGCAACACACGGATCCGGTCAGAAAAACGGTAACTTGGCCACAGCAGTGTCTGGAATGGAAATAGTGACCGCAGACGGGACAGTCGTAAACCTGTCGCGAGAACGAGACGGCGAAACTTTTAACGGGTCAGTGGTGGGACTGGGCGCTCTGGGAGTAATCACGAAAGTCACTCTCGACATTCAGCCCAGTTTTATGATGCGGCAGTATGTGTATCAAAACCTTCCCCTCGGCGAGTTGAAAGAACACTTTGATGCCATCGAATCCAGCGGATACAGCGTCAGCCTGTTCACCGACTGGCAAAAACAGCGCATCAACGAACTGTGGATCAAGAACCGCATCGAAGAAGGGCAGGAATTTCACGCGAGCCCCGAGTTTTATGGGGCGAAGCTCGCTACCGTCAACCTGCACCCGATTACGGCACTGTCGGCGGAAAACTGCACCGAGCAGATGGGCGTTCCCGGTCCGTGGTTTGAGCGCCTGCCGCACTTTCGCATGGGGTTCATGCCCAGCGCCGGGAAAGAGTTGCAATCGGAATACTTCGTGCCACGGCAGCATGCGGTGGAAGCAATCTTGGCGGTAGAGAGGCTGCGCGACCAAGTGAGTCCGTCTCTCTTAATTACCGAAATCCGCACCATCGCCGGGGACCATTTATGGTTGAGTCCTTGCTACGAGCAAGACTGCGTAACGATCCACTTCACCTGGAAACCAGATTGGCCTGCCGTCAGCAAACTGTTGCCGGTCATCGAGAAGGAACTCGCTCCATTCAAGGCACGCCCACACTGGGGAAAGCTATTCACAACTTCCGCGACGGAACTCAAGAGTATTTACAAGAAGATGCCCGAATTCGTCGAACTGTGCAGGCGCTACGATCCCCAAGGCAAGTTTCGCAACGAGTACCTGAACCGGAACATCTTCGCTACTTAGCTTGGCCAATGATATGGCTGCGGCGGCCTGCCTCTTACTTTCTTGGGGAGTATGCAGGAAAACCAGCTCACGCAACGCGGAGGTTGACACGGACTGGGCAACGTATGGAACACTGTGCCTGTAACGTTCGAAGCAAAGCTCAGACAATGCGCGTCAAAAGATTTTCTATGTTCTCTTCCTAGCTAGCGTCTTAGGATGTTCGGTTGGCCAGAAGTCGGCTTCGGGGACATCGCCATTGATGTCCTCCAAGCCCGTTTCTGGATAGCATCCGTGCTGCAGACGATTCGCCAAGTGCCAGGTCGCGTAAGTAGACGTTCGCCGTTACTCAGGATTCTGTCGGGGTCGATGAAGTGCGCGGTCGCCGGGAGCGAATCGCCGAATAGTTCTTCGCGCTTCTCAGCGAAGGGCGCAATTCTCGTTCTTACGCCGAGGGGCAGCGTCCCTTGGCGTTGCAGCGAACAGCAGCGATCTTCAAACAACAGCTAACCTCGATCATCGTGTTCTCTCGCTTCTCGAACATCGGTAAGACCTGGCTTCGCTAAGGCCGTGCCCATCTACTTATTTCATTGCATTGAGCATCGTCGTACTACTAGGGCAATGGGCAATCCGACACAGAAGATGTGTATGACGACGCCGATAACCAACAGCTGTAAAGAGAACGGATATTTTATGGCGCCCGAAAGCGGCACCACGACGCGATTCATGAAGAAGTAAACAGCCACGCCATAGAAAACCCCAGAGAGTACGGCTTGCGCCAGAAGGAAAGGTATCCAGAGGCTCGCCGTAAGGTAGACGGTGGCGGCGGAAAATGCGATGAAAAAATGACAGAAAAAGCTGAGCACAACGCCGTTGGAAGCCCGCCCTGGAAGGAGCGCGAGCCCAGCACGCCGGCGGCGATCCCTTGTAGCAACCGCATCGGCGAGCGTCCGAAATACCGGTAGACGACGAGCGCGGCGCTAATGTCCAGCGTGCCGCACGTGAATCCTGCCCACAGGATTGCGAGCAGCGGGTTGGAATTCTGCAGTGAGAACAATGCAGACGTTGGATTCATGATCTTCTCGATGCCGACAAATCTGGAGCCAGGAAAATATTGAATTGAATTGGTTCAGACAAGCAATCTCAGTCCCGGCCAAACTTAACCCGAAAAACGCGACTTCTTGTCTACAGGCACAATGTCCTCGGGTGGACCATAACCGCGATCGTATGCCTGATTCGAGACCGCATATAGCTTCAGGTCGCTCCAATTCCATCGACTGGAAATGGATGGCCTCCCGCAGGCACAGTACAGCGTCCATTCATCTGCGAATCCTTCAGTCAGCGACAGCAAGTACGATCCGTTACGGTACGGGCTGAAGCCAGGCAAATATCGAGTCAAGCATTTTGGACACTCAACGCAATGGCGAACGCGGGAGGCCATGGTATGTGTCGGTGAGCTCCTTCGAGAGCTCTTCCCACCAGCTCTTGTGAACATTTGGGTCACGCGATATCCGCGTGACCCAGGTTGTCCCGCACAATCTCCAGCCATGTGCCTTCGCGCAAGCATAGGGGCCGGAATGCATAGTGCGGATACCTCCGAAAATAGCTCTTATCGCTCTAATCGGCAGTGTCCGGACCTCTGCATAGGCTGATTGCGAACATCCGCGGGCAAAGTGGATTTCGGGTGTGTACGTACGACGTCTGCCATCGACGTGCCTATACTTTCGTCCACAGGGGTTGCAAGATAGGCGTGGATATTGCCCGCATCTGGCCCGTTGACCACCGTTGCCATACCCGAGATTTGTCCGCGCTCATTGATATTGCTAGCCGAGATTACGGAGAGGTTGGAATCCCCGGAAATGAGCGTGTTAAGGTCGGTCATCACACCGTTCCGCCAAATGAAGCCGTGGGACCAGTTGTTGTCGGAGTCAATTGTGCTTCCCACCACTTGGCCCCGGTTGTTGATGCCGGTGGCGAAGGAGGCAAGATCTCCCGACAGAATGCACTTGCACGAATGCTGATCGAGGACTGTGAGTGTGCCGTCCGGCTGCCAAAGAGCGGCGACGCGGGCTGAGCCGTCAGCTCTGCGGACTTGCCCAACACTTTGGTCCAGGTTGTTAATGGCGTTGGCGATATTGGAACGTGCAACTCCCAGGTCTTGAAGCACGAAGGCAGTGTTGTTTTTCCACACTACGGCGTGCGTCGCAGCGACGCAGCTTCCCGAGTATCCTACCGCCTGGCCGTGATCGTTGATGCCGAATGCGACCCCATCTAGATCGCCGCCTACCGTGGGAAGCGCTACGGCTTTGCCTTTTTCCCACATCACCGCCGCTGTAATCTTGAAAGGCGGGCATCCGGAGTCAACGACACTCGTTTCCGCATAGCCTGCGACTTCTCCCCGGTTATTAATGGCGCTGGCCTGCCCGTTATTTCCGCCCACTGTGGGGAGAGCGCTCATTCGGCCGTCTCGCCAAAGAAAGGGAACGCACGTAAGTTGTGTGCCGAAGCCGCAAATGTCTTCGCCGTCCGGATCTGGAACAGCCGTTTCAGACATGCCGACGGCTTCCCCGCGGTCGTTGATCCCGCCCCAGTTGATCCAACTGTTGCCGTCGGGTTTTCCAAGCGTGCCCAGGTCGATGTTCCGTCCGTTGATGTTTATCACCGCGCGGCCCCTCGCAACTGTCGTATTCAGATTATTCTCGGGAGGGTTCACGAACCCATCCATGTTCTCCGCCCAGCCCTGATTATTGAGGCCCATGGCCATGCTAAAGTTGTCGTTGCTGTAGTTAGTGCCCAAATCGGTAATTTTATAGCTCACTTGAGCGACCGCGTCGCTGAAGCAAGCCAGAACCATCGTCGCCGCCCACGGTATCCAGAAATTCCGCAACTGTCTAAGCGTGCTCATATCTCGTCTTTCCTCCGGTAGAGTCGTGGTGCCGGGATGACTGGCGATTTACGTCAGGTACCACTCGGCGCTCGGACAGTTAGTGTGCAGTCGAGAGCAGATTGGCTCACAACTTCACAGACTCCTGCTGAGTGAGAACTGAGGGAGCATGTGGTGTTCCACGTTCACAACGATTACGTGAGACTACAGGCCAAACACTTCAGAGTTCGAAAACGAGTGGCGGACTAACAACCTCGTGGGACGATCCCAAAACGGCTGGAGTGACTGTTTCTCCAACTTCTCATACATACGGGCGAGAGGTTACGAAATTCGAGAACGTCAGCAGCCAAAAGATAGGCCGCTCAATTGGGATTGACTTTCATCTCTTGACGCTCTGATAATTACCATACATACTGGTTGGTATGTTGGCAGCACGCAAGAGTCCGAAACGTAGAGCGACCAAGCTGCGCGATCCTGAACGCACACGGGAACGCTTGCTGCAAGCGGCATCTCGCGAAATCTACAGATCGGGTTTCCAGAGTGCGAGCCTGGACATAATTCTGGCCTCAATTGGCGTCACTAAGGGAGCGCTGTACTACCACTTCAAAAACAAGGAAGCCTTGGGATACGCCGTCGTCGAAGAGGTCATCGCCCCCGACGTCCACGGCAAATGGGTGCGGCCTCTACAGAGCGTCAAGGACCCTATCGACGCTTTGATCGGCGCTGTTCAACGTATACCCGTTCGGCTCGTGGATGTGCGGGGTGGCTGCCAACTGAACAATCTGGCGCAGGAAATGTCTCCTCTTGACGCGGGATTCCGGAAACGGCTGGCGATAGTCTTCGATGCCTGGCGCAAGGCCGTGGCTTCCACTTTGCGAGAGGGCCAGACCCACGGAAGCGTTCGCCGCGACGTGGGGCCCACTGACGCCGCGGGCTTACTGATCGCGATGGTCGAAGGCTATGGCTCGCTGGCAAAAAATGCTCAGGATCCGAAAGTGATGAAAGCGGGGATCAGAAACATCGTGGACTGGCTACGATCCCTGCGCGCGCCGGATAACCGCCAGCGAGGCTGATCGCATTGGTGTCTCAAGGAGCTTGTTGTTGCATACCAACTGGTTCGTATGCTCGGACAGTCAGCATCGCGATCGGACGAAGCGCTTCAAACTACATCATGAAAAGGAGAACGAACAATGACAAGGATCGCAGTGTCGCGCAGGAATCTGCTCGCAACGGGGGCCTGCGCGCTGGTTGGTGCTGTGAGCCTGCCGGGACCGGCAAGTGCCAACGCATTGGGAGGGCAGAACTTAACGAACGAGGAGGTAGTCCGGCAGTGGTACGCAACCTGGGAGAAGAGAGACTGGGGCCCGGTAGATAGCCTGCTCGCCGATAACTTCACCTTTACAAGCGCGGCCGGCGACGACCACATCAGCAAGAGCATTTTCAAAGCGCGATGCTGGGAAACACAGATCGATTTCATTGGACATTTTGACCTAGAGCGAATCACCACGGGCGCGGAGGATGCTTTTGTGAAGTATCTTTGCCACACCAAGGACGGTAAATCGTTCCGGAACGTGGAGTACATCCGAATCAAGAACGGAAAGTTGCAATCGATTGAGTGTTATTTCGGCGCGCAATCCAGCTTTCCGTCAGCAGTGAGCACTGGGCAGAGGTAACCTACGGGCCTGGAAGGTAAGGCCCGGGGTGCCGATCTGCAGAAATCAGGGGTGATGCTAAATCCACAATTCAAAGGCGCTCAACCAATCGACGTGTTTGTCGTTCCCGTGGGCGGGTGATCAGACGGATCCGCTGCTCCGGTTATGTAGGACCATTACATCTAGAAGCAGTGCAAGCGTCAATCTCACTTCGGTTCCAGGAAGTCGACGAGAGCGCAAGGAGTTCGATCATGAGCGTCCGCGAAATTCAGAGCCCACTGCGAGGAGCTACGATTTGCTCCACCAAGAGTAGACGGGACACTCTTGAATCGACAGCGGACGAGTTCTGCGAAGCTGCAGATACATCATTGCTTCCGGTAATCCGAGTTGATGCTGCAAACCTCTTGCGAGTCTTGCGCCAGTTGGAGGTTATAGCAAAACGACAGGCGCCACGAATCGCGCTCAAGGCAAAGGGTAGCATCCTACTTTTGGATTTAGCCGACATCTTGGCAGTGCATGCCGAAGGTAATTACGTTTCGTTGCAACACCGACCTACTCCCTATTTGGTGCACGAGCCCCTCTCGTCCCTGGCGGAGAAGCTCAAACCCTACGGTTTTATTCGCATCCACCGCTCGGTCGTCGTGAATATTTCGGCCGTGGAGGAGATCCAACCTTTACCGACGGGGGAGTACAGGCTGCGTTTAAAAGGTGGGAAGAAATACTTGGTAACGCGTACCTACAAACACAACCTCAGAGATCTGGCTGAACTGTGGGTAGGCTCGGAGCGGCTTTGCGGCTAGCAGGCAGCAAGGAGTTTTACCTCGCTATTCCGTCGCAGCATTCCCGATCGCCCCTTACGAAAAGTCAACTCGTAAACAGCGCGGCGGAATGAAAGCGCAAGCAGCAAATCTTGCTGGGGCGGCCGCTGGGCGGTTGTTCCAAAGCCTGCGCTGAGTGGTCGGAACGGTCGAAACCACTCGACCGCTTGTTGCAACACCAAGCGGACCTGTTCTGAGCAAACCTCGTACGGTGCTAAAACTAGTTCCCCATGCATCATCTCAACGCTGTTGCCGAGGTTTTCGAAACTAGCCGCGGAAACCTCAAGCTACATAACGGGCCCGCCGGAAGTTGCATCCAAGGACCGACTCTCGACGATGCTGGCCAGAAGTCGGCTTAGGGGAAGCGACTCTGACTGACATTCCATCAGGCAGCCAACGGCGAAGACCCGCATAGATACTGAAGATTCCGGCCGCGCGTGTGCCAGTTGTGTGTCTGATTCGGCGACTGGAAGGCCTCCAGCAGTTAGCAACGCACATGTTCTGGCGGAAACACTTGAGGTCCATCTACTATTTTTGCAATCCGGCTAGATCGG
>QIAH01000580.1:2089-2682 GCA_003225465.1 Acidobacteriota bacterium | reverse complement strand
GGAGCCTGGGCGTGGAGGCAACGTTCATGGGTATTGGTGTCGATCGCGTCGACTACACCAAGGGAATTCTGGAGCGGTTCCTGGCGATCGAGCGATTCCTCGAGAAATTTCCCAGCTATCAGGGAAAATTCACGTTCGTGCAGATCGGAGCCCCCAGCCGGACGCATATCAAGCGCTATCACGACTTGCTCGCCGAAGTGGAGGCCGAGGCGGAACGCATCAATTGGCGCTTCCAGGGAGGAAAGTGGAAGCCCATTGTGTTCCTTAACCGCCAGCACAGCCATCAGGAGATCGAGCCCTATTACCGCGCCGCGGATCTCTGCCTGGTGACTTCTCTGCACGATGGAATGAACCTCGTGGCCAAGGAATTTCTTGCCGCACGGAGGGATGAACGAGGCGTTCTCATCCTCAGCCAGTTCACTGGAGCGGCCCGCGAACTGCGCGATGCCCTGCTGGTCAATCCTTATGACATCGATCAAACGGCTGAAGCCATCCGCGCTGCGTTAGAGATGGAGCCAGAGGACAAGCAGCTACGCATGCAGCGCATGCGCAAGTACATTAAGGAACACAACATCTACCAATGGGCCGGGAAC
>QIAH01000580.1:0-2081 GCA_003225465.1 Acidobacteriota bacterium | reverse complement strand
AGAAATCTAGTGCCAGCGTATCAGCGGCATGATTCCGCGGTTGACGCGCGATAAAATAAAGAAGAGAAAGGAGCAACGCATTGAGGCCGGAAGTGCAAGCGCAGCTCGCGCCGTTTCTGCGAACTGTCGCGGAGGCACGGCATGCGGTACTGCTGGTCGATTACGACGGAACTCTGGCGCCATTCCACACCAAGCGCGACCAGGCTTATCCATATCCCGGGGTTGTACCCCTCCTGCAAGAGATCGTTCGCAACGGCCGGACGAGAGTGGTAGTCATCTCCGGCCGAGGTACAACCGACGTGCTTCCTCTGCTCAATATTCGTCCGCGTCCTGAGATTTGGGGAATCCATGGGCTGCAGCGCATGAAGACAGACGGAAGTACGGAAATGCCACGGCTTGATGAAAAAACTCTTAATGGCCTCTTGGATGCCGACCGCTGGCTCGGTTACCAGCAACTTCGTCACACCGCGGAATTCAAGGCCGGAAGCATCGCCATTCATTGGCGTGGAATGAGCGAAGAGGACGCGGAGGATCTTCGGGCCCGCGTCTTGCTCGGTTGGCGGCGCATTGCGGAATACAGTGGACTCGACCTGCTGGACTTCGACGGTGGGATAGAAATTCGCGCGAGCGAGGCCGATAAGGGCGATGCGGTCCGCACCTTTCTCAGTGAAATCAGTCCGGCTACTCCGGCGGCTTTTCTGGGCGATGACATCACTGACGAATCCGCTTTCCGGGCCATGCAGGGGCGCGGCATCAGCGTGCTGGTTCGCCCCCGGTGGCGGAAGACCGAGGCGCAATTCTGGCTGAAGCCTCCCGACGAACTCCTCGACTTTCTAGAACTATGGCTGAAGGCTTGTACCGAACACAATACTTTTGATAGCGGCATGGCCGCGGCGGTGAATGGATGACAACCACAGCGCAGGTACCTCACTCACGAATGCCGGTGAAGCCCTTTTACTTCAACACTTCGGCGGATCTCCTACGCATCACCACTCAGAAAGCGAATACGCTGGCGGAACTTTTGGATGCATTGCGCGTCTGTCCGGACGACTCCATCTTTAAGCACACCTTCCGGACTCTACAGGAACACCACTTTATTCGAGAGGGATTTTCCAACGACTTCGCGCACTGGGCGCTCACTGCATGCAATGAGCCCGGTCTGGCTGAACAGCTGGCGAGCGTGGACGTGCGTGAGTTTACGTCGCTCGGCGAATTGCGCGAGCGATTTGTCCAGATTGTGGAGAAGCACTTGCAACTCAATCCCGCGGACGGCCAGCGCATGGCGGAAGAGACGTTCTATTTTTGCGCGGCTGATATCGTACTGATGCCAACCAAGTTTGTGGCCGAAACGCTGCGAGACTTTGCCCAGGGTCTAAGGGAGGTGAGCGTGCATTCCATCCATCACCATTTCATTGAGGCGCGGCTGCGAATCAGGCTCATGTCCAATGATTTCTCGCAGTGGCTGTACGAAGATGTGGGATTGACGGACACAGCCCGCGCGCTGAACCGGATCGATATCTATACGGTGACGCTCGAGGATGTGAGAAAGCAAATGCTTCGCATCGTGGAACGGTCGTTGGCTTAACTTACTCAACTTAGCTGTTCAACATCCACGATTTAATGTGACTCAGATGACGTGAGGTTGGGACACAATATGAAGTCGCAAGCTGCAACTAACACGCAATCGCCATCCCCTCTTTCTGAGGAGCAACCACACGACGAGCCGGTTCTCTCCGCTCAGCCCACGCCCCTGCGTCCGGAACGGCGCAGGGTTCCGCGAACCTGGGAGACGCCTCCAGCTCCCGTCCCGGCGCCGCACCTCGATGACTACCTGGCAATTGTCGGCGCGGCCGAGCTCGACGAGCTGCGCTTTCTTGCTCGCGAACTCAAGGGAAAGACAATGAAGATGGTCAACTCCACCGCTGTCGGTGGAGGAGTGGCCGAAATGCTGAATCGTCTCGTTCCGCTGCTCGGAGAGCTCGAAGTTACCACCCACTGGGATGTGATCACAGGAGGAAACGACTTCTTCGAGGTCACGAAGGCGTTCCATAATGCCTTGCACGGCAGCGAATATCAGCTGA
>QIAH01000114.1 GCA_003225465.1 Acidobacteriota bacterium | reverse complement strand
AATTTCCCTGCAAACTCGAATTCGCGGGTGCCCCATCCTAACCTCGCGTTCTTTGCGAGGTTAGGGTGGGGATTTTTCCTACCGCAAAACCTAAACATGTATAGCTTTGAAAGGGCCGGGCCGGGCTTCAGCCCAGCCGCGAGAGCCGCAAACTCAACCCGGCTTCAGTCGATGAGTTCGTGCATTCGGCGGACGCTCTCTTTCAGTAACCTGACTGAAGCTCTCACCGAAGGAAAGAAACGGGTACTCTCTCGAATCTTATTCATTTCCTTCCTTCTGGTGCCCGCATGCGAAAAGAAAAACCGTCCACGCTGTAGATCACCTCGCCCGGCGCAGCCTGAGTAGGACGAACTTTGCCCGCCCGCACTGCTTCAAACGCGGTGACCAGCCGGGGAAGCACCGAAGGCGATGCGACTGGAATGTTATGCGCGCCCAGTACAATCTTTACCTGCGGCGCTAGCGCAGCCAACCTCCGGAGCGACGCATCGTAGGCCGCGAAATCTGTTTCAGGACGATAAAGCCAAATCGTCGCAGGATAGTAGGTGTCCCCGGTGAACAACAGTCCGTTGGCGCGATCGAGCAATGAAATCGCATCGGGCGTGTGTCCCGGCGTTGCCAGTACTTCGAGCGAGCGGCCGCCGAGATCGATGCGATCCCCGTCATGCACATACGACGTGATTTTCCACGGACGGGTCGCGTAACTTTTCGGATCAAATCCTTTGGGCAGGTTCCCGCAGATCTGATCGGGAGCGACTTCCGCCTGCGCATCCTGCCGCGATCCGCGCGCATTCTGGCGCGTAAAGTCGGTGTCCATGCCGTAAACGGTTTCAAATTGCCAGTTGTCGCCGACGTGATCGTCATGCGTGTGTGAATTCAACACGACGATGGGCAGACGAGTCAGCTCGTTCGTAACTTTGCGGAGATCGCTGATCCCCATGCCAGTATCGAAGAGTAGCGCCCGCTTCTCGCCCAGCACCAGGTAACTGATGGTCTCCTCAGACTGATGCGGCTCGTAAATCGCGAACACGCCGGGCGCGACTTTATACACTTCAAACCACGCATCGCCGATGGGCACGCGCTCAAGGCTCTTGTATTCCGGACGCGGCAATGGCCGACACCACTCGGGAATTGCCGCTTGCCCGAAGGCCGTCCCGGAGAAACCCAGCCAAGCCACAACTGCGATAGATAGCCCGTGCAAGGTAACGCGTACGTGATGAGTCACGCAGTGCACTGTACGCTGAAGGAAAGGCATGCGCCAGCCCGCTCTTCTTTGCGTCCTTCGCGTTCCCTTAGCGCCCTTCGCGGTTTAAGATGTTGTCTTCTCCGCGGTCTTCGCAGCCGTTGTTCGCGTCCTCTGCGGCCGTTCTCTGCGTCCTCTGCGGCCGTTCTCCGCGTCCTCTGCGGTTTAAGATTTTGTGAAGAACACCTAAGCGAGAGAAACCTCCCCTAGAGGAGCGGAAAGCCTGCCCTGAGCGTAGTCGAAGGGGACCATCTTAATCTCAGCAAGAACGTCTCAGGGAATTTTCTTGTGGAACGTGCAATCGAAAATCTTGCCGTTTCCTAAACGCCTCCGCGTCCTCCGCGGCCGTTCTCCGCGTCCTCTGCGGTTTAAGATTTTGTGAAGAGCACCTAAGCGAGAGAACCCTCCCCTAGAGCCATCCCTTCGTCCGCGCAATGCGCGCCGCTTCCACCGGTTTCCCGCGACCAGAGCCTCCCCCCGCCTTCCATCAACTCGACATGCCGGCCGTTCGATGCCTTGGCTGGTAGAGACCGATTCTGCCGCCGGCATGGCGAAAATTAACCATCCATCGCCAGCGTTTACATGTGCAAATCCAAGGATGTCACGAAAGAATGCTCGATCGGCTGTCGCGTCTTTGCTGTAGAGCGCCATGTGTGCGCCGGTGATCATGCACGTTTTTCCTTCCCCGCTTTGACGATCTTCCCACGGCAACGCCATCGTTCCCAAGCAAGTTTGCTCGATCGCCACCGTCTTGATCATGCCTCGACTGGCTGGAATTGACCGGTGGGGCCGGCCCGTGAAGGCATCATCGCGGAAGCGTGCTGCATCCTACCAGTGCAGATCATCACGCGCGCTGGATGACAAATGTCATGAAGCCAACCTGGCAAGCATCAGCGAAGCAATTGACAGTGTGGGAGTTCTGCTCAACAATGACCGGAACCCCAATTTCAGCGGCTGCGGAGGAAAAGGTATGTCCGATGAGGACCAGGTAACGGTTGTACACGAAGGCGGCAGCAATACCGGCAAGTGGCTCCTGCTATTGCTGGCAGCCATCTACGTGGCGGCCTCTCTCTACTTCCTGGTGGACTTGCGCGGACGCGTCACCCAACTCGCTCAAAACCAGGCGAGCGCGCAGAAGCAAATCGGCGAACTCACCACGCGCATGCAGTCCGCCGAGGCGGAAGCTGAGACCCTCGGCCAGCAAGTGGGCATCACGAAAAAAGAGCTCTCCCAACGCGCCGCCCAATTGCAGGCTGCACAGCGCGCCGCGGAAGAACGCCTGGCCAAGGAACAGAAGGAGCAGATCACGGCGGTCAGCGGAGATATCGCCGGCGTGAAGACCGACGTGGGCGGAGTGAAAACCGATTTGGGCCAAACCAAGACCGACCTGGCCGCGACCAGGGCGAAACTCGAAAGCACGGTCGGCGACCTCGGTCTGCAGAGTGGGCTCATTGCGAGGACTCGCGACGATCTCGAAGTCCTCAAGCACAGGGGCGACCGCCAGTATTACGAGTTCACGCTGCTGAAGGGAGCGAAGCCGCAGGCGGTTTCGACCGTCAGCTTGCAGATACGCAAGATTGATGCCAAGCGCGGCAAGTACACCCTGAACGTCACCTCCGACGATAAGACCATCGAGAAGAAAGACCGCAACGTCAACGAGCCCATCCAGTTTTATACGGGTCGCGACCACATGTTATATGAGCTGGTCGTGTGGACGCTCGATAAGAACAAAGCTACCGGCTACGTGAGCACGCCGAAGAATGCTCCGGTGCCGGTTACCGCATCGCCGACCGCGTCGAATCAATAGCTGATGCTGCCCGCCTCGGCGCACGTTCTGCTGAACATCGCTCTGCGCACCGGAGTGATCTATCTGCTCGTGCTGATCGGCGTGCGCCTGAGCGGCAAACGCGAAGTCGGGCAGATGACTCCCTTCGATCTCGTGCTGCTGCTGCTCCTGAGCAACTCCGTGCAGAACGCGATGACCGGGCCCGATACTTCTCTGGTCGGTGGTATGGTGGCTGCCACTGTGCTGCTGGTGCTGAACTACTTCGTCGCCGACCTCTCCGGCGCGAACCGCCGCTTCCGCAAGTTCATCCAGGGCCAGCCCAGCATGCTTATTCACGATGGCGAAGTCATCGAAGCGCACATGGCAAAAGAGCATGTGAGCATGGATGACCTCGAGCGAGCGCTGCGCGCGCATGGCATCTCCGACTATCACCAGGTCGCGATCGGGGTGCTCGAGGTGGATGGCTCGATCAGCTTCCTGCGCTACGACGACATCAATCCCACCGCGCACACCCACCTGGTTCGCCGCAAAGGCATTCAGAAAAAACAATAACGCGAGACGTAAGGCTGCGACATTGGGTGGGGCACCCGGCAAGGGTGGAGTTCCGAAAATCCCACCCTAACCTCGCAAAGAACGCGAGGTGAGGGTGGGGCACCCGGCATTCAGAAAAACCAATAATTAACCAATAATTAAGGGTGGGGCGAACTATGCAAAATGTTCCACATGGAACATTCTTTACGTGTGCATGTTAGCTCAAAGCTAATGATTGAAATGGCAAGTGGAACGAGGGCAATGGCTTGGGCGCGGATGCCGAATGTGCGGCGTCGAAGGCTATTTAGTCAATACCACTGGCAGTGGCTGATCGTAGGGCTGGATCTCCACACTGAGGGACTGCCGCTTGTTGAAGTCGTCCTGGTTCACGGGAAAGCTGACAATGACCGTACCGTGTGCTTCGTTGCCGGGGAGAATTTTTGTTTCCGGCATGAGCGCTGACTGCGCGCTTTGCTTCAGGGCAGGGAAGGCTTGAAAGTAGCGGTCGAAGTCGACTGCTGATGCGGCGTCGTCGGAGTATTCCTGCGAAGCAGTCTTCAGATTGCCCTTGATGGTGTGAATCCAGAGCGGCTTCTCTCCGCTGTTGTGCAGCGTGACCGTGATGGCGACCAGCATCGAATTCTGGCCCGGTACTTCGACCGCGACCATGTTATCGACTGAGCCGGCGCCCTGCGGTTTGGCGCGTCCGACAAATCCATAAATCGCGAGAATGACCAGGAGCACCGCAAGAACGATGAGTACGACTTTTGCGGGCGGCAGCTTGCGTTCGGGCGTGGCCATGTCCTGGGTGACGTTGACGCCGACCCCGGGACCCAGGTCAAGACCAGGCCGCTTGGCCGCCGGAGCGGAAGGCGGTTGCGGTATAGGGCTTGGATCGGCCGGAGGAGACGCGGGCTTGGACGTTTCGTCGGGCATGCTGAGTCTCGTTCGCGATTCTACTCGTGTCCTGGGGAAAAACTCCAACGGCCCCGACACTCTGGCCCGTCCGGTCGGGCGGGGACGCCCGACTCTCCAACGAGTGATGTTGATCACGGACTTGCGTGTCCAAAATCACTGCGATTAAAAGCAAGGTTTTGTACAAGCAGAGCAGCGCGGCAGCCAGTCCCCCCAGGGCCCCCTGTCGGATGCAGCGCGAGCCAGGGCCCAGTTACACGCATCATCAGCAGAAGCAGTGCGGCATGCACGGGGAGATGCCTGTCCGTTTTCACTTCTGCCGAAACAGGGCTGCGGAACAAGTCCGCGCGGAGCGAGCAGTCTCTGGCCAAGCAATGGATCCTGCTGGAGCCGTAGCGGAAACAAAGTGCCTCAGGAGCGCCACTTCGTCGTGCCCTCCGAATTGCACTAGACAGCATTGGCTCACTGGCCACGACACTAGCATGGCGAGGCGGCGGGAGAGGCCTGTTGGAAGATTGCGCACTTCGGAGGATACATGGCTAGCAACAGACGAGATTTTCTGAGGAGGGCCGCGCTGGCGGGCGCAGGAGCTGCGCTTTACCAGACGCTAGGAAAAGGACGCGCCTGGGCATTTGCCCAGAGCCCAACCAGCATTCGCAAGTTTGTCACCTCGTTGCCTGGACTAGGGCCGTCTGCCAAGAACGAAATCGGCCAGTATCTGCCCCTCGCGACCAAGAGCAGCATTCAGTTTGCCGGCAAATCGACCGACCTCTACAAAGTAGCTGTCGGCCGGTTCAGTCAACTGATGCATCCCGACTTGCCGGGCAAGACAGATTTTTTCGGGTACGCTGATCTCGCCACCTTCGATCAGAAATATCTCGCGGGCGCCATTGTTGCGAAGCGAGGCACTCCCGTTCTTCTCAGTGTGACCAACCTGTTGCCGAACGGGCATGTGCTCCCGGTGGATCCCACTATCATGGCCGGTCCCGGAGGACTTACGGTGGGCGATCTGCCCGTCAACAGGATTGCGACTCACCTGCATGGTGGGCTCACGCCCTGGTTCAGTGACGGCACTACGTTTCAGTGGTTCACGCCCAATGGAAAACATGGTGAGAGTTTCATGAACGTTCCCGGATTCCCGGCACTTCCGGGGACCGGAACGTATTACTACCCCAATGATCAAAGTGCGCGACTCGTCTGGTATCACGACCACGCAATTGGAATCACGCGCCTGAATGCGTACGCCGGAATTGCGTCGGCATACATTATTACCGACGACTTCGAAGCAGGACTGGTGAGTTCCGGCCTGCTTCCTGACCTGGTCGGAATTCCGCTGGTCATTCAAGACAAAGGTTTCGTACCCAGGGACATCCTGAAAATGGATCCGACGTGGCGTTGGGGGGATCCGGGAGACTTGTGGTATCCGCACGACTATGAAGTAAATGTTTCTGAGGGCGGAGCGGAGAATCAGGAGGGAAGATGGGATTGGGGACCTACCGCCGATCAACCTTCCGTGGGAACCATGCCGCTGCCGCGGGTTTCAGCGATTCCAGAAGCATTCTTCGACACCATCGTAATTAATGGCGGCGTGTATCCGAAGGTGAGCGTTCCACCGAAACGGGTGCGGTTCCGACTGCTCAACGGATCGCAGGCGCGCTTCTACCACCTGAACCTGTATCACGAGGATCGAACGAATCCCGGGGAAGCCAAAGTGGGCCGGCCCGGACCCGTCATGTACCAGGTGGGTAGCGAAGGCGGTTTCCTGCCGCGGGTCGCGGTACACCACAACGGGACCCCGATTCCTCTGGATCGGAGCGACCGCTCCGGGAACACTGCGCGGGCAGATGGCCCATTCAACCTGCTGCTGTCTCCGGCGGAGCGCGCGGACGTGGTCATCGACTTCAATGACGTATCTGCGGGCTCGACTTTCATTCTCTACAATGACGCGCCGGCACCGTTCCCGGGTGGGGACGCCAGAAATGACTACTTCACTGGAGATGCCGACCAGGCACAGTTTGGCGGCGCGCCGACCACGAACCTGGGCCACGGACCCAACACCCGCACGCTTCTGAAAATCGAAGTCATTGCAGGAAGTGGCGACAATGTCTCGACCCACGAATGGCATCGGGAGATCAATGGTCAACTGAAGGCTAACTTCCTGACAGGAAATCAACCAGGGCTGCTGTTCAACACTGGAGACCCATCGGAGCCGGCATTCCCATTCCTCGGAGTACCTACGCGCATGCTGACCCTGAACGAAGACTTCGACGAGTTCGGGCGCCTGATCCAGACCGTGGGCACGTTCGCTCAGAATGGACTCAACAACCAGGGGCTGCCGACCTGGGGCTTGCCATACCTGGCGAATCCCACCGAAAAACCCAAGGCGGGTGCGGTCGAGATCTGGCAGGTCATGAACCTCACCGGCGACACTCATCCTATTCACTTCCACCTGGTCAACGTGCAGCTCATCCAGCGGCAAGCGTTCAAAGGGGATCCCGGCAACTGGACTTACGCGGGCGATCCGATTCCGCCGGATCCGAACGAACTGGGGTGGAAGGAGACCGTGCGCATGAATCCGGGCGAAGTTACCACCATCATCATGCAATTCAACTTGCCGAGCTTGCCGACGGCGGCCATGCGCAATGCGGTGAGTCCGCGGACGGGCGGCAAAGAGTATGTGTGGCACTGCCACATCCTTGAGCACGAAGAGCATGACATGATGCGGCCACTGATCGTCGAGTAGCAGCAGAGACCAGGCCTCGCCCGTGATCCGGGCGGGGCGTTTGTAGCTTGCTTTCCGCTACCGATCGAGAAGCAATCTCAGAAAGTGTACAGGCATGAGGATTGCCCAGGTTAGCGTCCAAAGAACGGACGCGA
Source organism: Acidobacteriota bacterium (assembly GCA_003225465.1). Lineage (GTDB taxonomy): Bacteria > Acidobacteriota > Terriglobia > Terriglobales > Acidobacteriaceae > Gp1-AA133. The sequence goes on along the minus strand of QIAH01000114.1, from coordinate 1,477 downwards.
ACCTGGGGCACCGGGCTATCGAGTGTTGGTCTGGGGAAATCCCCACCCTAACCTCGCAAAGGGCGCGAGGTTAGGATGGGGCACCCGCGGGTTTTTTTCACCCATCTTTATCTTGGGCGGGCGGGGACGCCCGCCTCTCCATTTATTTTTGTTACGGATCAGTTCTTAGGCGGCGGAGCCTACCTGCCAGGCGTGCTTCATTGCCTGGGCGAACTTGTCGGCCGGGAGAGTGTTGAGAACATCTTGCTTCGTGAGCCATGCTCGGCGCGCCTGCAGGACTCCGTAGTGAATCTTGACGAGGTGAGAGGTGTGATGAGAGTCGGTGTTAATGACGATCTTCACGCCATGTTCCCGTGCTTGGCGCAGGTGAATGTCATTTAAATCGAGGCGGTCGGGATAGGCGTTTAATTCCATCGCGACTTTGTGTTTGGCCGCTGACTTGAGGATGGCGTCCATGTCAAAAGCGTACGCGTCACGGCGAAGGAGCTGGCGGCCCGTGGGGTGGCCGATGATCGAGGTGTTCGGGTTCTCGATCGCCTTCAGCAGGCGCTCGGTCATCTTGACCGGGTCCAGATTGAACTGCGAGTGAATGCTGGCGATCACGATGTCCATCTGGCTGAGCACGTCGTCGGAGAGGTCGAGGTTGCCTTCACCCAGAATATCGACCTCAATGCCCGCAAAAATCCGGATGCCTTCGATGCGTTCGTTGGCCGCGCGGATGCGCGCGATGTGGATGAGGGCCCGCTGATCATCGAGCCCGTTGGCGAAAGCAAGGTTCTTGGAGTGGTCGGTGATGGCCATGTACTTATAGCCATGCGCCCGGGCCGCCTCCGCCATCTCCTCTATTGTGTTTCGTCCATCGGTCTCGACGGTGTGCATGTGCACGTCACCTTGAAGATCGGCGGCAGTGATGAGTTGCGGAAGCTTGTGTGCGGCGGCAAGATCGATCTCGCCCAGGTTTTCGCGCATCTCGGGCGGGATGTAGTCCAGGTTTAACTTCGCGTAAATTTCCTCTTCGGTCTTTCCCGCGACCGGATTGTTCGTCTTCAGATCGGCGAGGCTATATTCACTCAGCGTATAGCCCATCTTCAAGGCACGCTGGCGCAACGCGACATTGTGCGCCTTCGAGCCGGTGAAGTACTGCATCGCTGCGCCAAAAGAGTCGGGGGGCAGTAGCCGGACGTCGACCTGCATGCCACTGCGCAGCCGGAAACTGATTTTGTTGTCGCCGCTGGCAATCACGTCCATGAGCGGCGGATACTTGGCCACGCGCTGGATCGCCTCTGCCCGCTGGGCATCGTCTACGCAACAACTCCCGGTGACGAGGATGTCGAGGTCGCCGACGGTTTCGCGTCCGCGGCGCAAAGAGCCGGCGGGCGTGATCTTGTCGATGCCCGGAACGGTCGAGAGATATTGCGTGAGTTTCGCGGCCTCGACTTCGGCGTGGTCGATCAGATATCGTCCGCCAATCCGGCGA
>QIAH01000113.1 GCA_003225465.1 Acidobacteriota bacterium | reverse complement strand
ATGGTGGTGCCTTCCCGTCGAGCAATGGATGGTTCTGCGAGAATTGCTGTTTTGTCGGCGATCTTGTGTTCTGCGCTCGGGAGGTAAATCTTGAAAGTGGTGCCGCTGCCGGGCTCGCTATAGACCCAGATGTGACCACCATTCTGCTGGAGAATGCCGTAGACGGTAGCGAGTCCAAGTCCGGTCCCTTTTCCGATCTCCTTGGTGGTGAAGAAGGGCTCAAAAATTCTGGTGACCGTGGCTTGGTCCATGCCGACACCAGTGTCGCTGACGGCGAGCAGGACATAGTGGCCTTCCTTCATGGGGAGATGCTGTGCAGTGAAGACCTCGTCCAGTTCGACGGCAGCAGTTTCGAGAATGAATTTTCCGCCTCGCGGCATGGCGTCGCGCGAGTTCACAGCCAGGTTGAGAACGATCTGGTCCAATTGGCCCGGGTCAATCTCGATGACCGCGGGCGAACCACGCGGTACCACCGCGATCTCGACATCATCTCCCATGAGCGGGCGGATAAGTTTCACAACGTCTTTGAGTCGAACATTCAGGTCGACCAGTTGGGGCTGCAGGCTCGATTTCCGAGTGAAGGACAACAACTGGCGTGTGAGGGAAGTGCCGCGCTCGACGGCTTTACGAATATTGCCTATGTATTGACCAGAGTCGCCAGTGGAATCGATGCGGTCGCGAAGCAGTTCGGTGCAGGCGGTGATGATGCCGAGAATGTTATTGAAATCGTGAGCAACCCCTCCTGCTAACCGGCCGACAGCTTCCATCTTTTGGGCTTGGCGCAGATGGTCTTCGGCGCGTCTCTGGGCGGTAATGTCGCGGCCAATCGCAGACGCACCCACGATCTTTCCTCCATGGTCGCGGATTGGAGAAATGGAAAGTGAGACATGGAGGTGACGTCCGTCTTTCGTGACGCGGACAGACTCGTAATGTTCGATGCGCTCTCCACCAGAGATTCTGGCCAGCATCGTGGGGATTTCGTCCGGGCGATCGTTGGCAGTGAGGAATGAGATATTTTTGCCGATGGCCTCTTCGGCGGTGTAGCCGTACATGGCCTCGGCACCGCGGTTCCAGCTGGTGATAGTGCCGTCCAGTTCCTTGCCGATGATTGCGTCGGCGGAGGAGTCGATGATGGACGCCAGTCGCGCGCGGTACTCGCCGATCTCCTGGGTGGTTTTGCGATCGAGTTCCTCGTGGGCGCGCCGCAGTTCCTGCTCGATACGTTTGCGATCGCTGATGTCACGGATCGCGCTCAGCACCAAGGTACCATTGCCCAGCGACACTGGACTCAAGCTGATCTCGACGGCAAATTCGGAGCCGTCGCGGCGTCTGCCGTAGAGATCGAGGCCGGCGCCCATCCGTCGAATCTTTGGGGACTGCGCAAAAGAGGCGCGATACTCGTGATGTTGCACCCGGAAACGCGTGGGGACGAGGATTTCGATTTTTTGTCCGAGCAATTCGCCTCTCCGATAACCGAACAGGGTCTCTGTTTGGGAGTTGACCTGTACGATGGTGCCGTCTTGCTCGACGGCTACGATGGCATCCGGGACAGCCTCAAGGAGGGTGCTGGTGAGCAGAAGATCGCCCAGTGCTTGCGAGGAGGGATCAGAAGGTGATTCGGGGCGACCCGACGACTTCCTGGTCATACGTACTCAGACCCCAATCTGCTAGACACTTTAAATCGGAAGCACGCGGGAGTAAAGCCGCAGCGAAGATATCCGCGAGTACAGCGATGTGCCTATGCGCCGGCAGAGAGCTTGTGGTGGCTGCGGGCCTCGGCGATGCCGTATTGCCGGATTTTGTAGAGCAGGGCCTTATAGCTGATCTTCAGCAGCGCAGCCGCCTGCTTGCGGTTCCAATTGGTCTGTTCGAGAGCCTGTGTGATTGCGGTAGCTTCGGCTTCATCTTTCGCGCTGCGCGAGAGGGACTTTAGTCCGCCGCCTGATGAATCCGTGCCGGTCTTGTTCCCTCCATCGGCACGCTGTCCGCCATTGACGTCACTCTTGGGATTAAGTTCGGCGATGGCGAGTTTCTCATCGCCGAGAATCAGATAGCGCTTGATAAAGTTGCTCAGCTCGCGCAGGTTGCCGGGCCAGGAGTATTCCAGGCAGGCCGTCATCATGGTCGGAGAGAGGGGCAGCGGCGCACGCGCATACTGTTCCGCCATACGCGACATGAAATGCTTCAACAGAATCGGAATTTCTTCTTTGCGCTCGCGCAATGGCGGCAGGTTGAGTGTGAAGGCGTTCAGTCGATAGTACAAATCCTCGCGCAGACGTTTCGTTGCCAGCGCTTCAGGGATGTTGATGTTGGTGGCGGCCAGGATACGCACGTCCACCTTGATGACGCTGCGGCTGCCCAGGCGCGAGAACTGCTGGTCCTGCAAAACGTGCAAGAGCTTGGCCTGCAGGATGGGCGGCATTTCCCCGATCTCATCAAGCAGGATCGTTCCCTTGTTGCATAGTTCGAACTTGCCGGGCTTGGGATGAGTCGCACCGGTGAAGGCGCCGGCCTCATACCCAAAAAGTTCGCTCTCCAGCAGGTCCGCTGGGACCGCAGCGCAGTTCACCTTCAGGAAAGTGCGATGTGCGCGCGGCGAAAGCTTGTGAACCAGGCGCCCAAGAACTTCTTTGCCGGTGCCGCTTTCCCCCAGCAGCAGGACCGGAATGTCGACGTTCGCGACCAAGGCGGCCTGCGAGCGGATCTTCCGCATGGCGGGACTGGCAGCGACGAAGAACACATCGTCGCAGAGTTCCTCGACTTCTCCCGCATAAGCCTGCTGATTCTTGCCGAGACACTGATCGATGACCGCATCGAGCTCGGCTTTCTGAAAGGGCTTGGTAAGGTAATCCTGCGCGCCGAGCCGCATGGCCTGGACGACCTTGCGAGTGTCGCTTACGCAGGAGAGCATGACGACTTTCACGCCCGGACGCATCTGGCGGAGTTGCTCGAGGGTTTGCAGGCCATCGATGCCGGGCATCAGGACGTCAAGCAGAACCATGTCGGGTTCGAGGCCTTTTTCGACGCGTTGCAAGGCTTCTTCACCCGTGGAGGCGGTCTCGACTTTGTAATCGTCGACTTCGAGCAGGGTCCGGATGTACCGGAGCATTCCCGGTTCATCATCGACCAGCAGGATGTTGGTCGCTTCACTCATTTCGTTTTCCCTTTAGTCGTGCTGTTGAGGGAGGGTTTCAGCGGAACGAGAAATGAAAATTTGCTGCCAGCGCCGGGTTCGCTCTCGACCCAGAGCTTGCCACCCATAGCGTTCACCAGTCGACGAGCGATGGCCAGGCCCAGGCCCATGCCGTCGGACTGCGTTTCACTGTTGGGCAGCCGGAAAAAATCGTCAAACACTTCCACGTGATATTCCGCCGGAATTCCGGGACCGGTATCGGCAACGCTGACCTTCACAGCATTTGGAGTGGAAAGAGGCTGGCGGCGGCGCTCTTTTTCTACGCTGCTTTTGGGAGCGCCACGGCGTTCCCACATATACGGTTCTGCATGTAGCCACACCGTGCCACCTGCGGGTGTAAACTTCGAGGCGTTTTCGAGCAGGTTGGAAATCACGCGCTGAATCTTGGGGGAATCGAAAGAGAACGGGACGAGTTTATCGTTGGCCAGAAAGTACAATGCCAAGCCTTTCTCCTGAAAACGATGCGACCACAAGCGGCAAACTTCCGACAGGCAAGCATTGATGTCGCCGTGCTCGTACTGCATCCGCAGTTCGCCGGTCTCGAGTACGGTATAAGACAAGAAATCCTGGATAAAGTGTTGTAATCTCTGTCCGCTGGATTGCATGTCACGAATGACTTCGCGCTGGCGCTCATTCAAGTGGCCGAGCTTTTCGCTCTGCAGGAGTTCGATGTAGCCGTTCAGAATGGCGAGCGGGGTTTTGAGATCGTGAGCCGCGGATGCGAGCGCATTGGTGGTGCGGCGATAGCGTTCCGAGAGCTGGGTATAGTTCTGCAGGAGGTCCTGCGGATAGTCGGAGGCAGAGGCCTGATCCACGAGCGCAGGCTCGATAGAATGCGGCTCGGCATCGGTCGCCGCCGGGACCGGGCGTGAGAGACACGCATTATCCGGATTTGCAGCCATAATCAGAGACACTCGGGGCTTGGCGACCGGGGAGGGAACAAAGTAGTTTTCAATACTACACGTTTGGGGATGACGTGTATGAAATCGTAGGATGTTTGGGTTCGGATTGTCAATGAAAATGCACCAGATTTGCCACACTAGGGTAAATCATTGCACTTTTCAACATCTTAGGAACTTGGTGCCGGAATTGTGGGAAGAAGAACCGAAATATCGGGCAAAAACGCCCAATCCGGTGCAGGAAGCCCCGTTTCATGGCAGAACTGCCCGGGATCCGGGGTGGAGAAGTGCAGTGCGAGGCTGTCTGTCGGCATTTGGCCCATTAGATGCGACCCGGAACGTGTAAATTGCAGGTCATAGGGACGAACCCTTGATTCGACGCAGGCCTGAAAAAGAACGTCGGAAGTGGACCCGCCTGCCCTTGGCAATCCCGGTGTTTGTGCGCAGCCGCGACGAAAAAGGGAAGGACTTTCTGGAATTCGCGACGGCGCTCAACATCAGTGCGGGGGGAGCGTTGGTCGCGGTACGCCGCTCATTGCCTAAGGCAGCACAGGTTCTGCTCGAAATCCCAAGCGCGCCATTAGCGGCGACCGCGGGTCTCCCGCGGGCGGCGCGAACCCTGCGCGCTCGCGCTACCCGCATCACCCACGCCGAGGGTTATCACCTGCTAGGCCTGAAATTCTCCCGCCCACTGTTGAACGGCACCTCCCAGACGCGCCGGCTTCGTGGGAAACTCACTTCTGCAGTGTGAAAATGTTTTCCTACTCGCCGGATGGTATTCCCTAAGAGTCCGCCCTCCCCTCTCCGAGTGTTCGCTTCCGTTCAATATCCAGCTAACTTAAACGACCTGAAATGTTTAGAGCACTTCTGCCGCGGTGGCGGAGCGCCATTAACAGTTTGGCGGGCGGGGTGCACAGGTATGGGAGTTGCGGCTAGGATCCGCTGTAAACTCATGACAACGACAAGTTCTGTCAGTTCTCTGGTGCAATCCATCGGCGAGATTCCTGCCGAGTCCATCGTTTTCGGTCATTCTGATGCCATGCAGGCCCTGCGGGCGCGCATGGACAAAGTTGCCTCCGCGAACGTTCCAGTTCTCATTCAGGGCGAGAGCGGAACGGGCAAGGACATCATCGCGCGCATGATCCATGGACGTTCTCCATGGAAGACGGGGCCGTACGTAAAGGTCAACTGCCCCGCAATTCCGGGAACGCTGCTGGAGAGCGAACTGTTTGGGTACGAAAAAGGCGCGTTTACCGGTGCCTATGGGATGAAGCCGGGGCGGGTAGAGCTGGCGCATCGGGGCACACTGTTTCTGGATGAAATTTCCGAACTCGATCTGGCACTTCAGTCGAAGCTGCTGCAGTTGCTCCAGGACGGACAGTTTTGCCGGATTGGAGCGCAGGAAGACAAGAAAGTCGAAGTGCGAGTGGTATGCGCGACCAACCGGATTCTGGAGAACGAAATCGAGAACGGCACCTTCCGGCAAGACTTGTTCTACCGCATCAACGTGGTGAATCTTGCCCTGCCTCCGCTACGCGAGCGTCGTGGCGACATTGAAGATCTGGTCAATTACTTCTTGGACTACTACAACCGGAAGTACAACTGCCGTGCGAAGCCGCTTTCGTCGGAGTTGATGACGGTGTTGCAGAAATATCATTGGCCCGGCAACATTCGCGAACTCGAAAATCAGGTCAAGCGGTATGTAATTCTGGGTTCAGAAGAGGTGATCTCGAGCGATCTGGCGACGCATCAGCCGGACTATTTCAATGCTGAAATCAACTTTGATGGGCCAATTTCGCTGAAGAAGCTGACGCGCCAGGCGACGCGGGAACTGGAGCGGAAAGTGATTCTGAAGGTGCTCCAGGCGAATCATTGGAATCGCAAGCAAGCGGCGCGAGCGCTGAGCATCAGCTATCGCGCGCTGCTCTATAAAATCCGGGATGCGGGCTTGCCATCGAATCGCACCATCCGGCGACGCGAAAACGCGAATGCGGGAGTGGCCGCAGACTAGGCCAGGGGCGGGCGTTTTCGGGCCAGTCGTCAGTCTTCAGCCAAGACTGAGCACTGACCACGACTACGGTTTCAAACAGATTGCTTTGTGCTTGGCGCGACCGAACTTTTTCGGCGCGCCAATTTTGTTTTGGGTCGAAGAGAAGTTGTGTTCATGCGCATGGCTTTGCAGCCGCAATGCCCTTCCGAGTAACGTTACCTCGTCTAAGCGCATGATAAGATGTGCCTTCTTTTTCAGTTCTTTTGGCACGCTGGATGCTTTACTGAGCGCGGGTGTGGTGCACTCTCTTACCCTAAGAGAATGCGATGCTCCCAAAAAATGGTCTCATCCCCCGGAGGCCAATGATTCGGAACCTTCCTAGGAGGCAGTAAGTACATGGTTAAGAAAATTCTGTTGCTGGCTGTACTGGCACTGGCCCTGCCAATGGCAGCCTTTGCAAGCAGCGTCGGTTTCACAAACGCAGGGGGCACGCTGTCGGGTGGGTCAAGCGGCTTCACGTTGACTGGATCTACTTTGATTAAGGTCGGAGGTATAGTCGGTAGCAACCTGGGGTCGCTGAGCTTCACGACTGGAGCTTTTACTAGTGGCAATGCTCAACAGGGCGGCATTCTGGCGCCTGGCGGCACCTTCACCATCACGGGAAATGGCACGAACGGTGTTCCTAACGGCGTGATCTTCAGCGGCACGTTCAGTTCCTCTAATCCCGTGCAGTGGAACCTTGTCACCCTAGCGGATGGAACGCACAGCTACACGCTAACGGGAGCAATCAATAGCGCCTCGGGTCAGGTTGGAGCAACCGTGCAACTGACTGTTAGCACCGGCAAGGGGTACTTCAACGGCAAGGTTGGCGTCGAGAGTGGCGACACCAGCCTTTCGGTTCCCGAGCCGGGCACCCTGAGCTTGTTGGGCACCGGCTTGATTGGTTTGGCTGGAGTGATTCGGCGCAAACTGAGCCTGTCCTAATCGGTACAGAGAAGCAACTCCTGAACGAAACCCGCCGCGGGGATGCGGCGGGTTTTTTCTATTACATGAATCCTGAATCTCTGGGCGAGCGAAAGTAGCGCCGGCATCTTGCCGGCAGTCG
>QIAH01000112.1 GCA_003225465.1 Acidobacteriota bacterium | reverse complement strand
TTTTCTCGGAATGAGGAGAAACACATGCGTAATTCAAAAGTTCTTGCCTTTGCTATTCTGCTCGCCGCTCTGACCAGCATTCCGAGCTCTGCAAGTGCACAGGTCTCGATCAACATCGGCCCCGAACCGGCGTGCCCTTATGGCTACTACGACTACGCGCCATACAACTGCGCTCCGTACGGGTACTACGGACCCGAGTGGTTCAGCGGTGGCGTATTCATCGGAGCCGGCCCTTGGTTCCGCGGTCCGCACGACTTCCACGGTCACGTGGACAACCGCTTCGATCCGCAGCATGGCTACGCTGGTCCACATCCGGAACGTGGTGAGAAGCCCTTTAATCATTTTCACGGAAATGAAGTGCGCGACGGACGCGGTCACGCCGAAGGTGGCCATCGGTAGAAGCAACAGTGCGGATTTTGTTTGGAGGCTGGTTATTGCGATGCGATGTTGCACCTCATGGATAGTACAGACTGTCGCTGGGCTGGCCGCATTGCTCGGGGCGTTTGGGCTACAGGCAGGAGCCTCGGCCACGCTTCTGATAGAAGAGCCTTACGGAAAGCTGGGATTCTTCACCGCAACAGGCCACGCTGCCGTTTACCTGTCCGGCGTATGTGCGCAAACACCCCTGATCCTTAGGCCGTGTGCTCCCGGAGAATCAGGTGTGGTGCTAAGCCGGTATGACGGCGTCCGGGGCTACGACTGGATCGCGATCCCTCTAGTTCCTTATTTATATGCAGTCGAGCGTCCGGAAGATGTCCCCCTATATGCGGATACGAAGACCGTGGCCTTTCTGCGGGATCGTTATCGCCGGAAACATTTGAAGGATGTCGTTCCGGATTTGCCCAACGGACAGAGTCCCGGAGGGAACTGGTATGAACTTGTCGGCTCATCCTATGACAGGACAACTTATGGTTTCGACATTGAGACCAGCGGTGAACAAGATGAGGCTCTGATTCTCAAGTTGAACTCGTCGTCGAACCACTCTCATTTTCACCTCCTCACGCGTAATTGTGCGGACTTCGTCAAAGATCTCATCAATCTCTATCAAGCGAAGGCGCTTCATCGGAGTTATGTGGCCGACTTAGGAATCAGCACTCCCAAGCAGATGGCGAAGGCGCTGGTTCAATTTAGCGCAGCTCATCCGGAACTGAGACTTTCAAGGTTCATCATTCCTCAGGTCCCCGGCAACATTGCCCGCAGCAAGGCCGTACATCGCGTAGTTGGCTCATTTTTCGAATCCAAGAAGTACATTGTTCCCAGCGCCGTCGTGAGCCCAATCTTTGCGGGATGCGTGGCCGCCGTCTATTTTGGCAGCGGGGGCGGCCGTTTCAATCCGAGGTATGGTGCGATGATATTCGTACCCGGAAGCGAACCCGAGTTGCCCCTGAGTCGAGAGGAGCGCCGCGCTTACAGCAAAGCACTCAAACACCTTCTGACTCACACCCTCGAAGGATCAGCCGGGAACGATCATGATTCTTGGGCGCTCGTGCAGTCCAAAGCTGAATACAGATTTGACCAGCACGGCGGACCGGTTCTACAAACTAATATTGGACCACAAGTGGTCAATGTAGGGGTTTCGCCGACAAACGTTCGCACCATCGACGCCCCTCGGCAATTGATCCAGGAACTGCTCACAGCGAGGCTACAATCAGAATTGCAGAGGAGTAGTACTGGAAAGGTTTCCGGTGGCCAGATTGGCCGTGACTTCCAATTATTGCGACGGGCGCTGGATGAAGACGATCCCCCCGAGAATTCCCTTGCCTCGCAGCCCCGATCGGCGATCCGAGTCGCTCGGTTCTGAGCGCAAGGTGGGAATCGGCCCTAAAAGCCGCACAACGTCTTTGGCCCAGTAGTGCTCCATAAGACTTCAGCGGAGCGTTAGCGATACAAGCGCCCGCGTCGAAGCTTGTACCCGGCCCCCTGCAGTTTTTTGGCCCTGATCGGGCAGTACCCAGCGGAAACTCTCAGAGCGCTCGCGACGCAGGTTGCCTTAAACACCTTGTTGCGGATCGTGGCGTCCCATTTTTCGGAACGTGTCCTTAGATTGCTGCGACGTAGCTTAGTGGGGAAGGCGCGCTCAAAAGCCGTACGGCTGGGCGATCTCGTTCGAAAGAAGAGTACGTGAATTGCTCGTTGCGAAGGAATACGCCGCTTGTCGATTGCGAGAATCAACTTGGGCGCGCAGCGGATCTCGCAGCGCCGCTCACGAGCACTACCTGGCGGCATGCGGAAGTGATCAAAACGATGGGAGTGTTTCGGTGCCGGCGTATTGGATTCGCAAATGCTCTGAGACCTAAATCGTGCACGACCGTCTGGAATCTGGCGTGCAAATAGTCTCTTGTGACACGAACGTCGAGGCGAAGGAGCGGCTTTCAGCTATCGAATTGCGCCTCGCCAAAATCGGGTCTGAGATCATGGCCATACAGTCGACCGCCGACCAGCAGTGGAGGGGCGGAGGAAGGGCCGCAAGCGAGCCCAGGGGTTGTGACGGACGTCCAATACAGCACGGTGCCGTCGCCGCCCATCGAGGTGCGCGACGGCGAAAATTCCGATCTGGCTGGCTCCTCGCTGGTCATGATCACTGCCGGAGTCAACGAGAAAGGTGGAGAAGCAATGCTGGTCAACCGGGACCCGCGCCCGCTCCTACAATTCCGACCTTCCTACTTGTCCTCCTCCTACTTCACTGCTTTTATGTGACTTGCAGTTGTATCCGCATAGATTCTGTGAGCGCGGTGTTGCAAGAGAAAGGGGTACTCGTGTCGATGCACTGACATCTCGTACCCCACGTTTCATACCTATCGAGTTGCCGCATTCCCTGAAAGGACTTCTGTTGCCGGCTCGGAATCTGTGTGAAGAAGCTTCAGATCCAGAGCGATTGTCGTCTGGTCACCCGCGGGCGGCGTGCATATTGGTCCCGCGTAGTCTTCAGTTCCACCCGAGGCCGGCATCCGACAGTTGTCATGGCGAGTCGCCGCGATCACCGTTCCGGTGCATGTCGCCCCGTGGTAATCGTCACCAATAGTGGCAGGCATCTCACACCGTTCATTCTGTACAACTTCCGGCCAATTCGCATCCTGTATCGCACTCAGCAGGTCAGGAAAATCTTCATGGATGACCCCGGCCGCCGCCGAAAGGTCGAGGGCGACTTTTTCCCGCAGGCCTACTGGAGTCAACGGTCCCGACGAAAGCGCCGCGCTCAAATTCGAGAACAGAAACGTAACTTCACGCGTTTCGGTATGAATGACAGGTTCGCCGTATACCGGCCCGGCATAGGCGTCATCCCCGTCCATCGTGACGCTGCGTTCCACATGTGTCAACGTCAGATTCCCGATAACTTTTAATTTGCCGTTTCCCGTGTTTACAATCCGTGTGGACTTGAATGTCATTAGCGTGTGATCGGTCGCATCAGGGAAGTAGTTGCGGGGTAAGCTACCCTCTGGACTGAGTGCGTGCCCCCAATTCTCATCCGCTGGATAAATGCTGAGGCTAAAAACCGAGTTGTCCAGATCGTTCGTATCCAACATCACTTTACCGGTCACCCGGGCGACACCAGTGTTCACGGAATCTGGATTCGCCGTGGAACCCTGAAACAACCGCGCGCTGGAAATAGTCGAGTCGAGAAACCATGTGCCACCCTCGGCGAAGGCGAGCGGCGAGATGATTGAGACTACAACTGCGGTCAAGATAACCAGAGATCTACTCTTCGCCAGTTCAAACATATGAGTAATGAATGATTTCATTTTGGGTTGCTCCTTTTCGTTCACGTTCCGCCAATGCACGAGATGTGCCAAACGGAATCATGTGAGCTCGCTCTGGCTAATCCACTAGACCCGCAGCGGCTCAGGTTTCTTCTGAACGGGTTACGGTCCTCAATGTGCGACGAGGATTCCCACAGATCCTGCATCGGGCCAGTTCGACTCGCTCGCATGTTCGAGAAGCCATGACCGCGGGACGACAGGCGCGTCGTGCTGCGGACGTTGGTTTCGGCAGCTCAGTTGAAATCGCAATCTCGCAAATCCCAATTTCCTTGCATTTCCGGCTTTCACAGGTTTGGCAGAGGATTTGCATCGGAAAGCATTGAGGTAGCCTAAGTGCCTCTGATCGTTTCGGCATCGACCGATCGATCCACCTTGACGAACGAAAAGGTGAGGAAAATGAACGATCAAACAAACGATCAAACAAGAGAGAGATCCATGATGGAGCACCCCTCGCGGAGAAGCTTCCTCGGCATGGGTTCGGTAGCTCTGGCAACCGCTGCTCTTGCCGGCCTGACTGCCAATGCTCAAGAAAAAGCGAGCACGCAAAAAGCGGAGCACGACCATTCCACAAGCGACCCCGGTCCGGAGAACAAGCCTCTTCTGGATGAGAACCCGAACTCTAACACTCCGCCTCCTACCGATCACGGGGACGTAGTACCCATCTGGTATTCCTTCGATCTGGTGAAGAAGCGCGTTGAAGAGGGTGGATGGACCCACGAGGTGACTCAGCGCGTGCTTCCTTCTTCCAAGGATATTGCCGGCGTCCAAATGCGTCTTACAGCAGGCAGCTATCGCGAAATGCACTGGCACACCGCTGATGAATGGGCTTATGTACTCTATGGCAATGCTCGTGTCACGGTGATGCAGCCCGATGGCACCATGTTCATCGGTGACGTGGGTGAAGGCGATCTTTGGATCTTTCCCGCCGGCCACCCGCATTCCATTCAAGGGCTTGGCCCGGATGGAACGGAGTTTTTGTTGGTTTTCAACCAGGGCGACTTCTCTGAAGATGGAACCATGCTGGTATCGGAGTGGGTGGCGCACACACCTCCCGAGGTATTGGCAAAGAATACAGGCCTGGATAAGAGTGTCTTCGCTCACACGCCCGGGGCGCCACTCTACATCTTCCCCGGCAATCTACCCAACTCGCTCGAACAGGACAAGGCGGAGATCGGCGGCGAGCAAGTAGCACCGAAGCAACAGTACACCTTCCATCTGAGGTCAATGAAGCCGACGTCAACCAGCGAAGCAGGCGAAGTTCGCATCGTCGACTCACGCAACTTTCCGGTCTCCAAGCATGTTGCCGCGGCCATGTTGATCATCAAGCCTGGACACATGCGTGAGTTGCACTGGCACCCGAACACCTCGGAGTGGCAATACTATATCGCCGGCAAGGGTCGCATGACCGTATTCTTTCCTGTCGATAATGCCCGCACAATGGATTTTAGTGCCAACGATGTCGGGTATGTTCCCTCCAACGCACCTCACTACTTCGAAAACACGGGTGATACCGACCTGGTGGTCCTGGAGCTGTTTGCATCTGACGAGTTCATGGATGTTTCTTTGAACCAGTGGCTCAGGCGCGTCCCCAGCGAAATGCTGAAGGCGCACTTGAACATTGATAAGCAGATGGCCACGAAGATCCCGGCGGAGAAGCAGTTTCTCGTTTAGGAGCTCAACGCAAGAGAGCTCTCCGAGTCCCCGGCGGATGGTGGTCATTTAGGGGGGAACGGAAAAACATCAGCCGCGTGCACCCTTCGTGCGCGCGGCTCTTCTAACCCCGAGGAGGTATTCTATGTTTGAAGGAATCTTTCAGCGGTGATCTTTGGAATTGCTCTAGTTGTATTCGGCCCCAAAAAGCTTCCGGAACTCGGCAAAGGCATCGGTGCAGGTATTCGTGCCTTGAAGGAGGGGATCAAGGATCCGCTTATCGAGCCAGCAAAGAGTGTGAGTGCGGAGCCAGGCCCTTCAAGTGTCGAGATTAATGGGCGTCCCACGTAGTGTCCATGTGCGGCGGTCTGCTGGACACAAGCGAGGGGCGTCACGAATAGGGTCGCCCTGTCAATCGGCGGACAAGGGCAACGTCAGCGGATACTGCTTGCTCTGGGGAATACTTGGACCAAAGGAAATTTGAAGAGTCGATTCATCTGGAAGATGACGTGCAAGCCAGTAGGTGTGACCGCTGATGCGAATTGGCGCTCCTGTTCAGACGGTGCAGGGGACACTGTTACTTATGAGGTCGTTACGTTTTGCTGAATTCGGACCGCCGTCGGTGCTGCAAATCGAAGAAGTTCCGATTCCGGAACCGGGGGAAGCGGAAGCACTCGTTCATGTCAAGGCTGCAGCGATCAACCCCAGCGACATCGCCGACGTCTCGGGACGCTTCAGGAACACAACTCTGCCGCGAACCCCCGGCCGGGATTTTGCAGGCGTTGTTGTGAAGGGGAAACAACACGAAGGCGAAGAGGTCTGGGGCAGTGCGCCGAAGCTCGGTATCGTCCGCGACGGCTCTCACGCGGAATATGTCGTTGTGCCAGCGGAGACGCTATCGCCCAAGCCGAAGTCGTTGAGTATGGCGCAAGCGGCGGCGATCGGAGTTCCCTACATTACGGCGTGGGCATGTGTAGTGAATGCAGCTCAAATCCAGGCTGGAGAAACCATTTTAGTTGTGGGGGCCGCGGGCGCGGTAGGACAAGCAGCCACGCAGATTGCGAATTGGAAGCAGGCGCGCGTGATTGGCGCGGATATCACATCCGATCCGATCGCAGACAGAAAGAATTCGGCGTCGCGAGCACTTCCGCACCTTATCGATCCTGTGCTTTCCCGCACCCGGTGTCCTCGCATCGGAAGTACTAACGCCAATCGAACCGAAACTGATTGCACTCAAGAAAAGTCTGCCGCCAGGCTATCAATTACAGATCGGCGGCGAAAAGGCCAAGCAAGTCGATGGATTCACGAATCTTGCGGTCGTCCTTCTGATTTCTCTGGTCGGCATCTACCTGGCGTTGCTGGTTCAGTCCAATAATGCCGTCAAGCCTTTGTTGGTCTTTGCGGCCGCCCCCTATGGAGCGATTGGTGCACTAATCGCTTTGGCAATCATGGGCACGCCCTTTGGCTTCATGGCATTTCTTGGAGTGGTCCCGGTCTTCATATTCCATCTTTGTGCTGGATCTCAAGTGGATCAAATGGGAAACGAAAGGGGACGGGGAGCAGGCGGCTGAAGCAGAGCCGACAACGTGACGACGAGAAGGCACGGGTTTTTCTACAGGAGAATGATGTGGATCTAAGACTTACTGGGAAAATCGCACTGGTGACGGGATCGACGGCAGGAATCGGGTTTGCGATTGCCAAGTCGCTTACGAGCGAAGGAGCGCATGTCCATGTAAACGGTCGGACACAAGAGCGAGTCGATGCTGCGGTGAAGGCAATCCGATCGCATGCTGCCGCGGGCAAGGTTGATGGCATTGCGGCCGACTTTTCTGGCTCAGCTGGCGCAGAGGCCGTGATTGCGAAACTCCCTGCGGTCGATGTACTGGTGAACAATGTTGGCATTTTCGAACCCAAGCCATTTGCAGAGATTCCCGATGCGGACTG
>QIAH01000111.1 GCA_003225465.1 Acidobacteriota bacterium | reverse complement strand
AAATGGATGGGGCCGACAAGGTGGCAGGTTGCAATCCGAACCTAGCCGGATGCCCGCCCAACCCCCAGTTCCAGTATGTGAACCCTTCGGATGTAGCGCCTTACTTCCAACTGGCACAGCAGTATACCTTCGGCGACCGCATGTTTCAGACCAACCAGGGGCCGAGCTTCCCCGCACACCAGTTCATCATTTCCGGCACCTCGGCGCCGACCGCGACCAGCACGCTCTTCGCAGCCGAAAACACCAACCTCGGTGCAGGCTGCACCGCGTCTCCCGGGGCTTGGGTCTGGATGATTGATTCCAGCGGCGCCGAATCATCAAAAATGTACCCGTGCTTCGAGCATCCGACCCTGACCGACCTGCTCGATAGCGCGGGCAAGAGCTGGAAATACTACACGCCGTCAAATGTAGGGATCTGGGTCGGACCCAACGCTATTCAACACATCTGTGCCCCTGCCAATTCTGTATGTTCAGGTCCAGACTGGGTCAACAATGTGGTTCTGAACAACACCCAGGTTCTTACCGACATCAGCAGTGGCCAGCTTCCGGCTGTGAGTTGGGTGATCCCGACCGGACAAGCCTCCGACCACCCGGGCAATAACAACGGCACTGGTCCTTCCTGGGTCGCCTCCATCGTGAACGCGATTGGAGGCAGTTCCTATTGGTCAAATACCGCTGTCATCATCACGTGGGACGATTGGGGCGGCTGGTACGACCATGTTCCCCCGCCCAAGGTGATCGCGGACCGCACCAGTTGGGGCTCGGGCTATGTCTACGGGTTCCGCGTGCCATTGATCATCGTGTCGTCCTACGCGAAAGCCGGGTACGTCTCTCACGTCACACACGATTTTGGCAGCATCCTAAAATTCATCGAACAAATCTTTAGTCTTCCCTCGCTGGGTTACGCCGATGCCGCTGCCGATGATCTTTCCGACTGTTTCAACTTCAGCCAAACACCGCTCCAGTTTCATACCATCGCGGCGCCCTTGAGCGCAGAACATTTTCTCAATGACCACACGCCGCCGTTGGATCCGGATGACGATTGACGCGGGCGAGTCAATACTCAGCCTCGGAATCATGAGACACCAGGGCCGAACACTTTCCGAATCGCTTTAGGAGTCGTGCTCAGCCTCACCGGCGCGGCACCAGGTAGTTGGCAAAATTGCCATCACGCTCACCTGAAGTACAGCGCCTGGGCCGTATGCTCTAACCGGATAAATGAAAGCTATTCGCCCCTTTTTTGCCAGTCTCGTCGTCGCTTGAGGTCACTGGTGGGGTCTTTCCCCGTCCCAATGTCTGCCAGCAACTGATCGAGTCGCGCGGCTCCGCTTCTGAGGGCTTCTAGGTCAGCGTCAGCAGTGGACTTCAACATCTGGTCGAGGCGGCTCGCCGCAGTCTTGAGCTTTTGCAGTTCTTCACCTGTGATCTGTTTCTTGGGAATCTGCCCGGCCGCTTGCATCAGGCTGACGATTCGCTCCTGGATATCGTGTTCCCGGCCGTGGTTGTCGTCGTTATTCATGGCCCCGACTGCAAATACAGCTTGTGGAGCGACGGGCGTCCCGCCCGTCCAGCGCGGGCCCCGGCTCTTCACACACTAAAAATGGAAAACGTAACGACCGTCTGCCGCCGCAGATAGCTCCCAAAGACTATCATCCGTCACGACGGTCAACACCGGAAAGCCTGACTGGTGCACAATCGTCATCACATCAGTAACTCAGCCGCCCTCCAGTGAGATCCGTTGCAGGCTCGCCTCGGAGTTAAGTTCCCGAGTCCCCCGACGACCGACGACAGAGCCAACGACCAACCGCCAACGACCACCCGTAAAACAACGAAAGCCGGGACGTCCGGAATTTCTTCCGGTCCCGGCATTCGCTTCCTTCAACCTCGGTTACAGATGTTTTAGTTTGTGGGCTTGACGCTGGCGGTCGTCGGCGTAGGAACTGCATTGGCCGCATTGCCGGCCGCGCCACTGTTATCCGTCGTGCCCGTGCGCGTGAGGCGCGGGAAGAACGGCGTGACTTCAAAGGGCATCTTGTCGCGCGCCGAGGTGATGGCCACCGGCTGCGACTTTACCAGTTCCACTTTGTCGTCCCACGGATTCAACTTCACGCGTCCGCCCAAAGGCAGCGCCGCAATCTGGTCGAGCTTGTTCCAGTCGACCTGTGGAGCCGAGCTGATTAACTGCGACATGCGCGTTACCGTTGCGCCTTCCGCCATGTTGTTGCCCAGGTGGGCCGTCAACAGCGCGTTCAGCGCGCCGGCGCGGGTGTTCAGCATCTTGAGGAACAGGCCTGCCCCGTCAAGCTTCTGCGCGTAGGGCGAGTTCTTCAGCATCTCGATGGCTTTCTTGTCGGCCGCCGCCTCTTCTTCGGGAATGTGCTTGAAGCCCAGGTTCTGGTAAGTGGCTTCGTCGGAGAACAGCATGCGGTCGTTGAAGGCGTACTTGCTGCCCAGGTTATGTCCGAGCACGATGTGCGCCAGTTCGTGCGCGAGCGCCATCGCCAGACTGGACTCGTCGGGCAGAGTGTCAATCAATCCACGGCTGATGACGATCGTATTGCCCACGCTGAAGGTCTCGAGGGGCGAGGTCAAGAGCACGCGCGTCCGGACCGGGCGGGGCAGGTCGATGTTATTGGTGACTTCAATGTTGTTGACGACGGTCTGCAGAATCTTGTCGACTTCGCCGTCGGGAGCGAGCAAGCCGGCGCGGGTAAGGCGCTCGACTACGTTGTCTTCCGCCTGCTGCTGCCATTGGCGTTCGGCCGCCAGAGGCGAAGCATCTTGTGCGGTCGGGCTGTCATCCTGCACGCTATCCACCCGAATGTTGGTCAACTCATCAGACTGGCCGTCTTTCTTCAGGTCGTAGCCCCAGATGCGGGTCTGCGCCTTGAAGGCCATCTGATTCTTCACGCCCGCGCTGAAGTCGCCTTCTTCGCTGTAAATGAATGCCGGCACCCAGTAGCCCGGAACCAGATTCAGGCGCCAGCTATCCATGTGGAAGAAGTAAGCATTGCGCGGACGGGGCGCGTATGTTCCGTTGAGGCGCACGATGTTGTAGTCCTGGTCCTCTACCCAGATGCGGCCCAGGAAACGGCCCTGCCCGCTCTTTGGCTTCGGAGTCACGTCAAACACCAGGCAGCGCACGTCGCCCAGAAATTCGCGGCGCACGTAGCGGAAGTCATAGTGCTGGCGATCGAAATCGTTGCGATCGGCGAAAATCATCCAGGAAAAACCGAGCGGCTGGTACTGCACCTTGAACAACTTGCTGAAGCCGCCGAGCAGGTGCTTCTCCATGCTCTGGTCGTCCTTGATGTAGTCCTTGCGATCGATGGAGGTGCTCAGATCCATGCGGCCGAGGAAATACTTGTCAGTTTGCGGCACGGGCCCGAGCGCGGGGTCGAGCGTTAAATTCTGCAGATACGTCTCGATCACCGGGGTGCGCGTCTGCAGCATCTTGATCAGGCCTTTTTCCCGCATCACGAAGCGGTCTACCACCTGGTCCATGGTGCTGGGCTGCGGTCCAGCCTGCGGAGGCGCGGGCTGTGCGTTCGCCGCCGGCGCCGGTGAAGGCACCTGGGGCGTGGCTGCGGGTTGCGCAGTCTGCCCTTGGTCAGAAGCGGACATCTGGACCGGGGCCGGCTGCGAGGTCGGCTGCGAATCTGCCGGCTGTTGTGCTACCGCACTCACCGATAGCAGCAAGGTGACCATCCAATTCAAGGTGCGCATAACTCTCATCTCCGTATCTCTTCAGTACCCAATTCTTCAGTACGCCAACTGGAAAACAACGTGTACCACCGCGGTGGAATCCACCGGCTGACCATTGCGCAGAGCCGGTTTGAAGCGCATCTTGTTGGTTGCTGAGATAGCGGCTTCATCCAGCCCATGACCCAGGCCGCGGACTACGCGATTCACGTGCAACTGTCCGTTGGCCCCAAACATGACTTCCAGCAAAACTTCTCCCTCGAGCTTGAGCGCGCGGGCTTCATCCGTATAAGTAGGATTTGGTTTGAAAGTAATCTCCACCGAATTGGTGGGCGGACCAGAATCTGCAAGCTGCCTGCCCGTGCCGTGGGAAAGTTCCTGTTGCCCGAAGCCGCCGGTAGCTACAGCGTTGCCGCGGCCATTGCTGCGCCCATCGCCGTTGCCGCCGGTCGCGACGCCATTGCCGAATCCCGCGCTGGCAACTGTGCCCTTCATCCCCTTCGCGCCGCCCGTGCCGTTTCCGTAACCTGGGCCCTGCGGCATATCGAACGATCCCGTGGAAGCGGCCACCAGGTGTGCGCCCGGCTTGCCTTCTCCCTTGAGTCCATTAGGATCGCCAAAACCGCCAGTCTGCACTTTCTGGACAGGAGCATTCAGGGTCGGCGTCGCCGAACTGCCCGTCGAAAACTCACCGGTATGAATCAGTTGCGGACGCGCGCCGCCCGAGACTTCCTTCAATTGCGGCGGCTGGAAATTGTTGACCACTACCTTGGGCGCTTCCGGCTCCGGCTCGGGCCTGGGCTGCGCCACCCGAATTTCGCGGGGCACAACCAGATGCGGCGAAGCGACCGGCACGGCTGGAAGCAGTTTCGCATGCACCATCTGCGGCTTCGGTTTCGGTAGAGGTTTGGGCTCGTGGCCGGTCAACGGCATCACCGCGGTAAGGTGATAGCTGGTCTTCACCGTCAGCTTCTCCGGAAACAGCAGACCGATGTTCACCAGCAGCAGAAGAAACGCCAGCTCAATGCCATAGCTGGTGGCAAGCGTCTGCCAGCTGATCCTTTTCGTCGGCAGGAGGCCGAACTGCGGTCCGCGATAAGCCGTGGCCATGCAATAGCTCCAAGAGTAGGAACCCGGGCCGGGGAGAGTGCGCGGGTGGAAGACTTAAGGTAGGGGAAATCGGACGAGGGGTAAACGTGTCTGCCGCTGGTGTACCTTGGTAACCAGTTGAAATTCAGGGTGGAACCGCGGTCCAAAACGGTGCTGGATGGCCGGCGGGACGCCGCCGCTACCCATTCCGCCCACGAAAATAGTAGAAAACCGGTACGCCTGCCAGAATCACCAGGGAACCCATGGCCGAGTTCAGGAGATTGTCGGTAAAGGTGTAGTAAAGCAAGACTGCTGAGGCGAGTACGAACAACGTCGGCACCACCGGGTAACCCCAAACCCGGTAAGGACGGTTGGCCTCCGGCTCGCGCCGGCGAAACACGAATACCGTGCTGCTGGTGATCATGTAGAAAAGCCACTCGGCGAAAATGGCGAGGGAGAAGAGCTGGCGGAAACTGCCGCCCACCAGCAGCAGTGCGATCGCAAGTCCCAGTTGCACAAGAATGGCTACCGAGGGAGTCAGAAAGCGCGGGTGCACTTTCGCGACGGAAGGAAAGAAATAGCCGTCACGCGCCGCCGCGAAGGGAACGCGCGCACCGCTCATGGTGGTGCCGTTCAGGGTCACGAGCATCGACAGCGCCATGCCGGCCGACACTACGCTTGCGCCCATGGCACCCAGAATCAAAGCTACTGCGTCGGACGCCGGGCGGGGCGAGCCCGCGATCGCCGCCGCCGGCAGCACATACTGCACGCCTGCATTCACGAACACGTAGAGCGCGCCCACGATGGCCACCCCGGCGATCAGCGCGATGGGAATATTCCGCTCGGGCTGGCGAATCTCGCCCGCCACCATGTTGAGATCGTTCCAGCCATCGTAGGCCCAGAGAGCGGCGACCAGCGCCGCCATGAAGCCCGCGATGCCTCCCTTTGCGCCCGCGAACGTGCTCGCGAAATTGCTCCAGCTGCCGCCGCGATATCCGAAGCACACCACCACGATGCCCACGATGATGCCGACCTTCAAGAGCGTGAACACCAGCTGAAACTCCCCCGCCTTCTTCACGCCGATGTAGTTCAGGAACGAAATGAACACTGCGGCTGCAATCGCCGCCAGCTGGCCGTAGCTGACCGCAAGGGGCGCGGTGAGAATGGGATGCGAGAAGAATGAAAACACCGGAAACTCACCGAGAATGCGGACAAACCCGGTGGTAATCGTCGCGATTGACGCGGGTTTCGAGATGAGCAGCGTGGTCCACGCATAGAGAAATCCGCCTAAGGGCCCATAGGCGTCGCGCACGTAAATGTATTCGCCACCGGCCTGGGGCCGCATCGCGCCCAGTTCAGCGTAGGTAAGTGCTCCGAAAAAGGAAAGCAGTCCGCCCACAAACCATGCCAGGTAAACCAGCCTGGCCGAGCCGACCGCCTGCATCATCTCGGAAGGAACCAGAAAAATTCCGCTGCCGATGATGGTGCCGACCACGATCGCCGTAGCATGGCTGACGCCCAGGTCGCGGGCGAGTTGCGGTTCGAGCTTGGTTGGCACGGCGAGGGACATCAGAGGAGTTGGAGTATACGGGAAAATGGGCGCTCAGACGCAAGAGGCAAAAGCTTTTAACCGCGAAGGTCGCAAAGTTTACGCGAAGGACGCAGAGAAAATCTGAAACCGCAGAGGACGCGGAGAACATCCGCAGAGT
>QIAH01000564.1 GCA_003225465.1 Acidobacteriota bacterium | reverse complement strand
AGGCGCAGGTAGGCAGCCGGCTTGAGGGCATCGTTGCCACCTCTGTGGATCCGCCTTCGCAAGTGCATGGCTTCCGCTACTTTCGTGGTGGACATCCCACGCCCAATGCCGACTCGGTGCGGGCCGCCGAAGCGATCCTCAAGTCACTGAGCGCGCAGACGGCATCCTCGCTGGTGATCTTCATGCTGAGCGGCGGCGGTTCCGCCATCGCCGAAAAGCCCATCGATGACGACATTTCTCTCGATGATCTGATGGCAACGTATCGCGCGCTGGTGCTCTGCGGCGCGCCCATTGCCGAAATCAACGCCATCCGCAAGCATCTCTCCGCCGTGAAGGGCGGCCGCTTGGCGCAGGCCGCCTATCCCGCGCAGCAAGTCTCGCTGCTCGTTTCCGACGTGCCCGATACCACCCTCGATGCGCTTGCCTCAGGCCCGACCATGCCTGACTCGACCAGCATTGCCGACTGTTACGCAATCTTGGAAAAGCATCGCCTGCTCGAGCAGTTCCCGCCCTCGGTGCGCGAGTTGTTTCAACGGCACGCGCTGGAAGAAACCCCCAAGTCCGATGATCCCGCGTTTGTGCGCGCGCGCTGGTGGCCGGTGCTTTCCAACAAAACTGCGGTCGAGGAGGCCGCTGTGGCGGCCACCCGGCTGGGTTTCGCGGTCGAAGTGGATAACAGCTGCGACGACTGGGACTACCAGCGCGCCGCCGACTATCTGCTCGAACATCTGCGCAAACTGCGCCAGAGCGTCTCCCGCGTGTGCCTCATTTCAGGCGGAGAGGTCACGGTGAAGGTGACTAACGGAGGCGTGGGCGGCAGGAATCAGCACTTCGCGTTGTACTGTGCGCAAAAAATCGCGGGCGAGAGCATCACCGCGCTGAGCGCGGGCACGGACGGCATCGACGGCAACAGTCCCGCCGCAGGCGCAGTCGCGGACGGAAGTACCATGGAGAGAGCTAAGGCCGCCGGGATTGATCCTGCCGCAGCCTTGTCCAGTTTCAACGCCTACCCGCTGTTCGATAAGTTGGGCGATGCGATCATCACCGGGCCGACCGGCAACAACGTGCGCGATCTCCGAATTTTTCTTGCGTTTTGAAGATGGAATTCACCACAGAGACACAGAGGCACAGAGAAAAGCCAGCAAAGGAAGAAAAGCAATTGCGTGGGCAATTCCCAGCGCGATGATGAATAGTTACTCAAGACCGCCAATCGGGAGGCACCGCGGCGTGCGCGAAAGACCTACCCACCGATTCTATCTACGCGCCCAAAGGCAGATGGAGAGAGGGGTGCTCACAAGCAAAACGGCGGACGAAAACGCCCGCCGTTCCACTCTAATTGTTGTTGCAATGATTTTGTTTTTCTCCGTGTCTCTGTGCCTCTGTGGTGAAAAAAGCCGCCTAAGCAGTCTTCTTATGCTGCATCTGTTTCATCATTTCGGCTTGCGCCCTTTCCAGTTCTGCTGGCGAGACGTCGCGCACATGCGTCGCTAATGCCCACCGGAATCCGTACGGATCCAGCACATGTCCGTAACGGTCGCCCCAGAACTGGTCCATGAGCGGCATCTTCACGACCGCGCCCGCCGCCACCACCTGCGCAAACAGCTTGTCGACATCTTCTACGTACACGTTGATCGCGAATCCGGTTGCTTCTCCACGGGGCGCGAGCGCGCCACCCCACTCCGGAAACTCGTCATTCAACATGACAATCGAATCGCCAATCTTCAAGGAAGCATGCATCACTTTACCGTTGGGAGTGTGGCTGACGTGCAAGACCTGCGCATTCAGCGCCTTCTTGTAGAATTCGATTGCGCCTGCCGCATCGCGCACTGTGATGTGAGGTGTGAGGGTGTGAAAGCCTTCCGGAATTGGTTTTACTTTGTCGGGCATGGAGCCTCCATCAAGATAGGAATTCGAAACGTTAAGGTGGGAACTGACACAAAAATTTTACTCTCGACCACAGACCTGGTTCAACCCGCAGATCAACTCACAAGGGCACCGCGCAAATGGAGAGACGGGTATCCCCGCGTGTCTTCTGTTCACAAGCAAAACGGCGGGCGAGGACGCCCGCCGCTCCATTTGTTATTTGTTATGTTCTTGGCAGTGATCTCTCTCGGGCTCTGTGTCTCTGTGGTGAGATCGCCTTTTCAGAAGAACTTCGTCACGCCCTCTTCGAGCACCACGACCTGATCCTCGATCCCCGCGCTCTTGGCTTCTTTTTCCAGCAGTTGCAGAGGTTCGTCGATGGGCTCGTGCGAAAGGCGGAAGCTGCCGTAGTGCATGGGAA
>QIAH01000378.1 GCA_003225465.1 Acidobacteriota bacterium | reverse complement strand
GAGTTTGAATGTTTACCGCTCCGGATCGCTTGTGCAGCACATCGAGTCGACTATCAATCACGAAGCAGGCCGCAAGGTCGCCGTCGCGCACGATGTCGTCGTGGACGCGGGCTCAAGGCTGGCAGAAATTTTGACACAAACAAACGCCGACCCTACCAGGTTGCCCGTGAACTCCAGCCATCATCAGTCTGCTGACGCTGTCGGAAAAGGATTGCGCATTGTGGCGCGCTGTCCTCAGGATGGAATCGTCGAGGCGCTCGAGGGCACCGACCCAGATCACTTTGTCTTGGCTGTGCAATGGCATCCGGAGCGCTCAATCGACAACGATGAAGCGTCCCGCGCCATTTTCAGATCCCTGGTGGAAGCCGCGAAGAAAAACGTATAGCGCCGGCGTCCTCGCCGGCACAGAGAATCACTTTTTGACCGTGGCTTTGGCAACCGACTTCTTGGGCGTAGCTACCACTCTCTCCAGAAGCACCACCACATTCGCAATCGCCGCGCCATCGGTCCCAATCCCCTCCGGCGTCTTTGCCTTAAGTCCGACGCAATCGGTGGCAATTCCCAGCAGTTTCGCCAGGTGCGCCCGAATGGCGCCTGCGTGCGGCCCCAGTTTCGGCGCGAGCAGGATCAACGAGGAATCCACATTCCCGATCGCGTAGCCTGCACTCCGGACGCGCTTCAACGCCTCGTTCAGAAACACAACCGAGTCAGCGCCTTTCCATTGCGGGTCCGATGGAGGAAACAAGGTCCCAATATCCGGAGCCCCAATTGCGCCGAGAAGTGCATCGGTGATCGCGTGCAGCAGGACATCGCCATCAGAATGCCCGCCTAGGCCCTTGTTATGCGGCAGTGCGACCCCGCCAATCTTCAGCGGAATTCCCGGCTTGAATTCGTGAGAATCCCATCCAAAGCCGATCCGTGTAGCTGGTCTCATGTTGGTTTGTGGCCCTAGCTGGCCTTCTCGTCCTTGCCCGCCATCGTGCGTCCTTGGCCGCGCAAATAAAACTCCGCCAGTTCCATGTCGGCGGGCGCGGTGATCTTGATATTCCGGGGTGAACCCATCACAACCGCCACCTCATGCCCGGATCGCTCCACCAGCGAAGCCTCGTCCGTCCCGATAAATCCGTCCGCCAGTGCTTCATCGAAGGCTTTCTTCAGCACCTGATAACGAAATCCCTGCGGAGTCTGGGCCATGACGACATGCTCGCGCGGGATGGTTGCCGTGATCAAAGCCCCATCCGCGGTGCGCTCCACTTTTTTAATAGTGTCCACGGCCGGCAGTCCAGCGATGGCCGCGCCAAATTTCTCCGCACCCCGGATAACCTCTTCGATGATTTCCGGCGTGACGAACGGACGCACGGCATCGTGCACGAGCACGATATCGTCATTCTCCGCCGAAACTGCCGCCAGTGCGTTCGCGACGGATTGCTGCCGGTGCTCACCGCCTTCCACCAGTTCGACTCTCTTCTCGTGCGGCCCTTCGCTTTGAAGGCGCTCGCGGAACCCGGGGATCTCGTCCTTACGCAACGCCACCAGGATTTCGGTCACGCGCGGACTCGCGGCAAACTTCCGCAAGGTATGAATGAGAATCGGGGTGCCGCCCAATTCCGTAAATTGTTTGGAGGGAATCTTGGACTTCGCGCTGGGCGCCGGGGACATGCGCGTTCCCAGTCCCGCAGCCGGAATGATGACGGCGACCTTCATGGCGGTCGACAAGTATAGGGTAGGTTGGAAGTGAGTTCAAATCCGCTGCCGACCAGAAAACCTCTACGGCTTCTCGATCTTCAAATCCCAAGGTTTTCGAAAACCGCGAACCTGAGGCGCCGGTTGCGCGAACGCCCATTGGGGATTGGTGGAATAAACTCGACAGTGCATGAAAACCATACAGATTGTTCTCGACAAGAAGCTCCTGCAGGCCACCGACCAAGCCGCACGGCGGACGAAGCGGAATCGCTCCGCCTTGGTACGGGAGGCACTGCGTGAGCACCTCCAGAGACTAGATATCCGTGCTAGAGAGCAGCGCGACCGTCAGGGTTATTCCACGCGGCCTCAGAAGGCGAATGAATCACTTGTGTGAGAGGCAGAGGCAGCATGGCCGCCAGAGTAGCCCGAGGCGACGTTCGACTCTACCAGTTCGCTCCGCCGGACAGGAATCGGCCGGTGGTGGTGCTAACTCGGCCCAGGGCCATTGCTTATCTTTCGACTGTCACCGTCGCACCGGTTAAATCAACGATACGTGGCGTGCCGTCCGAAGTAGTTTTGAACGAAGAGGACGGCATGAAACTGCCATGTGCAGTGAACCTGCACAGCACGGTCACCATTTCTCAGAATCGGTTGGGCAGGCGGGTTGCCCAGCTGAGTTCCTTGCGAATGGGGGAAATCTGCGTGGCTCTGCGCTTCTCTCTCGGCTGTGATGTCAGTTAAGGTTGTCAGCTATTGGTCCAGAAGAATCCTACAAAGGCACGGTGAAACCGTAAGTACCGTTCGGACTGGATCAGAGTTCTAAAATTGGCCCCTAAGGCCCGGGGCAAGCCGAAATACGCTTCAGAACACCCGTACCTTGAAGGTCAGGTACTTCTTGGGATTTTCGCGGACCGATTTCACGAGTTGCCGGGTCTCGATCAGCATCTGATCGGAATTGTTATACAGCGACGGATCTTTGAAGAGTTTCCCCACCGTGCCTTCGCCCGCCTCCATCCGATCGGTCAAGATCGACAATTTGTTGATCGTGTTATCGAGTTTTTGCGCCAATGCCTCGTCCTTGGTGAGCTTGCCGATTGCGCCCTTCCCGGCATTGATGTCATCCGTCATCTTCTTCACGTTCGCGATAGTGTCGTTGGCGTTGTTATAAAGGGTGGGATCTTTCAGGAATTTTCCCGCCGTGCCCTTGCCTTGCTGCAGATCATCGACAATAGCGTTCAGTTTATCGACCGCAGCCATGGCCTTGTTATAGGCCTCCTCGTCGGAAACCAGTTTGCCAAGACTGCCCTCACCGTTGCGAATCTGGTCCACAATACCCTTAAACTCATTCACGGTGGCCGCGAAGGTGTTGTAAAGCGAGGGATCGTAGATGATCTTGCCAATAGAACCCTGCCCGCTTTCCACGAAGGCCAGGATGCGATCAGTGCGCTTCAGCAGTGCGTCCAGATTCTGCAGCGTGCCCTGACTCGCACGCACAACGTCCTGAATGTCAGGAGTCTCCCGGGTGGCCAGGGTGTCGCCGTCGCCGACCACTGGGCCCTTCGCACGGGAGCTGTCAATATCAATATAGGTTTCGCCCAACACTCCGGCCGTAGCCAGGGACGTGACCGAATCCTTATGCATCATGGGACGATAGCGGCTCGTCACCTTCATCGTGATTTCAACCGGCGTGAGCGGCTTGTCGGCCACCACGCGAACATGCGTGACGTTGCCGACATCCACACCCTGCAAGCGCACTGGCGCGCCGTTTCGAAGGCCTCCCGCATTGTCGAAATAGGATTTCAGGGTAATCTTGGGGGTGAACAACCCAGTCGTCCCGCTCATCAGGAAAATGAGCACGCCCAGAGTGATGCTGGCGAACAGCACGGTCAGGCCCACTCGCAGTTGTGACCACTTCAGCTGCTTCTGGCTAGGCACTCGTCCCTCGCCCGGACCGATTCACTGACCGGCCCCAGCATCCAACCAATGCCATCCACACCTCACAACACATAGCAGGTCGAATTCCGCTGATCATAGCAGACTGAAAGGGGCGACTTCACGCTAGGAGCGGCGGGGTGCCAGTGTTGGAAATAACATCAATGACAGCAGGTACGCGGCCGCGCCGCAGGCCACTGTGATGTTCAATCCGAAGTGGATGGCGATCACCATGGCCAGTACCGAGCCCAGAACACTGGAGGCAGCATTCATGGCCCATGCCCACTCGACCGCGTTGTCGTCGCTGTTCGCGGGTTCTCCGAGCTCGGAGGCGGGAAGTTCGACGTCCGAGATGTTTGCGATCGCGCGCAGACCAGTGGGGAAGGGCATGCCCATCGCAAATCCCAGGGGAACCAGCACCACGGCACTCACTACGAGTTTCACGAAAAAAGGGAGGCCAATGAGGGACGTCAGCAAGCTGGTAAGACCCCAGGTGTAGAGAGCGATGGCCAGCACAAGAATAACCAGTGGAATCCACCCTCGCGCGGTATTCGGTAGCAAGCGCCGCGACAACAAGCTTCCCGCGCCGCTCGAAAGCAGCAGTAGGAAGATGACCACCGTGAGCGCGTACGTGGGATGTCCAAGAAATAATACAAAGCGCTGGATGAACGCGATCTCTACCAGGATGTAACCCAGTCCGACCGCCACGAAGTACAGCAGCGGTAGCGCGCGTTGGCGGCGGCCACCTCGCAGAGCCATTGGTCCCACCAGAAACACGGCTACCGCAACCAGCGAGATCGCGAATACGATACCCAGCACCACCACCCCCAAATTAACTTTCCAGTCGATTCCGCGCTGCAGTCCGCCATCGTGCAGAACCTGATCCGTTTTCAGGGTGAAGAAGAAGAACGGCGCATTGTCGTCCACGGGCGCGACATTGTAGGGATAGGCATGCGCAAAGGCGCGCGGATCGTTGCGAGCGATCAGCGCCGAAAAAGGATTCTGTCCCGGCGCCGAGGGTGTGTAGAGTGCCACCAGATCCTCAGTGCCTTCAATGTGAACCTTGACCGCGGCTTCTTCTTCGGGAGTGAACGGCGACTTCTTCGCCAGCACCACCACCGGAATGCCGTCCTCATCCAAATCACCTTCGGAAACGACAATGAAGTGTTTGGCCGGATTCTGCACCCCAAGCTGATGCAGCGCTTCGGTCGCCACGGAAACCACGCGCAACGCCTCGCGCGGCTGCCGGAACTCCCAGCGCGTGATGGCGATCATTCCGTCCGGCTTCAGATGCTCGAAATATTCGCGGAAGGCGTCCACCGTATAAAGGCTGTTTTCGCTGAGCGCGAACGCCCCCGCTGCTGTCGACGCCCACGTATCGACGAGCGTCATCTGCACGACGTCGAACTCCTGCTTCGCATTGCGTACGAACGAGCGCCCGTCCGTTACGTGCAGATGCACCTCAGGCCGCTCGTACAAGTGATACGAGTAGTCGGCGTAGCGGTCGCGCATGATGGAGTTCGCGATAATCGGATTGATCTCAATTCCGGTCACGCTCGGACTGCCATTCGCAACCGCGCGCAAAACATCCACGCCGCCGCCAGGGCCGATAATGGCAAATTCGCCGTGCGGCCGCAGCACGTTGGCCAGCGCGGGCGGCGAAGCCATCAGATTTTTCTGCCACAGCGTTCCCTGCCAGGCGTGTGGATCCACGTTCATGATGTAGGTGGAAGCATCCGCATCAATCACAATGGCCTTACCGTCATCTCCCTGGCGATCGACCTCCACGCGCGAGATCGCGTTCCACCGCGCAAATTCCACCCACGACTTGTCGCGAAATATCCCCTTCGCATAAATGACGTCAATCAGCCGTCCTGAATGGTTGACCGCAATCAACAGAACCAGCACAGCGGCAATCACCCCGGTGACATTTCGGGTGCGGCGCGAATCAGCCCACATAAGTCCCGCGAGAGCCATCACCGTCGCTGCAAACAGAATCGCATTCGGGCCGCCGATCCAGTTCAACAGCGGAACCACCGAAAGGCACGCTAAAGCCCCGCCCAGCAAGTCCGCCCCGTACAGACGAGTAATCGTGCGCGTCTCCCGCGCGAAGACCACCGAAAACAAAACTCCGGTCAACAGAAAAGGAATAGCTGCCGAGAGATACAGCATGGTCAGCCGCAGCAGATTGGTCCAGGAAAGTTCCAGCGACACCGGAACGTGCAGAACGATTTCCAGAACGAACGGAATCACGATCGCATTGAGACCGCAAAGCCATGCTGCCAGCGGCCGAGTTCCAATACGGCTTAACTGGGTCTTACGCAGGTAAGCGAACACGCCTCCCGCGCCCAGGCCAAGTAACGCAATCGAGATCGCCAGGAACGCAAAGTGGTAGAACAACACCACCGAAAACAGCCGCGTCAACGCTAGTTCCAGCAGCAGCGCTGCGAAACTGCTCGCTCCGATGCCGAGGAGCAATGTCCGTGGTTCAGTGATAGCCGGGAGAGATAACGGAGGCGATGGAGAGACAATCGATACCATGCGTGGTTGGAGAGTCAGTCTAGCAGAACGAAAAGGCTCACTTTTCGAGAATCACCTGCGCGAATGCTTGTTCCGCAGTGTGAGTGAGAGAAAGTGCGATGTTGGTGGCTCCGAGTTTGGCCGCGAACTCCGCCGCCTTGCCGTGCAGTACCAGAGTGGGGCGTCCACCCGGCTTGCGCGCTACTTCGATGTCGCGCCAGCGTACACCATGATTCCATCCGGTCCCGATAGCCTTCATGCCCGCTTCTTTCGCCGCAAACCGCGCGGCGTAACGTTCCACGCGGTTCGCCTTCGATTCGCAGTACTGAATCTCGCCTTCCGTAAAAATACGTTTCAGGAAGCGCTCCCCATGGCGCTCGATGGCCTCGCGAATCCGCGGCACTTCTGCAATATCAATGCCCGTACCCACGATCATGCTAAAACGTTAGCACAACGTAGTCTTCAGTCGTCAGTCTTCAGTCGTCAGCGACTAACGACCAACGACCAACGACCGAAGTCCCTCTCAGGTAAACAGCTTGTCTCCGGCGTAGTGAACCTTGTTATCCACCAGCCGCGCTTCCGCTGTCAGCCTATGCGGCCGAGGCGGAGCCTCCGCATCAATATGCAGCACCGTGTGCCCATGAGCCACCAGCCAGTCCGATACCAGCGTGCGATGACAGTGAAACCAGACGCGCTCCGCGCACATGTACGCGGTCCGCGATTGCTCCGCCAGCCGTACAAGCTCGCCGATCGCCGTCTCAAACTCCGGCGTCAGCATGTGATCCGCATAATTCCGGAAATTCACGTTGCGCAGCGCGGTATTCGGCGAGTCTTCGCGAATCTTCTTGCGATATCCGCCCAGTGCCTTCATCCATACATAACGGATACCCGCGTCCGGCAGAGCTGATTCAAGGGATTCGCGATTGAAATGCGGTAAACGTCGAGACACCGGAAAGGAACGAATGTCGACGAGAGTCTGGATGGTGTGCGCCTGCAAGACCGCGATCAGTTCCTGCGACGTGCGCGTCGAGTGTCCAATGGTATAGAGCGTCGCCAATTCGTACCCGTGTCCTGCTAATCACGAACCGTGCCGGCTGCTTCTTTAAGGCCACGAACCAACGCATCGTCCAGTTCGGCAGGCACCGTGCGCAAGTCCAGCACCACCCGCCCTTCCTGTACGCGCGCGATGATGGGCAACTCGAGAGCACGAAGCCGAACTTGTAATTGTTCGGCACTCAGTCCGTTCACAGTCACTGTAAGCAAGTGGGTCGGCAGAGTCGCTGAAGGTGCGGCCCCACCGCCGATCAACGATTCGCCATCGATTGCTTCCACCTTAATCCCGCTCGCCTGCAAATGGCCTGAAACCCTCGTAGCGCGTGCTTCAATCGCATCCTTCGACAGCCGCATCATGCTCAAGGCCGGAATCGCGTCGTGCTCGCCTTTCACATACGCGAGGAGCGTTGCTTCCAGAGCGGAATAGGTGAGCTTATCAACCCGCAAAGCCCGAAACAGCGAATTGCGACGCATCCGACGGATCAGATCGTCCCGCCCGGTCAGCATGCCTGCTTGCGGGCCGCCCAACAACTTGTCCCCGCTGTAGGTCACCACGTCCACGCCAGCTCGCAGACTCTCCCCCACACCGGTCTCGCCGGCGATCCCGACCGAACGCAGGTCCAAGATCGCGCCACTCCCCAGATCCTCCACCAGCGGAATGTCGCGCGCGCGCGCCAGCGCGACCAGTTCCTCCAGCGCGGGCTGCTCCGTGAAACCGGTGATCTCGAAATTCGAGCGGTGCACCCGCAGCAGCACGCGCGTTTTATCGCTAATGGCTTGTTCGTAGTCGCCGATGCGGGTACGGTTCGTCGTGCCCACCTCGCGCAAAATCGCATTCGATTGCTGCATCACGTCGGGAATGCGAAACGATCCGCCAATCTCCACCAGTTCCCCACGCGAAACGATCACTTCCCCGCCGGCTGCCAACGTGTTGAGCGCGAGCCACACGGCAGCGGCATTGTTGTTGACCACAATGGTCGAGATCGAGCCGGGGCCCTCCTGAAAAAGTTGCCGAAAGAGACGATCGACGTGCGCGTCGCGTTTGCCGCGTTCGCCGGAATCGAGATCGAACTCCAGGTTCGAGTAGCCCGCCGCGGTATGTGCAATGTTCTCGATCGCACTGCGAGCAAGCGGAGCGCGCCCAAGATTCGTATGCAGAATGACTCCAGTGGCGTTGATCACCGGTCGCAGAGAGTAGCCGATAGAGGTGCGCAATTCGCACTCAACCGCGTGCGCAAGGCCCGCTACCAGGAGGTCGATCGCGTCTTGATCGAGACCGCCCCTGCCGATTTCCAATCGGGCTCGCTCCAGAACGGCCCGCGCAGCTGCCGTGACCGCCGCCCGTCCATCACGCGCGATCGCCGCCTGCAGCTGCGCTCCGCGCACGAATTCATCCACGGAGGGTAGCTTGCGGTAAAGGTCCGACTTGGATACAGGGTTCACGCAGAAATTATCCCACGAGGCCATGGGCAGGTCGTCAGTCGCCGTTCGTTCCTGGTCAACGGACCGTGGCGGATCGACGAGTGAACGAGAGCTGACAGGCGCGAATTTTGCATAAGACACAGCCGAAACACGACTGGTTCTGAGCGACAGATCTTTGGCACGTGCTGAAGACTGACGACTGGAGACTGAAGACTGACTCAAAGCGTATGCATATACGCCAGCAGATCCTGCAGTTGTTGCTGATCGAGCGTTTGCCCGAATGCTGGCATTTTGCTCCGGCCCAGGCGAACGATCTCGCTCACTCGATCGTCATTGGCCGGCAGGCCGCTCACCGACAGATATTCTTTTTTGAAGACCCCTTTGAGCCCGGGACCCTTTTTGCCGCTCGAGGAATACGGTTCGTGGCACTGGTCACAATGTCTGTCATAAATACGGCGTCCGGCGGCCTGTTGTGTGTTGAGGCCAAGTTCCGCATCGGACTTCCGGCGCTCCACATTGCAGCCGGCGAAGCAGCCAACGGATAGAAGAACAGCGATTACTCCGCGAAGGTAACGTGTTATTCGGCGCATTGGGCTCGCGCATGACTTTGAGTGCAGCAGTTTCTTCATCAGTTCCTCAACATCCATGCCCATGTTGCGACTTGCCCGCACACGGCTCCGCGACGGACGTACAATAATAGAGCAAAGCCCATGGCAATTGCGGTCAAACGCGTCTACGACCCACTGTCGCGCAAGGACGGCACGCGCGTGCTGGTCGATCGCCTCTGGCCTCGCGGGCTCACGAAGAAAGAAGCCGCGCTGGATGCCTGGTTGAAAGATCTCGCTCCCTCGAACGAACTGCGTAGCTGGGCACACGCGCATCCCGAGTCCTGGCCAATGTTCCGCAAACGTTACCTGAAAGAATTGGCTCAGCCGCAGGCTAGTGAGGCTTTGCAGGAACTGTATCGTCTGGCCAGCCAGCGGAAGGGGCTGACCCTCCTTTACGCGTCTAAGAATGAAGAGCACAACAATGCAGTCGTTCTGAAGGATCTCCTGGACGGCATGAAGAAGCCCCCGACCGGTACGGGACCAGCCTCCGTGGGAGCTACGCGTGTCCGAAAAGCGGCTCGCCGCCCGGCGTGACTAAAGCGCAATACAGGATCACGAGCAAATTTCCTCATCTGCTCGCTTCGCTCACGATTGCGGAGCATGCCGACTTCGGCTATTTTCTTGGTGCCCCGTCATCAACAATTTTCACGACAATGCCGTCAATCGCGTCGGTTACTTTCTTCGCCGGAACATTGAAGTTGTTCGTGAGGATGGCGAATGCAATCTGCTCGCCTCGATTGGTGGTGACATACCCGGAGAGGGTTTTCACGCCGCCCAGAGAGCCCGTCTTCCCATAAACTCGGCCTTGGGCAATTGTGCCACGGAGCCGCTCGGCAAGCGAGCCGTCCACTCCCGCCAACGGAAGCGTCTCGCGGAAATCGGTTCCCCAGGTTTGCCGTGACGCATATTCGAGCAGCGACACAATGGCATGCGGCGTCACCAGATTCTGCCGGGAGAGCCCCGAGCCGTCATAAAAAACATATTGATCGCCGGGCACTCCCGCCTTGGTCAAGAAACCGCGCAGCACCTCGAGTCCACTATCAATCGTGGCCGCGTTGCCCTTCTCCCGGCCAAGTAATCGCAACAGAATCTCGGCGTGCAGATTTTGGCTCACCTTGTTGATGACGCGGATATCTTCCAGCAGCGGCTTCGACTCAAATGTCGCCAGGACCATGGACGGGCTGAGCTGACCAGGTCGAGGCATATCGCCCTCGCCGCCGCGCGCTTCCGCAGTCGCGGTCACACTAAACGTTGCCAGTCCTGCCAACTCGGTGTGATGCGTTCGTTCCCGCCCATACACGGTGATGCCACGCTTCTCCAGCAGACTCCTGAACAACTCAGCCGCAAATGCCGCAGGATCTTCGATCGCGAGCGCCTCGTTGGCGCCTTTATCGTCGATGGGCATCTCGCCCCAAAGGGTGAGCGCGGTCGAGCCAGGCTCGCGATTGAAAAAGATGCGCCGTGCTGTGCCCGCGGGCGTGGTCATGATTCGATTGTCGATACGGTAGTAGTCGGCAAATGGAACGATCGTGACGAATGCTCGTTCGCCGGCGCGGTCTGCGGGCAGAATATTCACGAACACCACGTTGTCATTGATGGTGAGCGCCGAAACCGGAGCGCCGTCGCCCCATACCAGGTCATCCTGGCTCCAGCCTTCGCCATAGCGCTCAAACGCGAAGTAGGAATCATCGGCCACCAGGTCACCGTCAACGTACTTCACGCCCTTCTGTACCAGGCTGTCGGCGAGGTCCTCGAGCACCTTGATGGGATGGTCATTGCGCTGGGTGCGCAGATCGTAGGGCAGCTCGCGTCCGGAGAGATTCGGATCGCCGCGTCCAACCAGCCGAAGATCGCCGCTCAACCGGCCATGCTTGTCGAGAAGACCATTGGTCTCGACCGTCGTTCTGAATTTGTAGTCGGGCCCGATAAGCGCCAGCGAGGCCGCCGTCGTGAACAACTTGGTGTTGGAAGCCGGAGTGAAGAGCTTGTCGGCATTCTGCGAAAACAGAACCTTGCCGCTGGTGAGCGAGACGATTTCGATCCCCCAGAAGCCCCGTGCCATCTCGGGTTCAGCCAGAACTGCGGAGATCCGGGCCTCAAGATTTTTCTTTTTCGCTGCTTCAAGAGGAGACGCCAGCAGCAAGCACAAAGTCGCGGCGACCAGAAGGCGTGAACGAAACCGGTGCATAGGTATGTTCAACCAGATTTTAGCACCGAAAACCGGGCGAAGCCGCGTTCCACGACCGCGAGGCGCCCAATCTGACAGTCACGATTCCTTTGGACACTCCCACGGCCCATAGAGGCATTTCCAGCACAAACCGTCCCGTTTTTACCAGATCACAAACGTGCGATGCCCCTGATTTAGAATCCCCTCCCATGCGCTCAGTGTTTGAGTGGAATATCGGGTCGCGCGTCCTTACGCTCGGCAAGCGCACCTTAATCATGGGCGTCGTGAACGTCACGCCAGACTCCTTCTCCGACGCTGGTCAGTTCCTCGACCCCGAGAAGGCGTTCGCACAAGCCCTGCATCTGTTCGACGAGGGCGCCGACATCATCGACATCGGAGGCGAATCCACGCGCCCGGGAGCAAAGGTCAGCGGCTCCGGTCCAACGAAGAAAGGCGAGCCGCCCAAAATCGTCAGCGAGAAGGAGGAACTCGAACGCGTCCTACCTGTGATTCAACGCATCAAGCAGGAGCGCCCCAAGGCCGTCATCTCCATTGACACGTATAAAGCGAACGTCGCCCGAGCAGCCGTTGAAGCGGGCGCCGAGATCGTCAACGATGTGAGCGCGTTTCGCTGGGACTCGAAAATGGCGAAGACCGTCGCCGACCTCAAGTGTGGCGCCGTTCTCATGCACATGCGCGGACGCCCTGACGAGTGGCGCACCCAACCTCCCGTGCCTGACGTCGTCGTTCTGGTAAAACGCGAACTTCGCGACTGGGCAGACGCCGCGACCATGGCCGGAGTGAAGCGCGAACGCATTGTGCTCGATCCCGGCTTGGGCTTTGGCAAGAACTTCGAGGAAAACTATCCCTTGCTGCGCCGGTTCGACGAACTCCACCAACTCCGCTATCCGCTGCTCGCCGGGGCGTCGCGGAAGTCCTTCGTCGGACGGATGCTGGCACGCAATGGACACGACGCCCCGGTCGGAGAGCGCCTGCATGGCACGCTGGCCACCGAGACTGTGCTCATTCTCAAAGGCGCACACGTGATTCGCACCCACGATGTCCGTGCCTGTATCGATGCGGCTCGTGTCGCCGACGTGGTCGCCTGAAGGCTTCCGAGGGTGCTCCCAAGCTCCGCTCTGGCGGGTAGCGCCGGCGTCTCGCCGGCTTTACGACGGACATCTCGCCCGCCGTTTTGGCGCGGCAAACATGCCGGCAAGATGCCGGCGCTACGCCATCAACGACCTACAATACATAGGCAAAACGGAATTTATCTTGGGTGAGGACTTCGAATTCACAAAGTCAAAAAGTCTTTTCCGAATCCAGCAGTATGGTCACAGGCCCATCATTCACAAGTTCCACGTCCATCATTTCCTGGAAGTGGCCAGTTTCACAACGCACTCCGGATTCCCGCACGCGGCTGACGAATCTCTCATACAGCGTGCGCGCCATCTCGGGGCGCGCGGCGTCGTCGAAGGACGGCCTCTTGCCTTTGCGAACGTCTCCGTACAGGGTGAACTGCGACACCGCCAGAACCGCTCCGCCGACCTCCGCCACCGACCTGTTCATCTTGCCCGCATCATCCTCGAAAATTCGCAGCCCGACGATCTTATCTGCAAGATAGTTAGCCCCGGCTTCCGTGTCCGCCCGGCCGACTCCCAGAAGCACGAGCAGTCCCTGACCAATTTCGCCGGTGATCTCCCCGGCGACGGTAACTTTCGCCCGGCTGACTCTTTGAACCACTGCGCGCATGTAACAAAGTGTCCAGGTTTGTTTTGTTCATGGCAAGCTCGAATCACTTTCCATGCCCGCACGTTTGACCCGGATTTAAAGCCCGCCTACAATCGCACGGCGTTCCGGGAGGGAGCCGCAAATGAGTCGTAGCACGACCGTATGGCAGCTGTTATTTGTGGCGACGTACGCTTGCCTTGCCGACCGAGCCATCGCTCAGCAGGCCCCTGCGCACAGTGATGTGGTAATTAAAAACGCCATCGTCATGACCGCGACCCACGGCAATCTGAAAAACGGCAGCGTTTATATCAAGGATGGCAAAATCGCCGCCGTGGGCGTTTCCGTCGATGCTCCTCCTTCGGCAACCGTGATCGATGCCGGCGGAAAATATCTCACTCCCGGCATCGTCGATTCGCATTCCCACCTCGCGCTCGATGACGACGTCAACGAAGCTACCAGCCCCGTCACCCCGCAGATGATGATGCAAGATGCCTTCGACTATCAGGACAAGGCCATCTATCGCGCGCTGGCCGGAGGCGTGACCACTTCCCTTCTATTGCACGGGTCCGCCAACATGATTGGCGGGCAGGCTGTCGTCATCAAGCACAAGTATGGTGCAGGCCGCGATGCCATGCTGTTTCCGAACGCGCCCCGTTCCATCAAATTTGCCAGCGGCGAAAATCCCAAGCGCGTCTACGGTTCCCGCCACGAACTGCCCTCCACCCGGATGGGCAATTTTGCCGTGCAGCGGGATGCGCTGGTGCAGGCGCAGGACTACATGCGCTCCTGGGATGAGTACAACGCCAAGGTGAAGCGTGCCGATAAGGATGCCACGGCCCCGAAGCACGACCTGAAACTCGAAGCCCTCGCCGATGTCTTGCGCGGCAAACTGATGGTGCAGATCCACTGCTATCGCGCCGACGAATTCGAAACCGAGATTGCGATGGCTAAGGAATTCGGATACCACATCCGCGCGTTCCACCATGCGCTCGAGGCTTACAAGGTTCCCGAGAAACTCGCTGCCGAAAACATCGGCATCGCCACCTTTGCCGATTGGTGGGGCTACAAACAGGAAGCATGGGACGCCATTCCGTGGAACGCTGTGATGGCGATGCGCAAAGGCGTTCGCGTCGCCATCAAGAGTGACTCGAATGATTTTGCCCGCCGACTTAACCAGGAAGCTGCAAAGACTATGCGCTACGGCGGCGCCACCGAAGAAGAAGCCCTCAAAATGATCACTCTGAATGCCGCCTGGATCATCGGCGTGGACGACAAAGTCGGATCCATCGATGTCGGCAAGGACGCCGACCTCGTTCTCTGGGACGGCTACCCGCTTTCCAGCGCCGCCGTGCCCAACAAAGTCTTCATCGACGGCGACGTTTACTTCGATCGCAGCCTGCCTGGCTACGGCATGCCGCATTACACGGAGGGCCAATGAGACGAGACTTGTCACCCGCCAAAGGAAGGGTCTCCATTGTCTCCCGCAAGTTCGCCCATCGTGCGCTCCTCGTTGCCGTCGTTCTGTGCTCGGGAATTCTTGCCACCGCCCAGCAACAACCCATCGTCCTCAAAGGCGGAAAGCTGCTCACGGTCTCTCATGGCGTAATCGATAACGGTGTCCTCGTCATGGAGAGCGGCAAGATCAACGCGCTCGGCACAACGTCCTCCGTCAAACTTCCGAAGAACGCCAGAGTCATCGACGTCACCGGCATGACCATATATCCGGGACTCATCGATTCTGAGACCGCGCTCGGCCTGACCGAGATTTCAGCCGAAGCCAGCACCAACGACCGCATCGAACTCACCGACGAGATCATGCCGCACATGCATGTCTATGAGGCGTTTCATGCCGAGTCGGAACTGATTCCCGTCACGCGCCTGAACGGCGTCACCAACGCGATCGTCGCGCCTGACTCCACCGACACGCTTCCCGGGCAGGACTCCTTCGTCCAATTAGCCGGACCATCGGCTGCCGAAATGCTGCTGGTGCGCGACATTGCCATGCCCCTCAACTTCACCGGCGAGCAGCGCCGGAATGAATCGTGGGAGAAGCGCAAGTTTCCGGA
The DNA here is from genome assembly GCA_003225465.1 of Acidobacteriota bacterium. GTDB lineage: Bacteria > Acidobacteriota > Terriglobia > Terriglobales > Acidobacteriaceae > Gp1-AA133. Next base: position 6,474 of record QIAH01000378.1, on the reverse strand, counting down.
GACGCGCATGGGCATGGCCGCGCAACTTCGTCAGGCTTTTCTCGACGCGCAGGACTACCAGCAGAAACTCACCGATTACCAGCAGAAAAAAGCCGATGCTGCGCGCGACAAGAAACCGGAACCCTCCGCTCCCAAGCGCGACCTGAAGCTGGAAGCTCTCCTGCCGTATCTGCAGGGCAAGAAGCCGATCGTGCTCGCAGCCCAAGGTCCCAGCGATCTTGAGACCGCCGTGCGCCTGGCGCAGGAATTCAAACTGAAATTCGTGCTCAACCACATCAGCCACTCGCGCGCTGTGCTCGATTACGTTGCCAGCCTCCAGGTGCCGGTCATCGTGGGTCCCATCTACGAAACTCCCATGGATTACGAGCGTTTTGATACGGTCTACAGCCTGCCCGCGGAGCTTTACAAGCGCGGCGTGAAGATCGCCTTCGCTTCTTTCGACGCGCACAACTCCCGCAATCTCCCTTACCAGGCAGGATTCGCCACCGGCTTCGGCCTTCCGCCCGAGGAAGCACTCAAGGCGATCACGCTAAACGCCGCCGAGATCTGGGGAGTTGATCACGAATTAGGATCGCTCGATATCGGCAAGACCGCGAACGTGGTCGTCGCTACCGGCGATCCACTCGACGTAAAGACCGACGTGAAACGGGTATTCATTGACGGCGAAGAAATCCCCTTGACCAGCCGCCAGACTCGCTTGCGGGACGAATACTCGACGAAGTAGTGAGCATCGGCCCGCTCCTATGCGAGATTGCTCACGATCCAAGCCGCGCACCAGCGCCATTCATTAGCCCCAGCGTAGGTCATGGAGGGACGCCCGCTTCTCCAAAGTCGCAGTGCCTCGTTGACCCGCTTCCGCACCAACGATTAGGATGCTGAAGGCATTCCAAGACTTGACGGTGAGGCGCGCTCGCGTCGCGACCACCCATTCGCTTTACACACATTCGCGAGGACCATTAGACTAATCATTCCCAATCAAGACTTTGCGGTCGGAGGAATTCCTATGGCAACAGGCGACAAACTGAAGGAAATCACTGAAAAGGTAAAGCAAATCATTTCCGAGCAACTCGGCGTGGAAGAAGCCGAAGTCACGCCCACCGCGTCTTTCGTCGACGACCTCGGCGCCGATTCGCTGGACACCGTGGAACTGGTCATGGCGCTGGAAGAAAATTTCGACATCGAGATTCCCGACGACGCGGCCGAGAAGATCCGCACCGTCCAGGACGCCATCGACTACATTGACAAGCATTCCAAGGTCGGCAAGTAAAAACTACCGCAGCCAGGCCGCCGGGTGCGGCTGAATGAGGAGACCGAATGGCAGCCGTTGACGAAAAGGTAAAACAGATCATCGTCGAGCAGTTGGGAGTCGACGAAGGCGAGGTTACGCCCAACGCTTCCTTTGTGGACGACCTGGGCGCCGACTCGCTCGACACCGTCGAACTGGTCATGGCCTTCGAGGAAGCCTTCGACATCGAGATCCCCGACGAAGACGCGGAAAAAATCCGCACTGTGCAAGACGCCGTCGACTACATCGGCAAGCACTCGAAAGGCGGGAAGTAGTTTTGACAAGGCGGGTCGTCGTCACCGGCATCGGCCTGATTTGCGATGTCGGCAATACCACGGATGAAGTCTGGAAGAATCTGCTCGCGGGCAAGAGCGGCGTCACCAGGATCACCCAGTTTGATGCCAGCGCTCACGCTTGCCAGATTGCCGCCGAAGTCAAGAACTTCGATCCCCTGAATTTCGTCGAGAAAAAAGAAGTCAAGAAGATGGGCCGCTTCATCTACTTCGCGCTGGCGGCCTCAGAAGAAGCAATGAAGTCCAGCGGCCTGAAAGTTACTCCCGAAATTGCCGAGCGCGTTGGAGTTCATATCGGCTCCGGCATCGGCGGTTTCGACGTTATCGAGCGCGAGCACCGTGCCCTCCTCGAAGGCGGTCCCCGCAAGATCTCGCCTTTTTTCATTCCCGCCGCCATCGTGAACCTTGCCGCCGGTCACGTATCTATGCGTTTCGGAGCCAAAGGCCCCAACGAAGCCACCGCGACCGCGTGCACTACCAGCGCCCACTCCATCGGAGACTCACTCAAGATCATTCAGCGCGGCGATGCCGACGTCATGATCGCAGGCGGATCGGAGGCGGCCATCACTCCCATGGGTGTGGGTGGATTCGCCGCGATGCGCGCGCTTTCCACCCGCAACGACGATCCGGAGAAAGCCAGCCGGCCCTGGGACGCAGGCCGCGACGGCTTCGTCATTGGTGAAGGCGCCGGCATTGTGATCCTCGAGGACCTCGAATTCGCCCAGCGCCGGGACGCGCCCATTCTGGCCGAGTTAGTCGGCTACGGCATGAGTGGCGACGCCTACCACATCACGCAGCCCGCACCCGAGCACGAAGGCGGCTTCCGCGTCATGAAGAACGCGCTGCGTGACGCCAAGCTGCAGCCCGCCGACATCGGCTACGTCAATGCCCACGGAACCTCGACGCCGATTGGCGATGTACTCGAAGCTCACGCAATCCGCAGCTTCTTCGGCGATCGCCGAGTCCCGGTAAGCTCCACCAAGTCCATGACCGGCCATTTGCTGGGAGGCGCTGGCGGACTCGAGGCCGGAATTTCAGTGCTAGCTCTACGTGACCAGATTCTGCCCCCAACCATCAACCTCGAAAACCAGGATCCCGACACGAAAGACATGGACTTCGTCCCCAACCAAGCCCGCAAAGCCAGCCTGGACTACGCGCTCTCCAACTCCTTCGGCTTCGGAGGAACCAACGGAGCCATAGTCTTCAAGCGCTGGTCGTAATCCATTTGCGTAGGGTCAGACCCCCTCACGTAGGGGCAGACGCCGTCGTCTGCCCAAGCTCCGCGATATAGGCGCGCGTGCCTGACCGGAGTCGCACCTTTTGCAAGACCCCGAAGGTAACCCGTCAGCCCACCGTTTGTAATGACACTTTTGTACCGTGAAAACGCCCCAAGAACCTTTGCCAAACCGGTTTTCACAGGCCAGAATAGGTCTGGAAGCAAGAATCGCCACCCGCCCATGCATACTGGTTTTGGTACTGCTCTGGCCCCCATCCCCCAAACCAAGAAGGCCGCCGCTCGTATTGCCTTGGTCGATCTCAAAGACGGCACACGCACCATCTTAAGCGAGTGTTTTAAACAGTTTGGGATCGAGTCGGTTGTGATGTCGGCAAACGCCGCCGAGCGCCTGAAAAAAGAGAAGTTTGAGGCATGCGTCGTAAAGCTGGGTCCGGGCGCGCAGGCCGTCATGGAGGCCGTCCGTACCTCTTCTTCCAACAGCCGCCTGGTGCTCTACGGCCTTGGAGGCAGCGCCCAGGAAGCCATGCGCTATTCGAAGTACGGCATCAACGCCATTTTCCAGGAGCCGGTGGAGCGCTCTGCCGCGCTGAAACTGGTGCGCGCCACCAACATGCTGGTGCTGCACGAGTTCCGGCGCTACGTGCGCATTCCGGTTGTGACCGAGGTCCAGGTCCAGGGGGCCAAGAAGTTCACCGCTACCACGCTCGAAGTCAGCTCCGGCGGAATGTCGATCAAAAGCGCCGAAGAGGTCGGCCCGGGCCAGGCGGTGGAGGTATCATTCGCGCTGCTCACCCTGCCCCGCATTTGGGTCCGAGCCAACGTCACCTGGCGAAAGCCGAAGCACTCCTTCGGAGTCCGTTTCGACAACACCGACGACCGCCGCCGCAAACTCAAAGAATGGATCGACGCCTACCTCGAAAACTAGCCGGGTGGAACTGAGACTCCAGCAACCACAGGATTCGCGAGCGCCGGTGAGTGCAATGCCCTGTTTACAGGAGTTACTACTGGCCTGAGATTCGAGCATTTGTTACGCCGCTCCCGACTCGGGCCCTGAGCCGTTGGGCACGAGCACGATCTTGCCTACCACGCCTCCATTGCCGAGCAACTCTTGCGCCTGTCTTGCTTCGGCAAGAGGAAAGCGTTGCGCGATGATTGGCTTGATTTTCTGTTGGTGAAGAAGGTCAAACAGTGCGATTAGATCCTGTCGAAACCATGCCGGTTTCAGCCGCTTAAGTGTCTGGATGCTGTAGGGGACCACCCGCTTCCGGCCCGGAAGGAGCCAGCCGCCAGCGATGTACAATCCGAAAATTGCGATTGCACGATAACGATGACGACCACCACCACGACCTGAAGCCAATCGTCCTCCGCGGAGCGAGCCCGTGAGGCCATAGGCCACGACCCTCCCGCCGGGACGGAGCGCCTTGCGGGAACGCCAGATATGGGTGCCCCCGATGCTGTCAAAGACGACGTCTACCCCCTCACTCGTGAGGCGCTGAATTTCTTCTACGAAGTCTTGATGCTGGTAATCGATGGCGATACCGCCCAATGCGGAAACGGCGGACGCGCCTCGCGACGAACAGGTGCCGTACATCTCTAGCTCCGCCAGTCGCCCAAGCTGCAAGAGTGCCGAGCCGACCCCGCCTGCGGCGCCGTGAATCAGCGCGCGCTGGCCCGGTCTGACCTTAGCGGAACGATACAGCATCTGGTACGCCGTGATGTAGTTCAGCACGAGGCTGACAGCCTCGGCGGCGTCCAACCCGGATGGCACGGGAACCAGTTCGCGTCGCGGCAGGCAGACGAACCCCGCATAGGCGCCGCTGATTGGCATCGCGGCAACGATCTGGCCTGGCTCGATTCCCGAGACACCGTCGCCGAGCCGATCCACCATGCCAACCAGATCCCATCCTGGTGTGAAGGGTACCAAAGGCGTCTCGGGATGAACGCCCTCCCGGGCCATCAGGTCAGGCAAGGAGACACCTGCAGCCATCACTCTGACCCGCACTTCACCAGCCTGAGGCTCTGGGCGCTCCTCTTCAACCACCCGCAAGGCGTCTGGTCCGCCGTAGCGGGTGACGATGATTCGCGTGTGTTTCACGAAGGGGCACTCGCCGGATTGGGGCCCGATTATGTGGGAAGCATGTCACTGTGTCTGTGATCTGAATCACACCCAGTCATCAGGATGATTTAAGGAAGCTCGAATGGACCGACTGGTGAGTAACTGTCGCAAAATCCCGATATCACTCAAAATGCCCGTGCGGTCGCCCCAGAACTTTGGCGGCGACCTTGACGCCAGCGTAGGCCGCTAGATTCCCCAAAATTACGCCGATGCCGAGGACGAAGGCGAAGGCTCGAAGAGCCACTCCGATGTTATGAAGCAAGTAGGCGATCAACGCCCAAGTGCCATTTACGATGACATAGAGGAATTAACCGACACTGCTCTGCCCCCGAACCCAAGGTCAAGGAAACTCTTCGCGCATACGTCCGAGACAATGAAGGCTAGACCTTCATTCTGATCCGCTCTGAAACTCCGATCTCTTGCGAGACAACTCGAATCGTAGGCTCTTTATGGTATGGCCGATGCAGCTTCCCATGAATCCATCGGCCTGTGGGGTTATCCCCAGGCCGGAGCATGCGCACATCAGTCCCGGAGGCCGGCCATCCCAGAAGGCCTCATCGAAAAATAGTTGTCCTATCTCGATGTGGTGAGCTTCGTGGGTAAAGAAGATTCCGCCGTCCGACATCAGCGGCCAGAGGTATCTGAGGCACGTGCGGACGGAATCTCTCAGGTCGGCATCGCAAAACACGAATGCGACCCGCTCGGTGAAAGCGGGCAACGTGTCCTCAAAATAGCCTTTTTTGAATTCGCATACTCTAAGTGATCCGTATTTGCCGACATTGGCCTTAACCAGATCGAGGGTTCCACACCAGTCTCCGCGCTTGTACGTATGGATCTCATTAGCTATCAGTACAGTATGTTCTCTGTCTGACTCTTCCGGCTCGGGAAGCCCTTCAAACGAATCAAAGACGAAAAATTTTCTCTTAAGTCAGTTCGCAGGCAAGCGAAAGGTTCGCCGCACTGCCACCCTGGTAAGTTCCGCATTCCACAACTACCCCAGGAGCGTCTAGTTTCAGCAATGCCGTGATCATCACCAATTGCTCGAAAAACCCGGTTGCGGAGACGATCCGGCGCTTGTTCCTGGCAATGCGTCAGAGCAATAACAACTTTTGTCCCAGCGGCCAAGGGCTCGCGAGGTAAGCGCGAAGCACCGGCAGAGAGCAAGCAAGACGCATGAGGGCAGCCATTGGTGATCCTCAACTATGCCAAATGAGATTTTATAGCACGAGAACGCTATTAAATCGTGAACGGTCGGAGCCGATTTTTGAACCGTCTGCTGCAGAGGCGAAGATCGCGAAGAGCATAATGAGCCGATAAGCAACGATATGACTCATAGCGCGCGACAGTCTGTCTCACAAAATCGGGCATTACAGTGCGCCGGGATAAACCGGCATGAAGCAGAGAATGGAAAATTCTTACGAGTAAGGAGTAGCGATCCGCTCGGCCCCGAGTTTTGCGTTGGGTACCGCGAGGTACACGGCGAAGCGTAAACAGGGGAATAGGTGGGGTGGGCTATTGAGCTCCGAAAAGATGCAATCCGGAC
>QIAH01000110.1:3682-12460 GCA_003225465.1 Acidobacteriota bacterium | reverse complement strand
ACTGGCCGCCCACAGGTAATCTTTCCCCCCCGATCAGCGCAGCCGATATCCCGGATATCAGGCATTGTCCGTTGTAAAGGCAGTGTCCTGTTCGTAGAACGCCGTCCAGCGTCCGCGTCGTAGTTTGTTAGCGTTATTTAAGCCTCCGCTCCACGGCGGCAACACGACTGTCAGGATTCCCGAGGAACCAAAACGTCTCCAGCGAGAACACCCGTGAAACGCGGGTGCGAGTCGGCGGGCCAAGCCACTCTTGTTCTGCTCATCATCAATAGGCATTCAAATAAGGCATTCAATAAATACCCGCGGGCAAGCAGCCTCGATGGCGTCGTTGGGTTGCATGCATCCATCGGAGCGTGGCGGAAAATCGCTCCCCGCGTTTCCACGGGTCGTCAAGACAGGGAAGCGTGTTAGCCTAGACCCGTGGAACCGTCTTCCATTTACAGAGTCAAATTTCTGGGGACGTTAAGGGGACGATAAGAGGTGTCGTACGCTGTCTTCTAGTATCAATCGATGCCCGCCGACACCTTTTGATATCAATCAGTTACAGCTCGTTGTTGCCCTGTCACCGCAGAGGCCGCGATTGATAGATTCGTGGAACTGGGAATGAACGTCGCCCTTCGCTGTTGTTGCCCATGCAAGAACGGTTTAAAACACAGCATAACGTAGCAGTGAAAAGGCTGCACTCAGCGGCTGCCAAACGAGAATCAGAGGGTAGTCCAACTGTTGTCCAATAGCGGTGTTTTCGTGTCTTTCAAGTGACTTTTCTGTCGTTCCCGGCGGCGTCAAGTCCTTGAAATTCAATTGTTTCGTTTAGGCTGCTGTCCTCATAACCAAAAGTCAGCGGTTCAAGCTCCCGCAACCAACCATCTTCGGTGGCGAGGGTTTCCTTTTGCGTCAATGTGGCCACGGAATTCTGGCCCAAACTGAGCTCATTCATGCGAGGCATGGCGGTAGCATATTTGCTTTCTATTCGCCCTGAAATGGCCCTTGACAATGGTAACGAAAGTGTTACTATAGCGCATGGTCGAGGTTCTGGAGTACCTGGATCAGAACGGATATAGCCCTTTTGCCGACTGGTTCAATGGTCTTGACGCTCAGGCCGCTGCCAAGGTGAGTACAGCTCAAACAAAGCTTGGTTTGGGAAATTGGTCTAATGTGAAAGGCGTAGGGGGCGGAGTCTATGAGCGCGTGATCGATTTCGGGCCTGGCTACAGAATCTACTTTGGAAAAGATGGCGATAAGGTGGTGATCCTGCTTGCGGGAGGAGCCAAAAAAGGCAGGACATAGACATTACCAACGCAAAAGAACGGTGGCAGGATTACAAGCAGCGCAAGAAATCGGAGAAATGAAACATGGCGCTCACAAAAAATTTCATCGAAACCATAAAAGCCCGAGCTGATCGTGATCCCGATTTTCGCAAAGAGCTTCTCAGGGAGGGTGTCGAAACGTTCCTGTCAGGTGACGCAGAAACTGGAAAAGCGATTCTGCGCGACTATATCAATGCGACCGTCGGTTTCGGGACATTAGGAAAGGCTATCGACATTGATCCAAAGAGTCTCATGCGCATGCTTGGGCCTTCCGGCAACCCGAAAACTGACAATTTTGTCGAGATCATTAAGTATCTGCAGACAAGAGAAGGCATACATCTTAAGGTGGAGGCGGCAATAGCATAAGCAGCCGACTGTCAGCAGCGGCGTGCATCGTGTCTTCCCGTTGTGCAACGCTGCCGAATGAGCGACAGTGCATCCACGCTTCGGACTTCTTCACGGGAGTTGGTCGCCAGAGCATACCAATGCCACAGCTCTTCTAGTTTTCTACGCCCTCCACGAATTAGCGCGTTCGCAGTTGACGGTGATCAGGTCTGCCCGAGACACAACAATTGCAGACTCAAGGGCTCGCTCGAGACTTTGGTTCTCGTTAGGTTTCATAAGTCCACTCCCCGGACCGGAGACGCGCTCAACCTCTCGCCGATTCTGCGTCGCGCTGGGACGTCCGCCGTGCCTCGGCGCTATCTAAGTAGCAGCTCTGCTGGACATGCCGAGAGTGTGCCGAAACGATGGCATAGGGCACACCCAGAAAACGCCTGGCAACGATTCCCGTCACCTCTAGGCTATTGAAGTGTTGCTGCTTTACCTTCCCTAGAATCCGCTTCAAGGCGTTCTGGATCTTCTTCGCTCCAGGAGCACCAAAGAATATCGCCTTTTCTTCTGTCGCCATGAAGAAGAAGTTCCATCCCAAGGCACGGATCTTACGATCAAGGGCGAAGCCATCTAGCACCTTAACCAGGCTCCAGTTCCCCGAATAGGGCTCGCTCTTGAGGCCAAGGAGTTGCGTCATCAGCGGCGACTCCTCGATCAGAATGGCACCGACTTGGACGGCTGGTGGCATAGATCTTTCAGAGAAGCCTGCTGGCGGTCAAGCTCGGATAAGCACAGCCGCTACGATCAGCAACAGTGAAACGAATATCAGCCCGCCGCTACCCGGCAGCACGATTTCGCTAGACCGGTCAGGCTTCATTAGATCTTCCGGGCGCATTTCATTCCTCCTCCTCGCGGAAGCGTGCCATGAACATCCGGCAATGGCCTGCGAATCACCTTGTCTGAGCAAGCTCCGCCTCAACAAGTAGGTAACTCCCCGCAGGTTCACGCGCTCTTTTTCGACGTGATGACGGTAAAGGCAGACCAGCGCTGCTCGACTTTCTTGCTGCCACATTTCGGGCACACGACGCGGCCATTCTCGTAGTCGACGAGAGATAGGATCTTCGAGAATAGTTTCTTGCAGTCGTGGCAGAAGAATTCGTAGTGAGGCATATTGCCTCCAGGTGAAGAGTGGATAAGAAAATTGTAGCCCTGAGCAGTGCCTGACTCAACCTCAAGGCAGCCAGGACGAACTTCTCGGTAGCTTACAATGCTTTCCTGAGACGATCTTCGGTCGGATATTCATTTTCAAAAACGTGGAGACAGATCTTTGTGAGCGCATGAGATGCGGCCAACCGAAGAACGTTCTTCCAGTCGGCAAACTTCCACCTGAGCATTTGCGCTCGTTGCTGAGGCATCTGCCAAAGCATGATCCGCGCCTGCTCGTTGGACCTCAGATTGGCGAGGACGCCGCCGTCATCGACGCAGGCGATCGCTATCTCGTCGTCGCGACAGATCCCATCACCTTTGCCACTGATCACATCGGGCGTTACGCTGTTCACGTCAACGCGAACGACATTGCCGTTCTGGGCGCGCGCCCGTTGTGGTTCTTCGTCGTCATGCTCCTTCCGGAGAGCCGCACGAAGCCCGAACTCGCCGAGACGATCATGGCCGATGTGCGGACCACGTGCGAGGAACTGGGCGTCACGCTCGGCGGCGGGCACACGGAAATCACGCAAGGCCTCGACCGCCCGATTCTGGTCGGTCAGATGCTCGGCGAGGTCGCCCCGGCTCGCCTTGTGCGGAAGACTCACCTCGCCATCGGCGATCTGATCCTACTGACACGCGGTGTGGCCATCGAGGGCACCGCGATCCTCGCACAAGAGAAGTCTGAACGGCTGCGGGGCCAGGTTGATGCCAATCTTTTGGCGCGGGCCGCTCGTTTCCTGATTGACCCCGGCATCAGTGTCGTGAGTGCGGCTCTCGCGGCTGCCGATGTCGGCAACGTCGTGCACGCGATGCACGATCCGACGGAAGGCGGGCTCGCGGCGGGGCTCTTCGAGCTGGCGGCGCCCGCCGGTCTCGGGCTTCGGGTCATTCGCGAGCACATTCCCGTGTTTCCCGAAACCGGCGCGATTTGCAGTGCGCTCGCGCTTGATCCGCTGAAACTGATTGCGTCGGGCGCGTTGCTGATCGCCGTCGCGCCAGACAGAGCGGACTCGGTCCTGACGGCCATTGAGGCCACAGGGGTTCCGGTTGTGGTGATTGGTGAGGTGCGTCCGTCGAGCGAGGGCATCACGATCGTGACGAATGGGGCTGTAGAGCCGCTCACACCCCCAGTTCGAGACGAGATCGCGCGAGCCTTCGAACACGATTAGGCACCGGCGGCCCAGTCGGCGGAGGCGGCCGGCGGATCGAAAGAGCGCTTCTCTCTCTCTGGACGTCCAGTCGAATGGCAGGTGCGCGATCGCGCCTGGTGTCAGCATTGCTTCCAGCGCTCGTACCGCCGTGCGCAGGACTGCCAGTTGACCCGCCGCGTCACCGGGCCGGCCCAGCGTCACGCCGAACGGATGCTCGATTGCTGCTATCCTCGGCGCCCCCGCGCTCGCCGTTAGTTCCGGGATCATAGATAGCGAGATGGTGCTGAACCCTGCCGCCTCGATGTCACGTTGTACCAGTCCCACGGACCAGCAGCACACCGGTCAAACCGGGACCACCACTACTACGTCGTCACGCTCCTCTCTAAGGTGGCGCACTATCCCAGTCACGCTCTCCCGCAGAAACCGCTCCGGCCGGAGGGTGTAGCCCATGTGGGAGTAGTGGGAGGGCGCCGACGCGCCGATCTCGCCCAGTGCTGCAAGTTCGTCGAGTCGCGCGACCGGCAATACCGAGTTCAAGTCCTGCTGAGCGTAGGCCGGGTTGATGTGAAGGTGGCACACGCGAACGTCGCCGGTCCGTATCGTCCGCGGCCGCACGCGATACGACGGGTCGGTAAACCAGGGATCCTGCCGCTCGTTTCCGGGTCAAAAGGGCGATCGGTATTCAAGGCGAGCGCCGCTGAACTTACAAGCGACACGGCGCATTTCGAAAGCGGCGCGGCGAGAGGAGTCCACGGAATCTGTGTTCCGCCGGGCAAACTCGCCCAGCGTTTCATCGCCCGTTTCGAGATTGCATCCAGGAAGCGGCAGGAATCAACTGTCCTAGCGACCGTGATCATTGTCCTTCGTTGACTGCACCAGTTCAAAAGCAGGGCCAGGAGGGGGAGCGCCGCGCAGAGAAACGAATTTCTGCGGCTGGCAGCATGCAGCGGCGAAGCGTATACGATCTCGCCTAGTCTCGGGCATCTCGGCTGTCCATAGTAGAGCTTCGCGCAAGATTGTGGCGGCCGAATGGCTGGCTGGGAACGCTATGCTGTAGCGCACCCACTTTCCATCTTTTCGGGCGCGGACGATGCCCGATCTCCGCAGGTAGGCGAGATGGCGGCTGATCTTCGGCTGGCTAAGTTGCAGCGCCTCCACGAAATAGCAAACGCACACTTCGCTCTCTCCGATCAAGCGCAAGATGCGCAAGCGCGTCGGGTCTGCGAGCGTCCGGAACAGGCTGGCAGGCGAAATCGCGACTTTTTTGGCCATATCCAAAGATAACATAATATATGCCTTGACATATATGAAATGCGCGCTTAGACTGACAACATATGCGATAAGCCATATATATTGACCGAAAAAGAGAGAACCTATGAATCCGGAGCAGCCGAGCCCCACATCTTGCTGTGGTGATCTCGTCCTGGACGCAGACAAAGTCGAACTGGCGGAGCCGGAACAAACAATCGGGTGCTGTGGGACTGAGGCCGCGACAATCAGAATTCAGAATAGTTGCTCAAGCGTCGCTTCAAATGCTTTAGTCGCTCGCATTAAACTCGCAACCGCAGTGACTATCACAATAGCTTCCGCCGAAGATCTCGGAGCAGTGCTGAGCCTCTTGGAATCTCTGCAACTCCCGACCGCCGGTGTTGCCGATCATTTTGGCAATTTCTTTGTTGCCAGGGAGAAGGACAGCCGCCTAGCGGGAGCGATCGGTCTAGAACGCTACGGAAAATTGGGCTTATTGCGATCGGCAGCAGTTGCGCCGGGGCTGCAGAAATCAGGAGTCGGATCGAGGCTTACGAGGCTTCTGATTGCTTTCGCGACAGCCGAGGGACTCACTGAGCTGGTGCTCTTCACCTCAACGGCACGGTACTTCTTCGCTCGTTTCGGATTTCTTCCCGCAAATCGTGAGAATTACCATCCACAGCTCAAGGCATCGGCACAGTGGGGCGACTGCTCCTGCCGCGGTTCCGCGGTGTTCATGCGTCTGGGACTGCAGTCAGCTACAAGGAGGCCGAAGTGAAGCTTCGATCACAGAAAGAAAAAGCAGAGGTTTTGCTTTCACTCCATACGAACGGAAAGCTATTGGTACTACCCAATGTGTGGAATCCGATTGGCGCCCGAATTCTGGAGAAGAAGGGCTTTCCTGCTGTGGCGACAGCCAGCGCGGCGATCTCTGCGTCGTTGGGATACCAGGACGGCGAGAAGATCAAGAGAGCCACGGCCATCGACCTCATAGGGCGCATTGCGCGTATTGTCGATGTTCCCGTTACCGCTGACATCGAAACTGGCTACGCCGAATCCTTGTCGGAGTTGGAAGTGACAGCTCAACAGGTGGTCGAATCAGGCGCGGTCGGCGTAAACATCGAAGACGGACTTGAGTGGGAAGGAGGGCTTCGCGCGATTGAGGATCAGTGCCAGAGGATATCGGCTTTCAGGAAGTTTGCGGAGCGCTGCGGAGTGCATCTGGTAATCAATGCGCGGACGGATAGCTTTGTCTCATCTTCGTTTACGACTAAAGAAGAAGCGATGGAGGAGGCGGTGGCAAGGGCGAAAGCTTTCGCTGAAGCCGGCGCCGACTGCTTCTACCCGATAGGGCCAGGAGACGAAATAACAGTTCGCTTGCTTCGGGACCGGATTAAGTCGCCGATCAACATCCTGGTGTCGCCAACCGCCGCGCCGCTCGACATCATGCGGGAGATCGGCGTCAATCGAGTCAGCTTTGGCCCGTACCTTTTCAGGTCATGCACCCGAAAGTTTGCGGACATTGTCGACGGATTGCTGACCGCAGGAGACTATTTCTCCTTTAGCGACATGATGTCCCGCGCGGAAATCGGTGAGTACCTGCTTACAGGGCATGAGTGAACGTTAGCCGAGTCCGAGTATGAACAATGACCATCTGGCAGCGACTAAGAGCGCGTGTCTTGGAATAGAAAGGATCAAGTCATGGCAGACCTGAATATTACCGAACACGAACTGGTGGCGCTTGACGCCGCAATCGCAAGCAACTGCGTCCCGTGCGCTGAGTCTCACATTGGTGAAGCAAGAAGACTTGGGCTCACCGATTCGCAGATCGCTGAGGCTGTGCAGGTGGCCGACAAGGTTCGGCAGGTTCCCGCCCGGAAAGTCCTCAGGGCGGCCTTGCGCTTGTCGAACGAGACTCTTGATCCAGCCCGACCCGGGTCAGGCGATAGCCCTGATAAGGTCGCGTCCGCGAGCCAACAGGATCACCCTTGCTGTCGCTAAAAGGCCCAGCGACTACAATGATTGAGACACCCCTCGCCCTGTGTCCGCGGAGGTGCCTGGTATCGTTCGAGGTAGGTTCGAGGGAGGGGTGTTAATTCACCTACCGAAGGGGGCGCCGGAATTCGGCCGGGCTCCGCCTCCTGAATCTAACCACGCAATCGAGTTCTTGACCTATGTAACGACGGAGCGTAACATAACGATGTTAAGTTAACACTGTTCTGTAGGGGATCGTCGTGATGGGAGTCAAAGAGCGCCGAGAACGGGAGAAGCTGGAGACGCGGGATCTGATCCTCGAAGCCGCGCGCGAGCTGTTCGCAAGCGAAGGCTATGAGGGCGTGTCTATGCGGAAGCTGGCAGAGAAGATCGAATACTCGCCCACCGCGATTTACGTCCATTTCGCCGACAAAGAAGAGCTCTTCCGCGAACTCTGCCATCACGATTTCGCACATCTTGCGCAGTCGTTCCAGAGCGTGCCGTTGCCTGAAGACCCGGTCGAGCGACTGAAGCACATTGGGAAGAGGTATGTAGAGTTCGGGCGGCTATACCCCAACCACTACAAGCTGATGTTCATGACCCCGCACCCCCCTCACGAGTTAGACCAACGTGACAACCAGGTGAGAGGCAACCCGGAAGTGGATGCCTACGCCTTCCTCAAGCACACCGTACAGCAGGCAATCGATGCCGGCGCCTTTCGCGCAGGGATCGACGATGCAGAACTGATCTCGCAAACGCTCTGGGCAGGGGTGCATGGCGTGATCTCGTTGCACATTGCGAAACATTGTGACTCCTGGGTGGACTGGCGTCCCTTAGAAGCGCGCGTGGAGCTGATGCTGACCGCAGTGCTGAGCGGGTTGAGAAAGGAAGCCTGACAGATGCCTCCGCTGGCGCGAAGAAACCTGATGCACGACCGGGTACGATTGGCGGTCACGCTGACAGGAATCGTCTTCGCCGTCGTTCTGATCGTGGTGGAACTGGGTCTGTTTGTAGGCTTCACTGAGACCACCTCCAACGTGATCGACAACTCCGGCGTGGACTTGTGGGTGACCTCGAAGCATGTGCCCTATATCGAGTTGGGCGTGCCCTTCTCCGAGCGCAAGTTGTACCAGGTAAAAGCTGTGCCGGGCGTTCAAGATGCGGAAAAATTCATCCTCCGCTGGACCCAGTGGAAGCGCGAAGACGGCCGGACAGAATCCGTGCAGGTCCTGGGTTTCAATCCCGATAAGCCGCTGGGCGGTCCGTGGAATCTGGTTGAGGGCAGGGTCGCCGACTTAAAGACGCCCAATGCCATCATCATCGACGAAGTCTACAAGAAGAAGCTCGGCGTCGAGCACACGGGACAGGTTTTCGAGATCAACGGCCAGCGCGCACGGATCGTTGGTTTCACGCGCGGCATTCGCGCTTTCACGACCTCGCCCCACGTTTTCACCACGTTCAAAAATGCGCAGGACTACACCCGCGTGCCGGCGGACCAGACCATCTATGTTCTGGTGAAGGTTGCGCCTGGAGCCGACCTAGCGCAGGTCCGGCAGAAC
>QIAH01000110.1:377-3640 GCA_003225465.1 Acidobacteriota bacterium | reverse complement strand
CGCATGACGCGGTATTACTGGATGTTTACCACCGGCGCGGGCGTGGCGGTACTGCTCGCCGCAATCCTCGGCCTCATTGTTGGTTTCGTGGTGGTGGCGCAAACCATTTACGCCACCACCATGGATCACCTGCGCGAGTACGGCACTCTCAAGGCCATGGGTGCTCCGAACAGCTATGTCTATCGGGTGATCATGGAGCAAGCCTCGATCAGCGCCGTCATCGGTTACGCACTGGGAATGTTTGTCAGCTTCTTTGTGGTTCGGGCCAGCCAGCATGGAGGAGCAGCCATTCTTCTGCCCTGGCCGATGGCTGTCGGCATCTTCTTCCTGACCCTTTTGATGTGTATTGGGGCGGCGTTTGTGTCCATTAACAAGGTCACGCGGCTCGACCCCGCCATGGTGTTCAAAGCGTAAAGGAGCGCACGTGAAATCAGCTATTGCAGTTCGCGGATTGACCAAGACTTACGCCGAGGGTTCGGCGGGTGTAAAGGCGCTCCGAGGCGTCGATCTCGATGTCGAAGCGGGAGAATTAGTGCTGCTGATGGGCCCTTCCGGCAGCGGCAAGACGACTCTGCTGTCGATCATGGGCTGCATCCTTACGGCATCGTCGGGAAGCGTCCATATCGCGGGCAGGGAAGTGAGCATGCTGAGCGAAAAGGAACTCCCAAGAGTCCGGCTGGAACATATCGGTTTTGTGTTTCAAGGCTTCAATCTCTTTCCTACGCTGACTGCTGCGGAAAACATCGAACTCATGCTCGACCTGAAGCGCGTACGCGGACCAGCGGCGAAGAAGCGCTCCCGCGAGCTGCTGAGTCAGGTCGGGCTTGCAGATAAGTACGACACCTTCCCCTCAGATTTGAGTGGCGGGCAGAAGCAACGTGTCGCCATAGCACGCGCCCTCGCCGGCGATCCCGGCATCATCCTGGCTGACGAGCCGACTGCTGCCCTTGACTCGCAGACCGGTCGGGCGGTGATCGAGATGATGCGTGGCTTGGCGCACCAACGCGATCGCGCCGTGGTGATCGTAACGCACGACTCGCGCATGCTCGATTTTGCCGATCGCGCCGTCCGGCTAGAAGACGGGCTGGTCGTGCTGTCCGATGTCGCCGAAATGCCTTCGATCCTGCTCAGCACCCCGATGCCGCTCGGTTCCGGGCTCAGCTTGGCATAGGACAACCGAGCACTGACTGGAGCTACTCATGCGCAAGACCATCCTCATCGTAGTTATTATCGCCATACTAGCTGTTACTGTTTCCGTGATCCTCATCTCCGCCCGCTCGCGCGCAGCCGCGATGGAGTCTGCCAGGCGCCAGCCGCAGGTTGATCAGCCGCAGACCATCTCCGGCCCGGGACTTGTTGAGCCTCTATCGGAAGACATCAAACTCGGCTCCGAATTGAGCGGAAAGCTGAAAACAGTGTACGTGGAGGAGGGTGATCACGTCACAAGCGGCCAATTGCTCGCGGAGTTGCAGAACGACGATTACCGCGCGCAGATCGAGTCCGCTGAAGCTCAAGTGATCGCCAAAGAAGCCACCCTGCGCAAGGTTGTGAACGGCGCGCAAGCCCAGGAGCGCTCGGAGGCCATGTCGTCCGTCCGGGCGGCCGAAGCGGTGATGAACAACGCGCGCGCCGAAATGGAACGTCGCCAGAAACTGTTCGATGCCGGGGTGATCTCGCGCGAGGAAAACGAACGTTACGCTCGGGAATGCGATGTTGCCAGGGCGAAGTATGAGGAAGCCGCGCAACGTCACTCCTTGGTGGATGATCGTGCCCGCGAAGAAGATCAGGCTTTCGCCGAAGCCGATCTGCGACTGGCCCGTGCAAGCTTGGAAGAAGCACGGGCACGCTATGCAAAAACGCTGCTCAAGTCACCCATCGACGGCACCGTGCTACGCAAGCACCACCGTAACGGCGAAAGCGTATCGAATTCCTCGACCGTGCCTGACCCCGTCGTGACCATCGGAGACCAGAAGATCCTCCGAGTGCGAGTCGACGTGGACGAGACCGAGATCGGCAAAGTGCAGGTGGGACAACGAGCCTATGTCACCGCCGACGCCTTCGCCGGACATAAATTCTGGGGGCGCGTGGTGCGCGTGGGCGAGCAGCTTGGCCGGAAGAACGTTCGAACCGACGAGCCTACAGAACGCGTCGACACGAAGATTCTGGAGACGCTTGTGGAACTGGATAAGGGTGCGCAGTTGCCCGTCGGTTTAAGGATGGACGCATTCATTCTCGGCGGGAGCCCGCAGGTAGCATCTATTCGGGCCGATCAGTAAAACCACGATGGAGCATGCACTGGAGGCGAGTTGTTCCAATGAGACTAAGCCAAGATGCAGCCAAACGAGTAAGGGACTACACCATGCCGACCGACTTCTGCAAAGTATTCGAGGATCACTTAGACCATCTGTACACGCTCTCACTGCTGTTAACGGCCGATCACCACAAAGCCGAACAATGCTTCATTGGGGGGCTGGAAGATTGTCTGCAAGGGAACTCGGTGTTTCGAGAGTGGGCGCAGTCTTGGGCAACGCGCGTTGTCATCAAGAATGCAATCCGAATCATCTCACCCTCGCGGAACGAAACAAACAGAACGACCGAGAACTACGACCTCACGGAGCCGGCATCAGAAGCCGACACTCGCGCTGCCGCCATTACGAAGCTGCCGCCGTTTGACCGTTTTGTCTATGTCATGTCGGTACTCGAAAGATACTCCGACCGCCAGTGTTCCATCCTGCTGGACTGCACAGTTGAGGAAATAGCTGGTGCGCGAACTCAGGCACTCCAGCGGTTCGTCAGTGTGGCTAGTCTTAAAGAGCGGGACGCTCTTGACTCGGCGGCCGTGGCCTAGATGCTCCTTGCGTCGAGTCAGTTGCCCAATACTGAAATGTCGCGCGAGCCTGGAAAGTAAATCGAAACTCTGTTCACGCTGCTGTCGTGGACTTCTCCCCTCTTCTCTCCAAAGCTTGCTCCCCGATTCCGAGGACCACGCGGCCACTGACCTTTCCCGTCCTGAGTCGGTGGAAAACGTCATTGACCGATTCGAGCGGCAGCGTCTCGATGGTCGCCTTCACTTTGCCTTCGGCGGCGAACTCCAGCGCTTCCTCCAGATCGAGGCGCGTGCCCACTATCGATCCGCGGATGGTGTAGCCGTTCAGGACGACATCGAAGATAGAAACCGGGAACTCGCCCGGCGGCAGACCATTCAGGACGCACGTCCCGCCCCGACGCAGCATGCCGATCGCCTGCTTGAACGCGACGGTGGA
>QIAH01000110.1:0-364 GCA_003225465.1 Acidobacteriota bacterium | reverse complement strand
TCTTGGGTCTTCGCATCGATCGTAATCTCGGCTCCGAGCTTCTTCGCAAGCGCCATTTTTTCCGGCCCCGGGTCCACCGCTGCGACGTGCAGTCCCATGGCCGTCGCATACTGAACGGCTACGTGACCGAGGCCGCCGACTCCTGAGATCACGACTTGTAGCTCGCCAAAATTCAAACTGCACCTCGAAGGTGATCCTGAAGGGAGTTTCCCCCACCCGAGATGGGTTGAGTCGGTGGGCACGGATGCTGAGTAGAAGCCAGCTGCTCCTTATTAAATTAATGACCGAAGATCCGAATTAATGACCGAAGATCCGACACTCGTTCCACGAGGTGTACGCCAGTGGATATCCGCGGATCTCAGGC
>QIAH01000109.1:671-2264 GCA_003225465.1 Acidobacteriota bacterium | reverse complement strand
GAATCGAGGTTTGCACGCCCGTGATTTGCAGGGAGCGAAGCGCAGCGGGTACTTCCTGGCCATATTTCTGGTCGTGATCGAAAAGCAGGAATTTTGGCGCCGATTCGTAAGGGAAGGCTTCTCTTAGCGGTTGGACGATCCAACTGGTGGTGGGATGCTGAGTGACGTTGAAATGAACAATCTGTCGCCGGTCATGGCTAATAATAAAGAAGCAGTACAGCAGGTTGAAGGTGACCGTCGGGAGAGTGAAAAAATCCATGGCGGCAATCACTTCGCGATGATTGCGAAGAAAGGCCTGCCAGTGCCGGGCAAGTCCTGGATCCTGGGGCGCTCGCTTCATCCAGCGGGAG
This sequence comes from Acidobacteriota bacterium, assembly GCA_003225465.1. GTDB lineage: Bacteria > Acidobacteriota > Terriglobia > Terriglobales > Acidobacteriaceae > Gp1-AA133. The sequence goes on along the minus strand of QIAH01000109.1, from coordinate 1,914 downwards.
ATGCTTCGCTCGGATACATCGAAGCCCAGCATGAGGAGCTCGCCGTGAATCCGGGGAGCTCCCCAGGTCGAATTGTCTGTCACCATTTGGAAGATGAGATCCCGGATCTCCGGGATAGCTTCTTCCTTCCGACTCGCTCTTTCACCCTGGAGATCAGACTCCAATATCTACGGAAGCCGGCACGGTGCCAGCGGACCACGGTCTCCGGGGTGACGATGATGAGAGAACTTTTCCAAGCGGACCAGAATCGCCGAGCGGAGACCCAAAACAGTTTGTCCAGGGGGCTGAGCTTGGGCTTGGGATGCCTGCGTTTCAGCACGGTGAGTTGGTGGCGGAGCGCCAAGTTCTCCAAGAGCAGTGTGCGATGCGAACGAAAGCAACCAGCCAGTAGTCCTAACCCCAGCCGGAAGAAGCGGAACATGGAGAACAGTCATAGCAGATGGGCGGGTTGAGGAAAGTGTGCAAGCTGTTGATTTCACGGCTGGCCAGAACTTTGGCGAATGACAGAGTATCCAGATTGCGTTTGGACTTCTGTTCCTCTAGGCGGCGATAGATACCTCGTAGCGGGCGAAGCGAAGCCAAAACCATACGCTAGGGACACTCTGAATAAGCGCTCATGCTAAGTCGACTAAGAACAGTGTTCAGGAAACCGCGCCGGTTCGGGTCTCGGATGCCGGAGCTGGTCAGCACTGCCGTTGCAACGGCGCGTACGGGGCGAAGCCGGACGAGCCTACGCTACGGCGAGCAGTTTTCTGCGGCTCATAAACAGATTCACCAGCGCACAGGTAACGAACAGCCGGTGCGCGTTCTTCTTCAGCCCACGATAGCGTACTTTCGCGAATCCGAACTTCAGCTTCATCACTTGAAACACGTGCTCCACCCGCGCCCGCACCTTCGACTTCGTCCGGTTCTTCGCCCACGCCACTTCATCCACGATCTGGCCCTTGTAGCGAACTGAAGCACGCTACAGAGGGCTATGAAAGTTGGAGATTTGCCAGAAGAGTTATTGGGCCTGTTGAAGGTTGGCACGCCTCTCTTAAATACCCTCGCGACTTTGCGGTGTTTCGAGCGTTGCCAATCTGGCGAAGACATTAGTCACAATACGGTCGCAGCGAGGAGCATGAAACGGGAATGCATTCGCTTCAGATATTCGGGCGCTTTGGTAAAGTTCCTTTCGCAACATCCCATGGGCCCTGTGTAACCGAATCTTGACGTTATCTTCGGTGAGCGACAGGCATTCGGC
>QIAH01000109.1:0-431 GCA_003225465.1 Acidobacteriota bacterium | reverse complement strand
CCAAGGCCTCATGTACCGCGATACGGGTGAGCCAGGTCGAGAACTTCGAGCGACCTGCGAACTGCCCGAGGTACTGGAACGCCCTTACATAAGCGTCTTGCATCACATCCTCGGCCTCGCCGTCATTCTTGAGTATCGCGCGTGCTACGCGGTACAGGCGAGTGTTGTAGCGCCGCATCACCACTTCATACAGTGCCGTGTCTCCCGCCAAAACCCGCTCAACAACTTCTTCATCCGACAGAGCTGAGGTTCCCGCGAGCGTCAGGACTTCGTCCGCCATACATTCTTCCTTGTTCTTCGAAGCCATCCTAGATCATAGAGTGGCCAGGACCAGAACGGTTACAAAGAATCTTGCGTCGAGATCGTTGTAACCAAAGACGCTTTCCGTGACTCCTTCATTTGGGGAAAAAGGAGAAATCTATGGATCAGCG
>QIAH01000108.1 GCA_003225465.1 Acidobacteriota bacterium | reverse complement strand
GGACCGGTACCGATCGTGAAACCGGCAAGAAGATGCGTTTCTCGGGAATCGTCATCTGGAGAATCGAAGACCGGAAGCTGATCGAGCGCTGGGCCTACCTGGAGACTCCCAAAGCGGCGTAATTACGGTCGTCAGCTAAACAGTCGTTGGTCGTTAGTCGTTGGCAAAAGCCAGGTGCCCCAGGTGCCAGGTGCCCCACCCTCACCTCGCGTTCTTTGCGAGGTTAGGGTGGGAATTTTCACAGACTGAGGTTAGGGTGGGGATTTTCACCGACTGGAGTGCCTTTTCCTACTGCCTTCACAGTTTGCTGAAAAACTCGCGATCTTCGCGTTCCCTTTCCGATCCAGCCCAGAACCTATCCCGTGACTTCGGGAAGCCCCCAGCCCTTTCCCTGCATCAAGTAAACTGAACCCGCATGCCGCTCCAGATTCCCCGACTTCGCCGTTGGTTAGTAACCGCCGCGCTTGCGCTGAGCATGGTGGTGGCGGGCGTCTATGTTCACCGGCGGCATCAGTCTCGCGATGTTCTCAAACAGATACCCGGCAAGATGAACCTCGACGTTCAGCAGACCGCCGAGGGCTTCAAAGTTTCCAAATCGGAACAAGGGCACACGCTGTTCACCATCCAAGCCAGCAAGGCCGTTCAGTTCAAGCTGGGCGGACGGGCCGAACTGCACAACGTCAAGATCACGTTGTATGGACGCGATACCAGCCGCTACGACCAGATTTATGGCGATGACTTCTCCTACGATCCCCGAAGCGGAGACGTGACTGCAAAAGGAGAGGTACGAATCGATTTGGAGGCGAATCCGGAGGGCTTGCTTAAACCGGACCAATCGAAGCCCAGTGTAATGAAAAATCCCATTCACCTGGTGACCCGCGATGTGGTTTTCAATCAGAAGACTGGAAATGCATTTACGCCCGCGCAGGTGGAGTTGCAAATGCCGCAAGTGGGTGGATCTGCCAGGGGTTTGCACTACAACGCGAATGATAACGTTCTGACCCTCGACTCGCAGTTGGACCTCGCGACCGTCGGTTCGCGGACCATGAAACTAAACGCTGAACGTGCGGCAATCACCAAGACCCCACGTCAGGTCGTTCTTGAAAGCCCTCGTCTTACCCACGGAACTCAACTTGTGCGGGCTCGCAGGGCGACGCTTTATCTACGCGAAGACAACCGCGTGGATCACGTAACTGCAAGCGATGAAGTGGAGGCGGATATTGCCGGTGAGTCCGCGATTCATGCCCGCGCCGAGCAGGCGGAGTTCGCGATGAACAAGGCTCAGAACGGGCTTGCCAAGGCAGTGTTGAGGGGCGACGTACAGGTGGACGCTGCGGGCGAGCACCCCAGGCGGCTGAATGCGGGCCGCATCCTGATCGATTTCTCCGGCAGAAATCAGGTCAGCAAAATTCGCGGTGAAGACAATGTGAAACTCGCGGAGTTGGCTGCTCCCAATGGAGAGGCAAGTGTTCCCGGCAACCAGAACGGCCAAAAAGCCGGCGCCTCGCTTTCATCGAACACGCAGCAAGCCGAAATGACTGCCCCGGCTATGGATTTCTTCATGGCCGACGGCAAGCGTCTGGTTCGGGCGGAAACCTCGGCTGGGGGGCGTATCACCATATCTCCGCCCGCCGGCCAGGGCCCTGCCACTCGAGTTACGGCTGGAAAATTTCAGGCGAAATTCGATGACCAAAATCGGCTCATCTCCATGCATGGCGCGCCCAGTGCGAAGGTTGTCAGCTCGGCTCCAGGCGAGCCCGAACGCACCAGTACGAGCGAAACTATCGACGTTGCCTTTCGTTCGACGGGTGGCATCGATGCCATTGTGCAGCAGGGAAACCTCGAATATCGGGACGGTGAGCGAGTGGCGCGTGCCGATCGAGCCCGCTACACGCCCGGCGACCAGATCTTGGAGTTGACGGGATCGCCGCGAATTACTGATAAGGGCCTTCTTACAACGGCGAAGACTTTTCGCATGAACCGCGCCAGCGGAGACGCCCTTGCCGAAGGCAACGTCAAAAGCAGCTACAGTGATGTGCGCGAGCAGCCCAATGGCGCCCTGCTTGCCAGCGGGTCGCCGATCCACGTCACCGCCCGCAGCATGACTGCGCAGCGAGCCTCCGCCGTGGTCACGTATACGGGCGACGCGCGCATTTGGCAAGACGCCAATGTGGTGGAAGCCTCGAGCATCCAGTTCGATCGCGATCACCGTTCCGTCGCGGCGCAAAGCGACGGAAAGCCCGTTTCCACGGTGCTGGTCCAGGTCGATAAACAGGGCAATGTCACGCCGGTCTCGATCACTTCCAAGCGGCTGACGTACACCGACGATCAGCACCGTGCCCAATTTGAGGGTGCCGTCAATGCCCGGGGCAGGGATATCACAATCACTGCCGACCACCTGGACGCGTTCATGCTTCCGAGAGGCCAAGCAACCCAGAATCAGTCGACCAAGGGCCAAGGTCAGCTGGAGCGAATGGTTGCGGAAGGCAATGTGGTCATCCAGGAGCCGAAACGGAGGGCGACGGGTGACAAACTGGTTTACACGGTCGACGACGACAAGTTAGTCCTGAGTGGCGGAACTCCCAGCATTTTTGATGCCGAACGGGGCAAAATCAGGGGGGATTCGTTGACTTTCTTTAGGCGCGATGATAGGGTGCTCGTGGAAGGCAGGGATACATCCCCGACCGTTACGCAGACGCGAGTGGCACGTTAAATGCACTCATTGGCCACCGACGAAATCGGCAAGACTTACCGCGGCCGGCGAGTTGTGAAAGGCGTCAGTCTGCGGCTCGACCAGGGCGAAGTTGTTGGTTTACTTGGGCCTAATGGCGCCGGCAAGACCACTTCCTTCTATGCCATCGTAGGTCTGGTACCTCCCGATACGGGCCGGGTGCTTTACGACGACGAAGACATCACTGACGTCCCCATGTACCTGCGGGCACGTCAATTTGGCATCAGCTATCTACCCCAGGAGCCTTCGGTTTTTCGAAAGCTGACCGTCGAGGAGAACATCCTCGCCGTTCTGGAAGCCCAGCCGATTGCCTGGCATGAGCGCCGGGAGCGGATGGAGAAGCTGATTGAGCAGTTGGGATTGGATCATATCCGCCAGAACCGCGGATACGCCCTGTCGGGCGGCGAGCGTCGGCGGGTCGAAATTGCCCGCTGCCTCTGCATCAATCCGACGTTTATTTTGCTGGACGAGCCGTTTTCGGGAATTGATCCGATTGCCGTGCTCGACCTCCAAAAAATCATTTCCGATTTGAAGGCGGCTGGCATCGGAATTCTTATCACTGACCACAACGTCCGCGAGACGCTCTCAGTGACAGATCGTGCTTACATCATCAATGAAGGGCGCATTTTTCGGGCAGGCACTCCTGAAGCCCTCGGCAGCGATCCCGAGGTACGCCGGGTGTACCTGGGGGACAGTTTTTCCCTGGTCTGATCGTTGGCGGGGAACCTGGGAGCACACCTCGCCGGGTCAAAACAACGTTACGGCTGTAACGTAGCCGCAATGGAACTTTGCTTTGATACTGAAGGCAGGCATTAGGTACCAGGAATTAGATGTCGCTTGCATGGATGCTGATGTCTGAGGCATGAGAACTGAGAACTGAGAACTGAGACTTAATCCCGAGAATCCGAAGACTAGGAGACCCCACCGAGCCCCATGGTAATGCTGCAGCACAAACTGAATGTAAAACTGTCGCAGCGGCAGATCCTGACCCCGGGCCTTGTCCAGATGGTGTCCGTCCTTGCTCTCAATAAGATTGAGCTCAAGGACATGATTAATGCGGAGATGGTCGAGAACCCCGTCCTTGAAGAACTCGAAGACTCCGTCCCGTTGATCGATGATGTAGGCCGCCGCGAGGAAGAGCGCGACCGCGCCACCTCCGCCACCGCGGTCGAAGAGCCTCCCGTCCCAGCTGAAGAAAAGAAAGATCCCTTCGACGAGATCGACTTCGGCTCGTTCTTCCAGGAGTATCTTGACCCCGGGTATCGCAGCCAGGGAGAGATGGAAGACATCGAGCGGCCCTCATTTGAGAACTTTCTCTCCAAGCCCACGAACCTGACAGATCACCTGATGTGGCAGCTGGGCGCGTTGTCGGTCAGCCGCGCTGTGCGTGAAGCAGGCGAGCTGATCATTGGCAACCTGAACGAAGACGGGTACCTGATCGCGAGCGATGACGAATTAATGGGCGTGACCGCTCCCGCCGCGCCGGAAGTCGATGCGGCCGTGCAGGAAGGCTTGCTGAAAGAGGCTGAGGCGTTGGGCCTGGCCACGGCCGTCGATGGTGAAGTCGCGGAGAGTCCGGCCGATTTCTCGCTAGGCTGGGAAAACGCTGCGAGTTCGCCGGCGGAGATTAGCGGTGTCTCCTTGGCGACCGCGGTTGCGCCCGCTCATGAATTGCCTGTGGAAGTTGTTTCGGCGCCAGTTGCGGCGGCCCCTCCTGCCTCCCGGCCTGTATATCAACCGACGTTTACGCTCGCTGAGTTGCACGAAGCGCTCGAGCTGGTCCGTCAACTGGATCCACCGGGGGTAGCATGCCGCGACCTGCGTGAGTGCCTGCTCTATCAGCTGCGCCACATCCAGCAACAGCATGCGCAACAAAAAAACGGGAATGGCACCGCCCAGGTTCTCGCCGACGCGATCGCCATCGTTGACCAGCATCTGCGCGCGGTGCAGATGAAACAACACAAGGAAATTGCCAAAGCGATCGCTCGTCCGCTGGAAGCGATTCCGCCTGCGCTGGAGTTCATCAAGACGCTCGATCCTCGTCCGGGGCAGCGCTACAACAAGACCACCACGCGACTGATTGAGCCGGACGTCGCTTTCATCAAGCATGGCGATGAGTGGCTCTGTTTGATGAACGATGAAGACGTACCACAGCTTCGCCTGAATCCGGCCTATAAGCGACTCCTGACCAAGGACACCAACGACAAGGACACCCGCAATTACGTCAAAGAGCGCTACAAGAGCGCCATCCAGCTCATCAAGAACATCGAGCAGCGCAAGCAGACCATCATGAAAGTCTGCTACTCCATCGTCGCGCGCCAGCAGGATTTTCTGGAAAAGGGCATCGATCAGTTGAAGCCCATGATGATCAAGGAGGTGGCCGAAGAAATCGGCGTGCATCCGTCCACCGTCAGCCGCGCGGTGGCGAATAAATACGCTCACACTCCGCAGGGCGTATTCGAATTGCGGTACTTCTTCTCCGAAAGCGTGCAAGGCCCCGAAGGCGGCAACACGTCGTTGCTGATCCTGAAGCGCCGCGTGAAAAAGCTGATCGAGGAAGAAGATCCAGCCCGACCGTTGACCGACGAACAGATCACCCGCATCCTTCAGTCGCAGGGTATCCAGGTCACTCGCCGCACGGTTGCGAAATACCGGGAGGACATGCGCATCCCGAGTACCCACCAGCGCAGAGTAAAGAAGTAGCGCCGGCGTCCCGCCGGCAACGTTCCGGCGAATTCAGCCGGTTAGGCCACCTGCTCTAACGGTTGTTTGAGCCCAGATCGTGGAAGTACGAATCCCAGGAGGGTGCTCAATGAACGTGGAATACACCGGCAGGCAGTACGAAATCACCCCCGCCATCCGCAAAGAAGTGGAAACCGGCCTCGCAAAAATCCGAAAAATCTTAGGCGACAAGTTCGAAACCAAGGTTATTCTCGCAGTCGAAAAACACCGTCATAAAGCAGAAATCACTATCAGCCCGCGAAACGGCCCGATCGTCGGCCTGGCCCAATCCACCGACATGAAGCTGGCTGTGAATGAGGCGCTCGGCCATATCGAAAAACAAGCGGTCAAATACAAGACTCGCATCATCTCCAAGAAACGCAAGTCGCACAAGAAGTGGAATGGCGAAGCCAAGGTGGACGGAGGCGAACCTCAAACCGCAGTCGGCCTCACCGAAACCACCGCCGTTCCAGTGGTGGTGCATAAATATCCAGCCGTCGCAAAGACGACCGAAGTGCACCTGACACACTCTTCCGAAGCCGTAGCCCTGCGTCCCATGACGCTCGAGGAAGCGATCAAGGAATGCCACTTCCGGGATCGCGATGTTTTTGTGTTCCGCGATCCCAAGGGAAAAGTCATGGTGTTACATCGCACGCGGGAAGGGAAGATGGAATTGATCGAAGCGCCGTAGCAGCAGTCGCCAGTCGCCAGTCGTCAGCAAGGGGCTGTCGTCATGGCAGCCCGGAAGGCAGCGGCGCGGGAAGAAATGCGAGTCGCAGGAGTTCCCGCGCAACCTGGGCTTCAGTCCAATCCGGATGCTCTTGCCGGATTCCGGCGCGGGCAAGCTCCCTGGCGAACAGGCTCATGTCCCAGGCCAGCAGAAGCCGCTGCTCCCCGGTCATATTCCGCAGTGCTTCTTCCTGATCGCCTTCGCTTCCGGAGTTGTATCCGACATCACCACGGCGTGATGGTAGCACGCGCCGGGAAGGGGTTCGGTTGTGCCTCTGCCGGTGAAACGCTCGGCCCGCGCCGCTGAGTCGGCATTATCTTTTTGCTGACGACCGGCGACTGGCGACTGACGACTAGCTGCTCCCAATCAAAATTCCCGTCACGAACACCAGCGCACCGCCCAGTCCCACTTGAAGCGCGGCCGAGGGAATGGGCGTGTCCATATACCGGTGCCGGATCCACGTAATCGTTCCAAGCTCAGCCAGTACAACTGCGACCGCCACACCCATGGCGTAACGGAAATCGTGAATCAGAAACGGTAAAGTATGCCCAATGCCACCCAGGGCAGTCATCGCTCCACAAACCAGCCCTCGAATCCACGGGTGCCCGCGTCCGGTGAGGCTGCCATCGTCTGATAAAGCCTCGGCAAATCCCATGCTGATGCCCGCGCCGATCGATGCCGCCAGCCCGACCACGAACGCGTCCCAACTGCTGCGCGTCGCGAGCGCTGCCGCGAACACCGGAGCCAGCGTCGAGACCGACCCATCCATCAAGCCCGCCAGGCCGGGCTGCACAATCTGCAGCACAAACAGCCGCCGGTTGGCTTCGTCTTCTTTGGCTTTCACGCCTGCTGTCAGCTTCTCTTTCTCGAGCGCGTCCGCTCGTTCCTCGTGACTCCGTTCCTCATTCGCCAGGTCATCGAGCAACTGCCGGATGCTCGCATCCTGGGTCCGCGCCGCTGCCTTCTCATAAAAACCGCGGGTCTCCAGTTCAATCGCACTTGCCTGCTTACGCACGGTTTCGAGGCCGAGAGGTCGCACCAGCCATACCGGCGTGCGTTGAACAAATCCGCGGACATCCTGGCGGCG
>QIAH01000377.1 GCA_003225465.1 Acidobacteriota bacterium | reverse complement strand
CGTCCCGCTGGGCAACATGAAATTGAACACGGTCGAGGGGAAATCGAAGCCGTTGAGCGAGCCGTTGCTGAACAGTTGTTGGACCAGGTTCTCGACATCACCCTGCGAGAAAACTTTTGGTGGCGGACCCGCCAACGTCTGCGAAGGTTTGAATGTGCTCGTGATCTTCCCGCCCGGATAGTACTGCGACATTACATTGTTCAAATCCACATCCGACATGGCAGCGGCCAGTGCCTTGTCAATGTTCTGAATGTCACTCGCCTTCCAGGCTGACGCAGCACCGACATAAAAATTCGTGAATACGAGATCTGCAATCGTGTGTCCGCCGTGGAAAATTAAGTCATGTGCCGGCGTAGGTGGAAGGCCAGGCGCAAGCGCCTCCGGAGTAGGCATCGACATGCGCGCATAAAAACCTTTCTCCGCCTTCGTTCGGTGTCCGACCACCACTCGCAAAGGTTTCACGAACCGCTTCGATTGTTCTGCTGTCACGACGTCCTCCAGACGGTGGGCAACGGGTTAGCGAGGCGGAGCGGCCACTCCAGTGGGATAGTGTTTTCTTACGTCCTTGAGCGCGCGCTGTCAATTACAAGATTTCCACCACCGCTGGAACCCGGTGGTCCGAGAAGATTCGTGGAGAGCGCATGCAGATCGTAACACCCATGCCGCAATTTCTTGCGTACAGGGAAACTCGCACGCGCGGCAAAGCCCGCGACCCTGCAACTCATGGATCTGCCTTGAATTAGCCCTCGCTATAGGCAGTGCGCCGCATGCGCCACACGCGGTCGGGAAGTCGCACCAAATTTGTAAAATCCACCACAACTTCCGCGCAACTGCAGGGTTCAAGCAAGCCAGGGCGAGGCCAGTTTCGCCCGCAGATATCACACCTCAGCGCGCACACCACAGCAACGGGCGATGTGCCACGTTGAGGAGTGAAACGAAGTGCAAACGGTACCGGGGAAGCCATCCGCTCGCCGTCGTGCCGGTTCGCACTGAGAAGGGCGTGCCTGGGGATGGGGACGCCCTTCTCTTGTATCAAGGTTGCAAAGTTTCAACGCTCGTAGCGCCGGCGTCTCGCCGGCTCTGATCGGCGCTTTCGCGCAAAACAGATGCCGGCAGGATGCCCGGCGCTACCGATTGCAAAGTTTCAAGGTTGCAAAGTTCAAGTCGGCCAAACGCCAGGCATCCATCTGAAGTCCGCAGGACCGCCCGCATACTCTCACTTTGAAAGCCTGAAACCCTACTGCGTAATCGTTCCGCAGGCGATCCGGTCGCCCGAATTGCCCGCCGGATCGGTCTTCATGTCGTCGGCTTTGGCATGGACGACCAAGGCCGTCCCGCCGTTGCTGAACACCGAATGATTGTCGCTGCCGAGATCTACATCCTTGTTCGTGATGGTCACCTTGCCCGTGCCATCCGGCCCAACCACAAAATTCGGCATGTCGCCGGCGTGGTGACCTTCCGGATTCTCGAACCCATGTTTCTTGCCGTCGGGATTGAAATGCCCGCCCGCCGACTTGAAGTCGGGCCCCTCACACTTCGCGGTCTGATGCACGTGCACGGCGTGCTCACCGGGTGGCAGATTCTTAAGGTCCAGCTTAATTTTCACTCCGGGCTTGCCCTCTTTCAGCGTGGCCGTTCCCACACTTTCACCCTTGCCGTTTTTCATTTCCACAGTCGTGCTCTTATCCGCTGCATTTAGCAGAGCAGTCGTGAGTATGGAGACACACAGCGTTGCGAGAACAGGCGTAATTTTCATGCCTGAATTATAAACGGATTTCGCTTCCCATCGGCGCACACACTGGACTCCGTGAGATTTAGCGCTCACGTCGTCCCTACAATTCTGCAACCCTCTTCTGAAGCTCGCGCGCGATCTCGAGTGGTTCCGCCATCGCTTCGAAACTGACCGCTTGGCCGATCCGAATCCGAATCTTCCCCGGCGGCGCGAATCGTTTGCCCGCATGTTTCACCTCGAACAATCCATCAATTCGCATCGGAACGACTGGCACGCCCAACCGTTTTGCGAGCAATCCCACGCCCCCGCGAAATGGCCGCAACCGACCGTCGGTGGTATGGTGGCCTTCCGGAAAAACCAGTACGCTGTATCCGCGATCGATGCACTCGCCCGCGTAAGCGAAGCTCTTGAGAAACGCAGCCTCTCGCGGCAAGGGAAACAGATTCAGCAGCGCCACGCCAGAAATCCACTGCACGCGATCGTAAATTCTTGCCAAGAAATTCCGTCCAGCGGGCGGAGTTCGCAGGGTTTCGAGCGCTTCGCCCCCAGTTGCTGTCGCCAGCCAATGTCGCAGGCGCGCCGGCAGCGCGGTTTGAACGAAGCCTACATCGACGTCATCGATGTGGTTGCACACCACCAGCACCGGACCCTTCACGCCGGCAAGGTTCTCGCGCCCTTCTATCTTCGGCCAGCCCAGCAGCATCATGGCCGGCCGCATCAGCAGGTAGTACGCGCCCATCCGGATCCACCGCACCGGCCAGCTCAGAGTCCAACGCGGATAGTGATACTCCGCGCGACGAATGCCCTTGCCGCCGAGCATCTCTTCCAGATCGCCCACCGTGCGCGCCGCGCTGAAGCTCGCTTCACTGAGATCCACCTGGTACCGGTCCTCCAGCGCGCTCAACAAGTCCACCCGCTCGAGCGAGCTGAGCCGCAGATCATCCTCCAGCTTCGCATCTGCGCGCAGGCCGGTCGCACTACGCCCGGAGATCTTTGAGATCAGCTCCTCCAACGGACTCGCACCCGGAACTGCCGCCGGCCGCTCTTCCCGCGCCGCCAGCACAACATCACGAATCACGTTCACCCTTGGCTTGCCGGTCGAGGTCCGTGGAAAATCGTTCTCCGGCCACACGAACCACTCCCGCATACGCTGGTACTCAGATAGAGATTCGTTCGCCCGCTGTACGATCGCTCCAGCATCGCATGAGGGTGCCTCGTCGAGGCTTCGCTTGGGCGGGCCGGCGGCTGCTTCGCGTAAAATCACCACCGCGCAAGGCTCGGTATTGCCTGCGCGCTCGATACCCACCACCACGCAATCCCTCACTTCCGGCTGCCGTCTCAATGCTGCTTCCAGATCTTCGGGATACACGTTCATGCCCGCCGGCGTGACCAGGACATCTTTCTTGCGGCCCTTGAAATAAAGATTGCCCTCCGCATCGAGCGCACCCACGTCACCGGTGCGGTACCAGCCTTCCTCGCCCGCCATGTTCTCGAATCCATCGCCTTTCCAGTAGCCCGCCGCCACCCCGCCACCGCGCACCAGGATTTCTCCATCGTCTGCCAGCTTGATCTCGCGACCCGGGAGCACCTTGCCAATCGACCCTTTTCCCAATTGAAACGGATGATTGACACTCACCAGCGACGTGGTCTCCGTCAGACCATACCCCTGGATCACGGCATAGCCAAGACGGCTCCAAAACTCCTCGGTTTCCGAATCGAGCGCCGCGCCGCCCGAAATGAAGGCCCAGAATTTCCATCCCAGCCGACGATGCACATCGCGAAAAATCCACCACCGGCGGAGAAATCTCTGCCCCTCGGCTCGCCGGAACTGCGCCCGAAATGTTTCGATACGTCCCCGGCTCTCGACGTCGCGCTCTATCTTGTCCTTCAAAGATTGCAGCATGCGCGGCACCGCTACCAGCACCGAAACTCGTTGCCGCCGGATAGTCTCGATAATCTCCGCCGGGCTCAGCGATTCCTGGAAGATCACCGTCCCCGTCATCAAGGGAGGAAGAAATATACCCAAGAACTGCCCGAACACGTGACTCAGCGGCAGCAGATTCAAGAAACGCACAGGATGCACCCAACGCTCGTACTTGAGATACTTGCGGATTTCCGTTTCGAGCGGCGCTATGTTGCTTAAGACATTCCCGTGCGAAATCACCACGCCTTTGGGCTCAGCCGTGGTTCCAGAGGTGAAAATGATTTCCAGCGGATCGCTCCCGTCAATCGAAACTGACTCGTATGGTCCTGCCGAATGCCTCGCGACGATGCCGCTCAATTCCTCGAGAATGAGGACGGCCACACCTGCCGCCAGGGGCGGATGCTTCCGGGAGCACACGAGCAGTCGGGCATCGACCTCCGCCCAGACTCGGCCCGCGAAATCCGCCGAAGCTGCGTCGTCCATGGGCACTGTAATCACTCCACGCAGCGCGCATCCCAGGAAGACCGCGACCCACTCCGCACAGTTCTCGCCCCATAGCAAAATGCGATCGCCCTTGGATATTTCCCGTGCTTCCAACTCCCGCGCCACCTGAAGCGCCCTCTCTGCGATCTTCCGGTAGCTCCATCGCTCGGTTCGATAACCGCGCCGTTGCACGTAGGCACACTCTGACCCATGCGCCAGAAAGTCTTCCACATACGCGCCGATGGAATGGCGTTCCATGATCCTTAACTCTATCGCGATCGCTGATTTCGCAGTTTCAAGTTTCGAGTTTCGGGTGCGCAGAGTCGTTTGGGCATCAGAGGCGACTCGAAACTAGAAACTTGAAACCCGAAACTGCCTTCCAGTTGCCAGACCAGGCCATCAGGCGGTAGGCTGCTACGGTTGTGGCGATTCCACCCCCAGGTTCAGCCACGTAGAACATCCGGGCCCATTCACAGCGTCAGGCAATTCGATTCCACAAACTGAATGACAGGATTTGAAGGATACGTCCGGCGTCCGCGCGCAGCCTTGCTGCTGTTTCTGGCGGCAACCCTTGCCTGCCAGGCTCCCCAGCCGAGCGGATCAATCGCAAGCAGCGGCAGCTCGAGCGCCACCTCCGATGTTCCACGAACCACCGGGGCACCCCGCGATTTGTCACAAGACGAATCCGCGGGCGGGCACACACTCCGCAAACACGTCGGCCGAAGCGACGATGAACTTCGCGACCGTCTTCGCCACGAGCGCAACATCAGCGCCGCATCCACCTGGACCGATCGCCAGACTGCCGAACGTGCCGTGGGCATCGCCCTCCAGCAGAGTCGCGACAAAATTGATCGCTGGCTGAACCGATCTGGCGGACATCCAAACCTGGTGATCGATTATGACGGAGACTCCTCGCATCCCATCGGCCGCTCTCTACGCCGTGATGCCGACGAGCCTCAACCCTGTGCGCATGCGACCATTGTTTTGAAGTGGGTCCCTTCTAATGACTATTACGTTCTAACCTCTTATCCGGAGTGCCGCTGATGAGTACCAAGGCATCTCACCGAGACGACCCTGAAATTACCGCTGCGACTTTTCCCGCGCTACGCAGCTTCATGCGGGGCTATTTTCACGAAGACATGGCCGACGAATACGGCACGCTGGAGGAAGCCGTACGCCAGTTCTGCGAAGATGCGGACAGGGACGAACGCAAAACAGTTGCCGGTGAATGGCAGCGCTTCCTGGCTCAGACCAAAGGACAACCGCTGGCTGCCGTCAATAAGATCCTCACTGAAAAACTCGGCAGCGCCTGCCGCCTCCAGCCTGAAGACATCGACAAAATCTCCCGTGCCTTCCAAGGCATGCCTCGTGACTAGTCGTCAGTCTTCAGCAGTGCTCAGTCTTCACCGTCCAACTTTTGCCGACTACCGACGACTGACGACCGGAAACTAAGTAATGAACCATAAACTCCTTGCGCCTGCTGTCCCACTCTGCTTACAATCTGGCATCGGTAGGTCGTTGGAGTGAAAGCCGCCTCCTGCTTTGGGGCCCTTCGACGGTTCATTCGCGGACTCCCCCGCGCGGAGAATTGTCTCGATGAGCATCATGGTTTGGCATGTGATACGGCGTCTTCCGAGACCGGCACTTCTCGGACTTGTCATCTTTGTTCTGACGGCCATCGTCCGCGCCTAGCTCGCACAGCGAGAACCGGATTCCCCGGCCGACTCACGTCCCCCACCGGACATCCCTCGCCATGATCGCCCGCGGCGTCCAGCCATTGGTCTTTTGCTGAAGACTGGCGACTAGAGATTGACGACTGGATTTCCCAATGCGGCCCGATTCCCAGGTGCCTTCCGTAACCCGGTCGTACACTCCCTTTTGGTAACCCTTAGTAACCATGCGATTCTCGGTTACCAGCCTTACAATTGCCCTTGTTGGCCCGACTATCCCTCCCGGCAGTGGACGGGGGGACCGTTCAGACCCGACCGACGTCGCTCCCGGCTTTCGTGAGCAGATCTTCGGCGGGGAAAGGCTGGAGTCCGCACTTTTATGGCGTTTGGTTTCGGCTTCAACAAACAAAAGGTTCTCAGCGCTGCGGAGAAATACGTCCAGCAGGGCAAACTGCAGAACGCCATTGCCGAGTACGAAAAGATCCTCAAAGCCGACCCCAAGGATCTGACGGTGATGAACACCGTGGGCGATCTCTACGCCCGCAACGGGGAAGCCGAGAAAGCCACCGAGTGTTTCAAGAGTGTCGGTGATGCCTACGCCGCGCAAGGGTTCACGGTCAAGGGCATTGCCATGTACAAGAAGATTGGCAAGCTCAAGCCCTCCCTCGAAAGTGTCCTCAAACTTGCCGAACTCTACACCCAGCAGGGCCTGTTCAACGATGCGCGCGCGCAATATCTTCAGGTCGCCGAGGAATTCCTGCGCGCCGGAGAGCTCGAACAGTCGGTACGCATCTTCCAGAAAATTCTGGAAATGGATCCGGAAAACGTCGCCATGCGCGTGCGCTTGGCCGAGGTCTACATTCGACTGGGCAAGAAAAACGATGCCTGGCAGATCTTTTCAGCAGCCGCCGAAACCCTGCGCAGTCGTGGTTCCCGCAGCGGGGCGGAAGAAATCCTGCAGCGCATGCTCACGCTCGACCCGGGCAACAGCTATGCGCTCCTGCTGCGCGCTCGCAATGCGCTGGAATCGGGCGATGCCGCCTCGGCGATCCCGCTTTTTCAGAAGGTCCATGATCTCGACAATCATCCCGACGGCCTGCGCGATCTCTTAAAGGCGTACCTGCAGACGGGCCGGGTTTCGGAAGCAGGCGGTCTTGCTGGAAAACTGCTTGCGGCGCACAGCGACGCGGAGTCGATGTTCTCGTATCTGGAATCGCTCACCCAGAACGGTGGCCACGAAGAAGCACTCGGAATCATCGAAGAACATGCCGACCGCCTCCTGGCTGAAAATTCCGCCAAGGTCCTGGAAATTCTGCGCTCTGCCATCGGACCGGTTAGCAGCAGTCCAGCCACCCTGGAACAACTAGTCCAGTTGTTCAAAAAAGCGGGAGACCAGTCGCACCTCGCCGAAGTCAATGAGTTGCTGGCGCACGCCTACGTACAGTCCGGCGAACTCGCGCGCGCTCGCGATCTCTATCAGCTTCTGGCCGAGCAGGAACCCCAGAACCCCATGCACATGCAGAACTATCAGCAGGTAGTTGGCATGATGGGTGGCACGACGGGCTCCAAGCTCCTTAGCGTGGAAGAGGGCATTGTTCTGGTGGAGGAACTGGAAGCCACGGCGCCTCCAGTGGATCAGTCCTATTCGCCGGAAATCGCGAATGCTCTCCGCGCAGCTCTGACTGACACGGAACTGTTCATCTCGTACAACATGCCGGACAAGGCGCTCGGCCCGTTGATGGCCGTGTTACCGATCGCTCCGAGCGACGTCCGCCTGAACCAGCGGCTGGCTGCCTTGTACACCCGTTCCGAACGGTTTGCCGATGCCGCCGCCTGCTGCCAGACGCTGGCAACCGTCTATTCCCAAGCCGGTCTCACGGAAGAAGCCGCGCGCTACGAAGACCTGGCGAACCGCTGCGAAGAGCACGCGGTCGCCTCGCCCAAGCCTCCCCAGGCGTTGTCTGCCACCGATGCCGCAGAGATTCCAATGGCCCCGTGGCCTTTGACTCCGGCGATAGGGGCGCAGGAATTTGCCGTCGACGATGCGGGTCCCGCGTCCTCGCCCGATAGCCACGCACAGGAGCCCGTGGAATTCGAGACCGTGCCGGAGGCTTCGGCCAGCGCCGAGATCGATCTTTCCGACGAGTGGCAAGGCTCTATCACCGCAGAAACACCCGAAGGCGCCTCCGAACAATCTGCCGAGGAAGTGGCCGCCGAGCCATCGGTGGAAGAGATTTCAGTCGAGAGCAGTGATGCGGTCGCGGAAACCATCGAAGAGATTCGCTTTTACCTCGAACACTCTATGGTCGACCAGGCCCGCGCTGCCTATGCCAAGCTGCAATCGCAGACCGCGGACTACGAACAACTCGCCTCGATCGAAGCAGAGATTAACGCGGCGAGTGCCCCCGCCGAGATCGAGTCGGTTGAAGAACAGCCCGCAGTCGTTGAAGAGGAATCTCCCGCCACTGAAGCTGTCGTCGAGCCTGAGCCTCAGCCCGAGCCTGCAAGCCCGCTCAACAAGATGGTCGCGGAACTGGATTCTTCATTGGGCGAAGAGTTCCTTCCTAAAACTGTCAGTCACGAAATCGAGCACGAGCAGCCCATCACCGCGCAGGCCGGCACCGATTCCTCCCTCGTCAGCCATCTGGATTTCATGTCAGGACCGAAGTTTTCCAAGCCTGAGCCTGCGGAATCTCCGGCCCCTGACAGTGGCGTGCTGGGCGAATTCGTAGCCGACCTGGAAAATGCTCTCGGCGACGGCTTCCTGCAGGAAGCTCCGGTTGCGACCACTGAACATCCCCAAGCACCGCCTCCCACTGCGCAGCCCAAGCCAGCGCCCGCTGCCGCGCAGGCTGATTTACACATGGCCGCAAGCGCGGTTTCCGGTGCCTCGGTAATTCCTACGGTCGCTCCAGTTCCACCGGTAGCGGCGCCTCCAGGCGCTGCGGCATCAGCCACCGTGCAGCCGTCCGCCCCGCCCTCAACGTTCCGCGCGTCAGTGCGGCCGGCGAATGGCCCCGCAGCGTCGACCAAGCACGACATGGCTGCGAGCGTCGACCTAGCCGACATGTTCGGCGAGATCCGTCACGAACTGGAAGAAGATGTCGCCGGCGCCGAGGAGGATCCCGAAACCCATTACAATCTCGGAGTCGCATTCCGCGAGATGGGCCTGCTCGACGAAGCCATCGGTGAACTTCAGAAAGTTTGCCAGTCCATCGATCACGGGCATCCATTCGCACAAGTCATGCAAACCTACACCTGGCTGGCACAGTGCTTCCTCGACAAGGGAGTGCCGGAAGCCGCCATTCGCTGGTACGAGAAAGCGTTGAAGCTGCCTTCCCTCGACGAGGAAACTCGGACCGCCCTGCACTACGAACTCGCCTCTTCTTATGAAACCGCCGAGGACAAAAACTCCGCTCTGCACCATTTCATGGAAGTCTATGGCAGCAATATCGATTACCGTGATGTAGGCGAGCGCATCCGGGCCCTGAAGTCGTAAAATGTGTGGATGACTGCAGAACGGGTCTCCTTTCCGAAATCGCCGTTTCCCTTTTCGCGTCGGAGCCCCGCCTGATGCCGAACTCCACCTCTCCTCAGGGAAGTGGCCTGCCGGGACGAACGGGGCTTGCTTCCGAGCCGGAGCCGAATGTCGTTTCGGTGGACGAGACCCCTGCTCCCAAAGGTCTCTCGCGGGGGCAAATCTGGCTTCACCGTTTGCTGGTTTTGCTGTTCGTGTTTGTCTGTGCTGCCGCGGGAGTGTTGTTGGTTGTTCTTCCCTGGACCCCCCAATGGACCGACAACTCCCTCCTGCTGCATTATCCCGATCTGCGGACCCTGATCACCCACGGCTTTTTCCGCGGGCTCTGCAGCGGGCTCGGGCTGCTCGACATCTGGATCGGCTTCTCCGAAGCGATTCACTACCATGAAGACAAGCTCCCGTGATATGTGGGCTGTTCTCGGCCTGACGCCGGGCGCGGCAACAGAGCCCCAGAGCAAAACGATACAATGAGTTCCGGAAAACTCCCGCATGAGTGACGACCGACTGAAGTCCGCTCCGCTCGCCTACCAGAACGAGCCTTTCCTCAATAGTCCCGATGGCCGCATTCTGCGTATCCTCTCCGAATATAGCGAGCCCCTGTCGCGCTTCCGGCGCGAGCAGATTCAGGACACGGTAGTTTTTTTTGGCTCTGCGCGCTTTCATAGCCGTGCGGACGCAGAGGACAGGCTCAAGGAGATCCAGAACCTGACCTCGCTTCAGGATCATGGGGAGGAACTCGCCCGGGCGCAAGCCGCGGTGAAGATGGCGCGCTATTACGAAGACGCACGCAAGCTTGCCTACATGCTCACCGACTGGTCCATCAAAATACCCGCTCGCCGCCGGCGCTTCGTGGTAACCACCGGCGGAGGTCCCGGCATCATGGAAGCCGCCAACCGCGGAGCCAAGGAAGCCGGCGGCAAGACCATCGGACTTAACATCAATCTTCCCTTTGAACAGTACCCGAACCCCTTCATCACACCCTCGCTCAATTTCGAGTTCCACTATTTCTTCATGCGCAAGTTCTGGTTCGCCTACCTCGCGAAGGCGCTGGTGATTTTTCCGGGAGGCTTCGGCACCTTCGACGAGCTCTTTGAGATCCTCACCCTAGCTCAGACCGACAAGCTGGCGAAAAAGATTTTGGTGGTGATTTACGGAAGTGAATACTGGAAAAATCTGATCAACTTCCAGGCCATGATCGACGCGGGCACCATCTCGGCCAAAGACCTCGATTTATTCAAGATCGTCGACTCGCCCGAAGAAGGCTTCGAGGTTCTCCGCGACGGCCTGACGAAGTACCACTTGGGAGGAGTCGTCAAGAAAGAAGGCGAGGTCCTGCCCGATATCGCCAAAACTCGCCCCTGACCCCATGTGGGCGGAGCCCCCTTGTGCGACAAACGGCAGACTACCTTCCGCATTTCGCTCGCTGAAGACCGTCCGTAGTACGCTTCGATCCGACATGCACCGCCCCTGCACCCTGTACTACATCACCGACCGCAGTCAATTCCCGGGGAATGAAGCTGCGCGCCGTCAGCTTCTACTACAAAGAATCTCCGAAGCCACCCGAGCCGGCATCGACTACATCCAGCTCCGTGAAAAAGACCTGCCTGCAAGGGAACTCGAGGAACTGGCAGGACAAGCAATTCGCATCTTGGAAGATGAAAGACTGCGAACTGCGAACCGGGATATGAGAACTGCTCTGCTGATTAACTCCCGAACCGATGTTGCCTTGGCGGTCGCAGCCCACGGTGTACATCTCCGCTCCGACGACATCAGCCCGGCAGACGTTCGCCGCATGTGCTCAGCTCGGAGGGATGCTCCGGTCCGCCTTACCATCAGCCAATCCTGTCATCACCCGAACGATGTCCAGCAAGCAGCGAGAGAGGGCGCGAATCTGGCTCTACTTGCCCCTGTCTTCGAGAAGAAAGACGACCCCAGTGCGAAACCCGCGGGTCTCGAAGCCCTTCGCCGCGCCTGCCAATACAACATTCCGGTGCTCGCCCTCGGAGGCATTACCCTTACAAACGCCGCCGCCTGCCTCGAAGCCGGAGCCGCCGGAATCGCCGCCATCCGCCTTTTTCAAGCAAACGACATCGCGGAAGTCGCCCGCAGACTTCGCGATCTCTAACCTGTCCACTTCTTCCCATTCTTCAGCACATCCATCACCTTGGCGATTCGCCGCACCCGCGTGTCTTCCTGCTTCGCATCCGTGATTAACCGCGCCATCTCTTTCTTGTTCGTGAACGATTGCTTCTCCCAATTCGCCTGCGCCGCCTTGTTCTTGGCCAGCTCTTTCTTCAAAAGCGGCGGCGGATCAATCGTACGCGACTCCTCATCTCGCGCCATCACGACTGAAACCGTGTCTCCGGCCTTCACTCCAGCGCCGTCGCGAATGGTCTTGTTCACGACCATACGGTGACATCCGCCCATCGGCATCAGTGACGAGCGGAAAGGGAAGCCATTGATCGTCCCGCGTACCGGCACGCGTGCCCGAGTGCCGAACGTCTTCTCCACGTCGAAGGGAGCACTCAGCGCCGCCACCTCGCCCGAGGTCACCCCTTCCAACTTCACTTTGAACTTAAGCTCTTTCATCGTCACGGCGTTCTAAGACGCCTCTCAAAAATTAGCGAGTAAGTTTATGCTACGCTCAACCCGTTGCCAATGACTGCGTTCCCCAATCCCCTTGTGCATGGCAAGATCTCCGAACCGCAACTCGTTACCATCCCAGCCGGTTGGTTTCTGATGGGATCGGGAAACGGGCAGGACAACGAGCGTCCCATTCATCGCGTCTGGATTGACGCCTTCCGTCTCGCCACGCATCAGGTGACAAATACTGAATACGCCCTGTTTCTCCGACACGTAGGAAAGTTGCCGCCGCCTTTCTGGCGCGATTCCAATTTCAATCACCCGCAGCAGCCTGTCGTGGGAGTCTCTTCGCACGACGCCGTTGCATACTGCGCATGGTTGACAGCGTCCACCAGTCGCCCTTATCGGCTTCCCACCGAAGCCGAGTGGGAACGCGCCGCGCGCGGTGGAGTCGAAGGCGCTCTGTTTCCTTGGGGAGACGCTCCCCCTGAGTCGCTGCCAAATTACGCGAGCCGCTGGCAAACCGGACCCGAACCCGTTGGCCAGTCCTTGCCGAACGCCTTCGGCCTTTTCGACGTCTGCGCCAACGTGCATGAGTGGTGCGGCGACTGGTACGACCCGAACTACTACGCGGTCTCCCCAGATCGCAACCCACGCGGTCCGCAAGGTGGCACACGCCGAGCCTCCCGCGGAGGCTCGTGGCGCCACCACATCAAGGTCACGCGCTGCGCGGCGCGCTCCAGTATTCCACCACATTTCCAGTATGCGGATTACGGATTCCGCGTCGCCTGCGGCACCGAGCCCGGCACTCTTCTTGCGCCGGCAACCTTGAAATAAGTCCGACCTTCTAGGTTCTCATTCCGAAGCCAAGCGCAGCGCAGGCGGAGTAATCTGCTTTAGGCCGGCAGCACGACGTACCCGCCAAAAAATGAATACAATCAAGACCCCGGACGGTGCACTCATGTTCCAGAAAAATCTTCTCCAGAACAAACGCATCCTCATCACCGGCGGCGGCACTGGACTTGGCAAAGCCGCTGCTCAGCGATTTCTCGAGCTCGGCGCCACCGTCTACATCTGCGGACGGCGTCACGAAGTCCTCGCCGCGACCGAGGCCGAACTGCGAGACGCTACCGGCGGTACCATCCACTCGCGTCCCTGCGATGTCCGCGACGCCACCCAAGTGGAAGAAATGATCGAAACCATCTGGAAGGACGGCCCGCTCGATGTCCTCATGAACAACGCCGCCGGCAACTTCCTCGCGCGTACGGAAGAGTTGTCTCTCCGCGCCTTCGAGTCCGTGCTCGGCATCGTGCTGATGGGCACATTGCATACGACCCTTGCCTGCGGGCGGCGCTGGCTCAAGTCCGGGCAATCCGCGGTCGTACTCAACATCACCACCACCTACACCGACAGCGGCTCTGCCTACGTGGTTCCATCCGCGGTGGCAAAATCCGGAGTGCAGGCTCTCACCCGCAGTTTGGCGGTAGAGTGGGGCAACCGCGGCATCCGCATGAACGCCATCGCCCCAGGTCCCGTGCCTACCGAAGGCGCCTTCTCACGCTTGCTCCCGCGCCCCGAACTCGAAGACCTGGCAAAAAAGCGCATCCCGCTCGGTCGCTTCGGCACCGCCGAAGAGTTCGCGAATCTCGCGGCGTTCCTGGTCAGCGACGGTTCCAGCTACATCAACGGCGACACTATTACCATGGACGGCGGCGAATGGCTCCAAGGTGCCGGCGAATTCACCGCCCTGGGAAGAATGCTGTCTGAGAAAGAATGGGAGATGATGAAGCCGAAGAAAGGCTCACCCGCCAAATAGACCAGTGCCAGTTGTACAGCATCCGATGGGCAGCCATTTTGGCGAGCGTGGGGTTCCACGAGGAAACGACACAGTTCGGTTAGGCAGCATCCGAGTAATGAATGGATGCTGTCGGACCACCTCAGCATACGTATTGGCGGGCGTGGTTTGACAGCTATTGGCAGCTGTGGGTTGGACTTGTCACCCTGTCTTGGACTTGTGACCCTGATGTGGGCTCGTGCACCCCTGTCAGGAAACGAGGGGGTCCCGATACCACAAAGCCGCCGAAGCATAGCCGCGTAGCGGCGACAGATACTAGCCCAGCCCGTAAGGGCTGGGTACGCCGCCCAACCACTTCGAGCCCCCTTCAGGGGCGACAGCAACATCGAGGGACTCCCACACAATTCACTGGGCAACAACCAGTCCCTCGCCATCAACCTTCCGCGCAAAACCTACAGGGGATCAAATTTCTGATGACCTTCCTTACGTCTTGTCCGGCAACACGAGCCACTTCAGAGCCATATTCACCAGGCTGAGCACGATCGCTCCCCAGAACGCCGCGCCAAAGGTATACACATGGAACCCGGGAACGATCGCCGCGGCCAGCTTGATCACCACTGCATTGATGATCAGCCAGAACAGCCCTAGCGTCAGCAGCGTCAATGGAAATGTAATAATTTTCAGGAAGAATCCAAGCGTGGCGTTCACGAAGCCGATCACAACTGCCGCAATCAGCGCCGCCATCGGCCCGCTCACGGAAAAACCCGGTACCAGCCGCGACACAATCCAGAGCGCCAGCGCGCTTAACAGCCAGTGAACCAGCATTCTCATCGAAAGCCTCTTTCAACGGACGCAGGAGACTATAAGACCGGAGAGAGGAATTGCGCAAATGCCCTGAAACCCGTCGTTGGTCGGTAGTCGTTGGCGAACAGGGCGTGCTGTTCCCGTTAGGTGGAACGGCATAGTCGACACTCGTCCGTCAGTGTCCGGCAACACCCTCTAAATTTGTCATTCCGAGGAGCGAAGCGACGAGGAATCTCTGTTCGCCAACGACCAAGGACTAACGACCAACGACTGGTTCTTGCCGACGACGACGACGGTTAGAATCATCCGTGCCCACCAAGACCAATGCCGCCCGCCTGCTCGACCAGATGGGCATACATTACGAACTTCGCGAATACGAAGTAGATCCCGACGACCTTGCCGCTGAGACGGTTGCAGGAAAAATAGGGCTGCCGCCTGAGCAAGTCTTCAAGACGCTGGTCGCGCGCGGCGACCGCCATGGCATCTGCCTCGCCGTGATTTCCGGCAATGCCGAACTCGACCTGAAAGCTCTGGCGGCAGCTTCCGGTGATCGGAAAATTCAGCTTGTCCCGGTGAAAGAACTGCAGGCTCTGACGGGCTACATCCGTGGAGGTGTAACGGCCCTCGCCGCCAAGAAAGACTACCCCGCGTACGTGGACGAAACCGTCGAACTCTTCGATGTCATCTCAATCTCCGCGGGCGTGCGCGGTCTGCAGATTTTGCTCACCCCTGCCGACTACTTGAAGGCGACGAAGGCCAGGCTCTCCCGGCTAGCTCATCCGAAGTAGCGAGCCCGGGTCCCCCTTACCGACTAGTCCTCGGCTCCCCTACTTCGCCCCAACCGCGTTCGCCTCTAACCTCTCAAACACGTCCTGCGCCCGCCGCACCGCTTCCTGCACGTTGACGCAGATATTGTTCTTCCCAATCAACTCCTCGACCTCCGCCTCGTGCAGCAGTTTCGCAGGTTGCTCACGCGCACCACACAAAATCAATGTGCGTCCCGTCGCCTGCAGGGCCCGTGCCACTTCCTCAATAGCAAACAGACCCGTCGCGTCCAGTGCCGTCATGTTCCGTAGACGCAGTATTACTACCGGCGGCAGCGAGTGCATGTTCTCCGTCACCACCGAAATCTTGTCCGTCGCTCCGAAAAGGAACGGCCCATGAATGCGGAAGATGGTCACATAGTATGGAATATCCTTGTCCTGCAGGATGTGCACGCGTCCGTCTTCGATGTAATCATCCGTCACCTGCGAGACGGTCGTCGTCGCGGCCACCCGGCTGATGAAGAGCAGCGCCGCCAGAATCATTCCCGCCTCGACTGCAACTGTAAGGTCAGCAAACACCGTCAGCGCGAACGTCACCAGCCACACGCTGATATCGGTCTTCGTCAATTTGAGTAACTGCGGGATCTCGCGCCACTCGCCCATGTTGTAGGAGACGATCATCAGGATCCCCGCCAGCACAGCCATGGGCACATAACTCACCAGCCGGGACGCGAACAGCAGCACGCACAGCAGCGTGACCGCATGGATCATGCCCGCAATCGGCGATTGTGCGCCCGAACGAATGTTCGTCGCCGTCCGCGCGATCGCGCCCGTAGCCGGCAACCCGCCGAACATGGGCGACGCGATATTGGCAACACCCTGCGCCATCAATTCCACATTTGGATTGTGGTGATCGTTGCTCATGCGATCGGAAACCACCGCCGACATGAGCGACTCGATCGCGCCCAGCATTGCTACCGTCACCGCCGGCCCGAGCAGCCCATGTATCAGGTCGGCATGAAATCTGGGAATGTGCAGATGCGGCAGGCCGCTGGGAATCCCCCCAAAACGCGAGCCGATCGTCTCAATCGGCAGTTTGAACACAAACACCGCCACCGTGCCCAGCACCAGTGCCACGATCGGCCCCGGCACCCGGTTCGAAACCGCGCGGCACACAATCAAGATGACGACGGTCGCCACCGCCAGCAGTGTGGCATCATAGTTCAGCGTCTTGAAGTGCGTTGCGAACGACTCCAGGCGCAGCCAGAAAACACCCGGAACCTTCTCGATCTGCAGCCCGAAAAAATCTTTTACCTGGGTGCTGGCAATCAGGATTGCGATGCCGTTCGTAAACCCCACCACGATGGGCCGCGGAATAAACTTGATCGCGGAGCCCATCCCGGCAAGGCCCATCGCCAGCAGAAGCACGCCCGCCATCACCGTGCACATGAATAAGCCGTCCACCCCGTGCGCCGCGACGATTCCGGCCACAACGACCACAAACGCCCCGGTCGGCCCCCCGATCTGGGTCTTCGAACCTCCCAGCAGCGAGATCAGAAATCCGGTCACGATCGCACAGTAGATCCCCGCCTGCGGCGACAGTCCCGACGCAATCGAGAACGCCATGGCCAGCGGAAGAGCTACCAACCCCACCGTGACCCCGGCAATCAGGTCTCGAGTAAATTTGTTCAGGTTGTAGTCGCGAAGACAGAGGACAGACTTCGGAAGCCAACGTTCTTCCAGGAAAGCACGCGCCATTTAACTATTATGACAACAATCGACGCAAATACCATGAGAACGTTGGTACACGTTGTCAGCAGCACTCCCGTTTCTGGACCTGCTGCCTCCCTTGATTTCTCGTCAGCGCGTTTCCCCGCTATAGTCCGCGGGTGCCCCATCCTAACCTCGCGCCCTTTGCGAGGTTAGGGTGGGATTCCACTGCCCTATGCATCTTGGGCCTTAGAGCGGCCAACGCGGGGCGCTGTTCCAGACGTGCTTCAGCAAACAAGCCCAGATTCACCCTCATCCCGGTGCTACATTCATACCGCACGTAAGGAACCTCATGACTCGACCACTCACATTAATCCTGATCGCCCTCGTCCCCCTCGCCACCTTCGCCAACGCCCAAACCGCCAATCCCCACGTTGACGTCCCCACCATCGAATCCCGCCCCGCCGACGTAGCCACCCTCGACGGCCTCATCGCGGCTTACTATGAGGTAATCTCCGGCCCCGCAGGCCAGCCTCGCCAGTGGTCACGCGATCGCACTCTTTACATTCCCGAAATTCGCTTCGTCGCCATGTCAATGGGAAAGGACGGCAAGCCGGTAGCCCACAAAATGACGCACCAACAGTTCGTCGACTCGTCGAACGCCGAGGTACTGAAAGGTTTTTACGAGAAGGAAGTCCATCGCGTGACGCAACGTTTCGGGAACATCGCTCACGTTTTTAGCACGTACGAGAGCCGACTGAAGATCGATGGCCCAGTCATCGCACGCGG
The DNA here is from genome assembly GCA_003225465.1 of Acidobacteriota bacterium. GTDB lineage: Bacteria > Acidobacteriota > Terriglobia > Terriglobales > Acidobacteriaceae > Gp1-AA133. Next base: position 3,284 of record QIAH01000377.1, on the reverse strand, counting down.
CATCAACAGCATCGAGGCATTCTGGGACGGTCAACGCTGGTGGATTGCCTCAGCGATCTGGGATGAGGAACGTCCCGACAATCCTCTCCCCGCGGAGTATCTGGCCAACCCAAAATGATTTACTGGCCCACGCCTACCATACCCGACACGCATTCGCCCGCACCATCGGCTGCCCCGCCTTGCATCCGAAGGCATGCGCAAATTCCGGCATGTTGCCGACAACATTATTCACGCGATAGCGGTTCAGTGAATGTCCCTGCGTGAGCACCGCGGTGCGTGCCGCCTCTGGCCGGAGTTCACCACACCATACGTTCGCGTATGACAGGAAGAAAGTCTGCATTTCCGTGACGCCGCCCTCCGCAGGCGAATCAAGCTCTTTGCCCTCGGACTTGAGCGCGCTCTGCAATCCGCCCATCGCAATGTGGATCCCGCCGTTATCCGCCGTGTCCTCGCCCAGCGAAAGCTTTCCGTTCTGCTTCACGCCGGCTTCCGGAACCTCCTGGGTGTACTCGTCCGCAATGCAGTTGTCGCGCTGCTCATAAGCGGTTGAATCCGCCGCAGTCCACCAATCCTTCAGATTTCCATCCGCATCGAACTTGCGCCCCTGGTCGTCGTAACCGTGAGTAGTCTCGTGCCCGATCACGGCGCCAATCGCGCCATAGTTCGCGGCATCCCCCAGCTTCGCATCGAAGAACGGCGGCTGCAGAATTCCGGCCGGGAAGTTGATGGTGTTCGTCTGAGGATCTTCATAAGCATTCACGGTAGGCGGAGTCATTCCCCAGTGATACCTGTTCACCGGTTTTCCAATCTCCGCCAGCCGCCGCCGAATCTCAAACCGGCTGGCCCGTTGCATGTTGCCCAAATAGTCGTCGCGCTTGATCTCCACGGTGGAGTAGTCCTGCCAGCGGTCGGGATACCCAATCTTGTCCACCTGCGCCGCCAGCTTGATGTGCGCCTTCTTCTTTGTCTCCGGCGACATCCAATCCGCCGCATCGATCTCCTTTGAGAGCGCCGTCTCCACCGCTTTCACGAGCTCAAGCATCCGCTCTTTATTCTCTGGCGGGAAGTAGCGCGCCACATAGGCCTGCCCCACCGCATCCCCCAGATCAATATCGGCAAAGATCGAACACCGCCGCCACCGCGGCTGGATCTCTTTCGTCCCGGACAACGTCCGGCTATAAAAATCAAAACTTTCCTCGACGAACGGCTGCGACAGCGACGAGGCCGACAAGTGTAGGAGCGAGTAGCGCAAGTACGCCCGCCAGTGATCCACCGGCTCGGAGGCAATCAGTTTCTCAACTCCGCGAAAGAAATCCGGCGACAGCACGAGGTACTGCGCGGCTAAAGGCGTCTGTATCGCCGCGAAATAGCGGTTCCAGTTGAAAGAAGGCGTAAGCGCCTGCACTTCTTTGATGGTCAGTTTGTGGTCCAGGTTCTTGGGATCGCGCCGCACCACAATATCCATCGCCGCCTTGGCAAGCGCGGTCTCCATGACTAGAACGGCCGCCGCATCCGCCTCGGCCTGAGCCTTCGGCTCGCCCGCCAGTTCCAGCATGCGGCCCACGTGCGCCACATATTTCTGCCGGATCTCTTTCGATTTCTCGTCGTCGTTCAGATAGAACTCGCGCGACGGCATGTTCATGCCCGACTGGTCCAGCACTCCGATATTCATCCGGGCATCGTCAAACTGAGGACCGTTGTAGATCCCGAACAGAATCCCCTGGTACTGCGCATCAATGAAGTTGAGGTTTGCCGGACGGACAATCTGATGAAGGCTTGCGACCAGTTCGGGAAGCTGCGCCTTGTTCTTCAGAGCTGCGATCCGGTCCAAATCCGGCTTCAACGGCGCGATCCCCGCCTTGTTGATGGTTGCTTCATCCATGCACGAGGCGTAATGGTCCCCAGCTTTCTGGTCCACGGCGTTTCGCTTGGGGTCCAGGCTGGACACCTGTTCCAGCGTATTTCGGATAGCCGCAATGTTCCAGATGGCCAGCTTATTGAATGTGCCCCAAGCCGCCTGGTCCGCCGGAATGGGATTCGCCTTCACCCACTTGCTGCAGGCATACTGGAAGAAATCCGAGCACGGATCGAGAGATTTATCCACCTGATCCGGGCTGAAGTGCTCCAGGTCAGGCATGGCGTCGTTCGCGGCTCGAGAGACGGACTGCGCAGCCGAACACACTGCGAACACAAGAATCGTAAAAAGGGTAGTCAGTCGCATCGGAGGACTCCGGTTTGAAGGCGCAAGAGAAGTAGACGTAAGGGCAGCCGAATAGTAACTGGCATATCGGCGTTTTGTGCCCGGAACGAAACAGGGCCCAAGAGCTCCTCAGGTATCAAAAGTCCCTCGTTCCGGCTTCAAGTTATTGATGTAAAAAGAGGATGCCGTGGAAGGAAAATAATGGGCAAATCCTGACGATTGGTGGTCCGGCTTCTACACTAGTCAGCAGTAATATTCGAACTGCCTGAACCGGCCACTGCTTTCCTACGGGTCCCACACCGCGCTTCCATATCCGGCCTTGCGCGCCTTTTCCTGCATCTGCTCGAGATCTCTCTTCTGCTCATCCAGTTGCCCCTGCAGGCGCTCTACCTCTTGCTGTTTATGTGCCTGGAGTTTGTTGTACTCGACGCCGTTGCGGGACGCATTCGCCTCAACAAAATGGATGGAGCCGTTGAACTTGTCGACCCGGGCTTTCAGGCCAGCAATGATACCTTTCTGCCGCGCAATCGCCGATTTGAACTGGTCCCCACTCTGCAAAACGTCGGTCGCCGACCGCTCGACCGACATTTCCTCATGGGGCCCGTCGCTGGGCGGAACGTCCTCATCTGCGGCATGCGCCGGCATATCCTCGTCCGTCACGACCTTCTTGGGCTTGGCCGCCGAGGCCTTGTTTTTCTCTTGCTTCTCGCGCTGCTTCCGAGCCAGATCCCCGAGCGAGGGCATATCGGAGGACTGTCCCAGGCTCTCCATGGAGAGCGCAAAAACGGCGACCACGGCAAGTAGTCGCAGACACCGCATGACTCTGCGCACGAAAACGGCAGACGGACGCATAAGACCTCGCGCCGGACAAGATTCACTGGATCAATGGCTAAGATGGTAGGGCGAAATGTGAGGATGGCGAAGTTACCTTGGTACGACGTCGGTGGGTGCACGACTGTGGGCTAACCACCACCCCTCCTATGTCGCCTAACTTGTAACCTGCCCGAAAACTACCTTGGCTTCCTGCTCACCGATCTCCCATTTCTGCGTCCCTTCGAATGTTGGCCCACTCCTTATTCATTCA
>QIAH01000376.1 GCA_003225465.1 Acidobacteriota bacterium | reverse complement strand
GCGTTACAGAACCGCCCCGACTCGATATGGCTTGCAGTTCATCACGGTAGAAGACGGCTCCAGGTTCCCGCACCGAATACAGCAATCGAAAGGGTACAGTGCTACGTGCTGATGCACGAGAGCGAACCATTGCCATAAGGGGAACGATGCCCGAACCGCCTGCAATTAATTGGATCGGTTCCGTTTGCTGCGATCGCCACACGAACCAACCGCCGATCGGCCCTCTTAATTCCACACGATCCCCGACTGCAAGTTCTTGCGTGAGATAGGGTGAGACCTCGCCGTCGGGCAGTCGCTCGACGGTCAGTTCAACTCGCCCTTCCGAGTTCGGAGCCGAAGCAATCGAGTACGATCGAACCGCCGAGTATCCATCCGAGGCCGTCAACCTCACGTCGACGTGCTGGCCTGCGACGTGGCTAGGCCAATCCGCTACTTGGAGCGTAATCGTCCTTGCTGTCGGCGTCTCGTCGTGAAGAGCAACCACTGTTCCCACTCGCCACATCACTCGTCGCCCGAGTAACGCTGTTCGCGCCACGGGTCTCCATAGTCGTGGTAGCCGAGGCTTTCCCAGAAACCAGGCTGATCCTCGTGCATGAGTCTGATGCCCCGTACCCATTTGGCACTCTTCCATAAATAGAGATGCGGGACAAGAAGTCGTGCAGGGCCACCGTGTTCAGGGGCAAGATCTTCGTCGTCAAATCGGAACGCGATCCATGCCTGCTTGTTCCTGAGATCCACAATAGGCAGATTTGTCGTGTAGTCACCATAGGAACGCACCATTGCATACTCGGCGTCGGTTTCTATCTCGCCAAGGATGGTGTCGAGAGACACGCCTTCCCAATGCGTGCCGAGCTTCGACCATCGCGTCACGCAGTGCAGATCAACTGTAATGTTCTCGGTGGGCAGCTCCCGAAACGATTTCCAATTCCATCGTCGCAAAACGTTCGTTCCATCGTCGATCGTAAACTCCCATTTTTCGAGTGCAATGTGGGGAGTCGGCCCGGCTGAGAGGACCGGGAAATCAGTCGTTAGGTATTGCCCTGGCGGTAGCTTCACATCGGCAACAGTTCGTCTGCCGAAAAAACCTCGTGAGATGGTACCCATTAGAACTTCTCCTATGCGTGAAAGAGCGAACTGGCTCAAGTTATTGTCGCTGATCGGAAAAACGAAATTTTTCGCTTCTCAAACGTCACATCACCATTTCTGCAGTGAGCACGCCAGCTGCCACGAACCAGACGGCGATCCTAGAAGGTCGTGGTTTCCAGATTGCAGACACCTCTTTGTTGCAGCGAATGCCGAGCTCGGGACCCATGCCAAAGAGGACCAAAACAGCTCATATTGCCTATAAGTTTTCTTTGCTCGTGCGGCTAGGCCGGAGTGATCGATTCTGTATCCCGTCGGCACAGGAAAATGCGGGATTCGGTGAGGAGCATGTCATCCGTTGACACTCACTCTGTCCAAATCGCGACAGGCTATGATCGTCGCGTTTGCCCATAGGCTTGGTCATCTGAACGCGAGACTGTTAGTGAGCCACTGAAAGCGGTTTGAGAAGTAAAGAGATCAGCGATGAGTGGAGCGCAAAGTGCACCATCCCTTGAAAACCGATAGAGGATTTACAGCACGCATGAAAGCAATACGAATCGGCGAGTAGGTGGCACCCCATACACACGGCGAAGTCAAATGGCGTCGGTCAAGCGGAGGATTAGCGTATGACGTTCACAAAAATAGTTCTGGCGCTGGTATGTCTCATGTCCACCACGCTGGTAGCACAAGAGGCTAAGGTAGCGCCGCTCATGTCCCAAGACTTGGCAGAGTGTCCCGGCAAAGAAGGTGTGATGATCACGGTGGAATATCCGCCGGGCCATTCAGACGAAATACATCGGCACAACGCCTATGCGTTTGTTTATGTGCTGGAAGGCTCGGTCGTGATGCAGGTAAGAGGCGGAGAGGAAGTGACTCTGACGCCTGGTCAGACCTTCTACGAAGGCCCGGATGATGTCCACGTCCTTGGGCGGAATGCAAGTAAAACCAAACCGGCGAAATTTGTCGCGTTTTTCGTGAAAAACAAGGGCGCTGCGATAACGGTGCCCGCCAAGTAAGCGAGCAAATGATGAACACACGATGGGCGGGATTGGCAACGGTCAGCTCGGTGTTTCTACGCCTCGCTCTGGGGATCTCCTTTTTGTCTGCAGTCGCAGACCGATTTGGTCTCTGGGGCGTTTACGGACAGCCCAATGTGGCATGGGGCAATTATGCTCAGTTTGTGGCCTATACCGCTAAGCTGAATTGGTTCTTGCCTGCGGCAACGATTTCGGCGTTAGCGATTATCGCCACGGCTGCTGAAATTCTGTTCGGGCTTCTCCTCGTTCTCGGTTGGAAAACTCGCACCATTGCTTTGTTAAGTGGAGTTCTTCTGACCACCTTTGCACTGACGATGACGATGGCTTTGGGAGTGAAAGCACCCCTCGATTTGTCGGTGTTTTCAGCTGCCGGCGGCGCGCTGTTGCTGGCAACATCTGCAAAGTTTCCGTTCAGCCTCGACGAATTGCTTCGGCGGAATAAGCAGGCGGAGTCATCTGCTCGTGGCGGAATCAAGTTGGGAGTCTGAATGGAAACGCGAACTCACCGTGGAACCGTGGAAGGTTCCTGATTATCGCTGTCATGCTCGCAGGCATCCCTTCGAATCTTTGGGGGCACGGCACTGTCGGCCAGAGAAAGTTCATCGAGCCCCTGTTCACAGAGGATGCGAATATCAAGGACGAATTGGATTTGCCACGCGCCGAGTTCCTTATGTTGCCAGATGGAAGTTCCCGTAGTTTCAGTACCTCCTTGGAGAAAGCTCTTTACCCGAACCGTTGGTCGGTCGTGATCGAACAATCGCGCGTTTACCGTCGTGTTGCAGGATCAACCATCGCCGGGTTCGATGATCTTGAGGTCGGAACCAAACTCACACTCTATCGCAGTGCAAAGCATGAACTTGTGCTGACCCCTGCGATATTTTTGACCGCTCCCACCGGGTCCCACATCGTGGCAGAAAATCGCACCAAGTTACAACCAGCCCTCATATTTGCCAAAGGATTTGGTGACCTAAAGTGGGGTTGGCTGCGTCCTTTTGCGTTGCAGGGAGACATTGGTTACGAAGCGGCAGTAACGGGTGAACGCGAGCGACACGCGACATACGACATGGTATTGGAGTACAGCGTACCGTACCTGAACCGCTTCATTCGAAATTCTGATACCGGGTTTGACCTGGAGCATAACCTGCGGCTGGGTCACTCCCTACGAACAGTTCTCAGAAACATGTACCCATTCGTCGAATTCAACGGTTCGATCCCGGTTGGGGGTACTTCGGGTTCGAGCGCGACTTTTCTCCGACCGGGGGCTGCTTGCGTCGGGAAGTACTTCCAGATCAGTGCGGCGGCGGATGTTCCACTCCGTGGTTATCTGCCGAGTCGAAGAGTAGGCGCTGTGGTCCTTTTTGATCTGTTTCTCAACGAAGTCGTGCCTGCTTTTGGTTGGACTCCGTTCGGCAAACATCATCACCACGATGATGAACACTAGAGACCTCAGAAATATGTTGCGAGCCGTTGGCAGCCGAATGACGCGCGACGACGACACGAAATATTGGGGCTGAATCAGACAAACGCAGTGTCGATGAACTAATCCACCCACGCCCTGGCCTTCCTCAAAGGTCCCCGCGAGTCATCGCAGGTCCAAACGCGCGCTACGACGGAGCAAAAGTCGCCGAGAAAACATTGCTTCCCGGCAATAGCGCACGACTCGGCGAGACCCGCCTCGAACGACTAAACGAGCAGCCGCCGCGCCGCCTAAAACAGAGCAGGACGGCTCCACACTGAAGTTTGCCCGAGTGCCAAAGACACTCGTGTGGCCCGACGCCTAAATCGGGCGTGAAAAAATGAGATGGAGAATGCCAGGGACCGGGAATGCCGGTCCAAAAAGGACTGGGTACCGCGTACTGAGAGCTGAAGAGATTGGCCGGTTTAAGCCCGTCAGCCGGAGTCACTGCAATAGTTCAGGTTCACTGCTGGCCACAACCCATCCGGCTCACATCTGGCATGAAATATTGCCTGAAGCGAAATCGTCTATCAGCCGGCAGTATCGTTTCGGCTCGTGCCGACGTAAGCAGCAATCCACGCGCGACGAATGCGGCGAAGCATTGCTGGATACAGAACGCGGCGAAATGGTTCGATCGCAACGAGGTACGGTCGCGTAAGCCACGACGCGCGGCGGACGTAGACCCCCCAATACAAAATGTACCCGTTTGGGCTGCTCACCAGGGCGGTGCAGATGAAACCGTGGACGGTATTGTTGCGGGTTTCACGAAGCGCTTCTCCCGGAAATTGGTACAAGATCCAAAAGTGTCCATCCACAGTACCTGGCGTTATTTCGGAGTCGCATCGGTCGCGTTGCGACAGGCGTTCCAGAAATGAGTCTTCCGGCCGCATCGGTTCTCGATCCCAACCGAATACCCGCCCCAAGAGATAGCGGAGGCCGTAAAGGAGAGTCGCGATGTGGCTCGGAGGGGTCGCGGATTCGAGCGTACGAATGTCCGCGATGGTCCGCCCGCTGCCGCCTCCAGGAAGATCCACAGACGACACGTCATAAAGCGGAACGTCATGAAGAAGTTCGTGCGAGCGAAGATGCAAATTCAAATACTCGGATGCGGACGCACGCATCGTGAGTGTTGACCGCCAGTTCTTAACGCCGCCTCGAAAACCAAGCTTTGACTCCCTACCGGCCCACTCGGATGGGCGTTGTTTTCGGTCGCGAAAAAAGATCACGGCTGGTATCCGCCGCTCTGCCATTGGGCGAATAATGCGAGCTGGTCAGCTGTCCAATAGGGCCCACCGGGAGGCATGGTGGGGGGCTCGCCATCGTGCGGCGAGAGAGTCGCGAGAACTTTGTTTGCGTTGTCCGGATTCGACAGGTAGGTGTAACTGTCGAGTTCTACGCCGAATCGTTTCATGTGCGAAATGTCAACGGCGCGAAACAACGGTTTGATATCCGCGGAGAAGGACACTTGCGACATGTATTCTCCTTCCTTCGACCAACCCTCGGTCGGAAACCGCCGATGCGAGTTGTGCGCGGCTGACCGGATCCTGTGGTGAAGAGAATGCCGGCCAACCGCGCGGGTGTTGTTTGCGATTCAGGCGCCGCATGAGCGCCAGTGCTTAAGGGAGTTGCTATGCGGCAATCTTTGCGGCTGCCGCTGCCTCGGTGCTTGAGATGATCATGCCGTTAAGGCCAGTCGGGAAGAAGCCGCCTTGTTTGGCCCCCGCTTTCCCTCCAAACGCAAGATAGAGCACCTCCCCAGCCGTCCTGGTCGCGATCAACCCGTCGCTCCCTTTCACAGAGAGGACCTGCCTTGCTTCCCCGCTTGGTGGAGGAACCAAGTCTACGCCGTCCATTGCTGTCGTTGCTATCTTCAGCCGTGCAATGTGTGTTCGTATCGCGGCGGCGTGTTCGGCCTCAGCTCCAAGGAGACCGTGCGCTGTCATCATGATGTCGGGAGTCTTAAGCATATGGGCAGCGCCCGAATATGCGGTCACGCCGATGTCCTCGAGAATGCGTGCTGCTCGGAGAAAATCGTTCTGGTTTCCGAAGCCGAAACCAAGCGCACTCAGGTCGATGTTGGGCATTGCAACCGCTGATGAGCCGAGTGCGCCGCGCAGCAGCACTACGTGTGCGCGTTCATCGGCACCGATCTGGGTCGCGATATCGTGAAGGATGGATTCTTCTTTGGAAAAGCTGACCTTGGCGCCTCCCTTCGTAGTGCCGCCATTTGCAGGATTGTCCCCATTCGAGTTGCCTTTGGTTCCGACACCAAAGCTCGTAATAGATTTTCCGGTGGTCGCGTACGTGTAAAACTCAGCCTCAAGGTATTCCAGATTAAGGGCAAAGTTCAAAATGTCGACTTCTTCAATTTTGTTTTCAGGCATGCAGATCCTCCAATTTTCGGGTTGGTAGTTTAAGGTGGTTGATCTTGTTGCGCGCAATACGTTCACCGCCATTTGCAGATCAACAGAAAGTTCCGTACTTTACGCGAATGAATTGTTGCAATGCGATTGCCAGAGGTCCGAATATCGCCAAATCGTATTGGCTCGATATACCGGCTATGCTTCCGTAACGGCACGCTGCAACTCGTCCGTGACGCCATAACGACAGCAAGACAAACAGGTGACACATAAGGCCGACACCGGAGATCCGAACTAGTCCGTCGTAAATGTTCGAGGCGCTCAAGATGTACAGCGAAGAACAGTCTCGAAGTTCATACCAAGCTTTCGCTAGTTCGTTGAATCTCCTTTTTGTGAATCGCCCGGCAGAGTCCGCAGGTAATTCACGAGATCCCAAACATGATCTGAGGTCTCGACGTTACCGAAAGCCGGCATTCCGGTGAAGCGGATTCCATTCTGGATAATCCAAAACAGCTCCTGGTCGGAGTAGCTCTGCACCTGCTTGCTCGTGAGATCGGATGCGCGTGGGTACATCCACTGCCCCAGCGGTCTTTGTGCGCGGCCATCGTCCGCATGACATACGCCGCAATCGAGTCCGTAGTGTGAACCGCCTCTTTCAATGCTTGCTTTGGTGTCCTGGGGGCGCGGAGGAATTCCGTGCCGGCTAGCGCGGTGAATGAAATAACGCTTGGACAAATTGGCCAGGCGCGTTTCAGCCGGTCCCGGTTCATGCAGCGCCGTCAGGTTAAAACGCATCAGAGCAACCCCGATCAGCACCAACACGAGCACAAAGATCGCCCACGCCATTCGTGATCGCATACTCGTTTCGCTGCTCCCTTCGCTGGGCGCCTCAGCCACGGAAGTCCAACTCTCGGCACTTACTTTGGATCTTTATCGCGAAGCATCGGGTAGAATTGAATCCAAGTCATGTCTGTGTCCGCGACATTGGCGGTATGGCATCCGGCGCACTCGGCCACAGGCCTTTCCGCGGAGGTCTTCTCGTATGGCAATGGATGATGCCCATAGGTGAAGAAACCCCAGCCGTTCGTCTTTTCGAAGCGCTTGCTGTCTTTTATGGACATGTCGATGCCGTTGTACGCACCGTTAAAATACCCGCGTCCGGAAGGTTCCTTACGAGAGCCGTCTGGGAACGTTGGGTTAAGAACCCGGGTCAGTTCTTTTACTATGACCGTTCCTTCTGGAAACTCGCCTGTTTTCAGATATGCATCAACGTTTTTCTGCTCGATATATACGTGATGAAATTCGGGGAAGTTCGACTTGGTACAACCTCCGGGCTGGTCGCAGTTGAACTTCCCATTATTGAGGCCCTCGGGAGTCAGGGGAGCGCCTACAAAGACCCACCTGCGGAAAACGTGGGGGTCTGGTTGATTCACTGTGCCATCAGCGTTAAACACCACGCTTGATTGTTTACTCTGGGCAGCAATCGGCCGAGCGACCACGAGGTGCCCGCCTAAGGCGGTGAGTCCAAGTCCAAGGACGATTGTCAACAGATACTTGTGCATTGCAATTCTCCTCGTGAGCGGTTTCAGAAGCGAGTCTCTGTAGAGTCTTCTGCTTACTTGGATTTGAGGACTGGGTAACCTTGTACGTATAACCAGTCAGTTGACTGAGCTGGAACATGACAGCTGAGACAGTTCTTTTTGAAGCTGGTTGCGACTTGCTTATCGGGCGCATCGGCTTTGAAAAGTGCCCATCCCCATCCATTACCCCACAGCGGGTTATTGGGGAACCGATTCTTGGCGTCCTTGATCATCACGAACCACACTATGGTTTTATTCGTAGCCCAACGTGCGTCGCCTGTCGTCATTTGGGCATGATCGGTCGTGAACGTTTCTTTGACGAGTACGGTTCCATCGGCAAACTTGCCGTTTTTCCGGTAATACTGAGCCGCACCCGGCGAAGCATAGGTGACGTGCATTTCAGTGTCACCATTGGAACCGGTAGGAGTGTAAGTTCCGAGAAACTGGTAAAGGTCTCGAACGTCAGTTGGCTTGCGAATATTCCCTGTCTTGTCGACCAAGTCGTAGCCGTTGAACGCCTTCTTGCTTTGCGAATGCAGAGATGTGTAGGGGGTTAAGATCGCAAGCGCAAGGATTATCTGTGGTATGCAACGAGTCATATATTCTTCCTCCTGATTGAACGAGTCGTACCGGCATGTGCGGCTTCGGTCAAAGTGAGTCTCTCCGCCGGTCGATTTGATTACTGAGGGAGTGCACGAATCTGGCCATACACGCATTTCGAGCTGAACCCAGCGCCAGCGAGAGGACAGAGTAGTTGAGCTGCTCACATGTGCAGATTGTCGAGAACTTGAGGAGTTAGCCGCAGTCAATGCAAAGTCAGTTCGTGACGTTATATTGACTGACACTTCAGCAGCCGTATCCAGGAATTCGGTCACGCCATTCCGTAATGGTCTCGACTGAACAGACTGAATCCCCGACCGCGCGAGAGCAGCCCTGGTGAGTACAGGGTTTACCCCGCCCTGGTTGAGGACCGAGATTGGTCTGCCTATTCCGAAGACGGGCCACTCAAATTCATATTCGGTCGACGAGAAAGGGTCCCAATCGTGCAGTCTCGCTTATACGCAGTGAGCGAGTCACAGAATGAAGGTCGCGCGGCAGGGGAGAAGAAACATGACGAAGCGTGATCGAAAGATACGCATGGAAACGGGGCCTGACTCCGCTGGACAAGGGGGAGCGACTCAACAGATTTCGGACACCCCGATTGCCGACTCCGAAAGTGTGGAGGAGTTGGCAGAAGAAGGCAATGCGTTCGAAGCGAATGCCATATACGGTGTCGAGAATGCGAGAGATCCAGATGTGGCAGAGGTGATCACACACGAGATTCCTGAAGACGATGTGCCAAGCGAATACCTGGACAACGGCGAGCATCTAGCGTAAGACAAGAAATTCTTGACATCTGGCTGCCACGAACGATGTTCATGACGAGGTTCTACTTCACGCATCTAGCGCCACACACCCTCGTCCTTTCGAACAACATCGTCGGCCGCCATGCGCACAGAAAGTTTCTAGGCCACAACGTCCGCAAATCGCCTCACGTCTTTTGTGCCGTTTGATGTTCCGTCTCCGTTAGCATCGTCTCCGGCGTCGGCTCCAGGACGCCGTTCTCTCGCCCGCAAGATTCGCGAACCGCTAAAAGAGGCCAAAGCGGAGTGCGGTGCAGGAGTGGAACTTGGCGTGCCCTTCATTTGACTGATCGAAGGAGTTTATCGATGGGAACAGCTGTTGCAGATTTCGATGGTGCACCGGAGGCGTTAGCACAGCATCATCAAAGTGGAGTCCAAGAATTAACCAATATTTTCGTCGACCGCTGGCAATCCCTGTATCGGATAGCGATGCGGCAGCTTGAAAACCCTGCGGACGCCGAGGACGCAGTTCAGGACGCCTTCTTGTCTGCTTATACCCATTTGGACCACTTCAAGGGGCAAGCTCGAATGTCCACCTGGGTGACGACAATTGTGATTAATTCGGCGCGGATGAAGTTGCGTCGGCGTCCACGACAGATACATGTCGCTTTAAGCAATCAATCTCAGGATCACGACAGCGAACAGGTCCTCGAGGTGCTTCGCGATCATCGGCCCAACCCAGAAGAGGTATCTCAAAGAAACGAGCTTACAGAGCGGGCGGTGCGATTTACGATCCTGATTTCCCCGACGCTGCGCAGGACCTTTCAACTGCGCGATGTGTATGGATTGAGTATTCGGGACACGGCTAAACTTCTGGGGGCACCAAACGGTACCGTGAAAGCTCAGACTGCAAGGGCTCGCGCGAAGCTTAAGCTGCTCATGCAGAACAGCGTTGGCAGGAAAAGAAAGCGGATCTAAGATTCCCGTCAAAGCGGCGACAAGGTGGAGAGATCACGAACAACGAAGCTGCTCTCGAGCGTGCAAAAGCTTTCATCACCAAAGGGCTTTCTTCGGGGCAGCTGAAGCCAGGTCCACGAATCCGTGCCAACCGCTACTTAACACGCTTTTGGGAGCCACCCGCATCTCGTATTTTCAATCAGTTACCTAATAACCGGGTTCTTTCACTGCGATAGCACAAACTCGATTCTACGCGAGACACCACGCTTTCGATAGGGCACGTGAACAATTCCCGGTATCACTGTTATCTCCGCAGCAAAGCAATAACCTTGCGGATTTTTCCTGACATTTATTGCCTATTCCTATCGCCGCCGGAACAAAATTTGTGCCTGGATTGTGCCTGTGGGCAAAAATGCAGAACGGAGAGGGTATCCATGCAAAACGGAAGCGTGATTCGAGCAGAGCGGCGACGAGGACCAGATGTTTGGGAGTTCAGGTGGCGCGAACCGGGCGCAGACGGCAAACGAAGGCATCGCAGAATAGTTCTAGGGTCGGTGGAACAGGTGGAGGACGAAGTAGCTGCTCGTCAGGCAATTTCCGCATTAAAGCTGGAGTTCAATCGCGGCAGCGCGTGGCTCAAGACGAGATCTGCGAGCGTCTACGACCTTGTTTCTCATTACCGTGAACGCGAACTGGATCCGGACACAGTCTGGAAAACGCATTCCACCAAGGTCACGTACGAGGGTTATCTGAACAAGTGGATTCTGCCGCGATGGGAAAATTATCCCTTGGTGCGCGTCAACGCCGGAGAGGTAGAACTCTGGTTGAGGTCGCTACCGCTGGCCAGATCAAGCTGCGCCAAAATCAGGAATCTCATGAGCGTAGTCTTCAATCACGGAATCCGACATGAGATCTGCGATCGCAATCCGATTCAACTGGTGCGGCAGAGTGCGAAGCGGAAAGCAGTCCCGGTGATACTCAGTGCAAGCGAAGTTCAGAAACTTCTTGGAGTTCTGGGGATTCGGGAACGCACTCTTGTCCTCCTAGCCTTTGGGACAGGCTTACGGATGAGCGAGCTTTTCGGTCTCAAATGGAACGATATCGACTTTCGGAGAAACGAAATTAGCGTCACACGGTCCATCGTGTTCCAAGTCGTTGGTCCGTGTAAAACGGAAGCATCGCAGAAACCGGTTCCTCTCGACTCACGTTTAGCGGAAGCTCTCAAGGTGTGGCGTGATTACACAAAGTACAGCAAGGCGGACGATTGGGTTTTTGCGAGCCCAGCAGCGCGCGGGAAAAGGCCTTATTGGGGGCAGTGCCTAATGCGGACGATCATCCGTCCAGCCGCAGCCAAGATCGGGATCACACAGCGCATCGGGTTGCACACCTCCCGACACACGTATTCTTCATTGCTGAAAGCAAACAAGACCGACATCAAAGTAACGCAAGAATTGCTTCGACATGCCTCTAGTCGGGTCACATTGGATACATATACCCAGGCAGTCACAGTACAGAAACGACGAGCCCAGAGCAGCGTCATTCGTCTTCTGCAGGCGTGCACAACAGGCGCCGGTTGACACTGGTTTGATTGTGGGTGTTCCTAGTTTGTGCCTGCTCGAAGCCGCATGATCGGTGCGAAAACACAGCCTTTCCGACGAAGTGGCTTCGCGTTGACGACGCGCTTTGTGCCTTTTTTGTGCCTATAGAAAAGGAGGACGCAAAACCGTAAGTTGCTGAAAAGATTTGGCGTCCCCGACGGGATTTGAACCCGTGTTACCGCCGTGAAAGGGCGATGTCCTAGGCCGGGCTAGACGACGGGGACTTTTGTGGAATCAGGCACTTGCAAGTATACCTAATTCTTGCCGAGTACGGGTTGAGGCACGGGTTACGAGACGCATCACGCTGCTGTGCGCTTCCCGCTTCTCAGCCGACACTGCCGAATCGTAGATGTTCATCGTGATTCCATACGACGCGTGCCTCAGCAGATCCTGGACGACTTTGACATCGTTCCCATTCTGCCTGAGCAACGTCGTGTAGCTGTGGCGAAGAGTGTGCCAGCCCTTCAGTGGAATGCCAAGCTTCGCAGCGACCGGTTTAATGTAGAGCTGCATGATCTTGGACATCCAGTAGGGCTGCTTGCCCTTCATCTTCATGCTGGCGAAAACATAATCACCATCTGAAGCGTAAGGCGTTTCCTTCCTCCACGCAAGCAGTTCAGCGATCAACTCCTCATCGAGCGGAATGCTTTTCCCCGAGGATTCAGTTTTCAGATCTCCAATGTGCTGCTTCACGATGCTTCGCATTGGGGTGAGTTCCCTCTCCTCGAAGTTCACATCTTCCCATCGCAGTCCGCTCAACTCTCCCCGTCGAAGACCAGTTCCGAAGTCCAGCAATACCATCAACCTTTCACGAGCAGGCAGAACCTCGAGTAGCCGACACAGCTGGATCACGTTCAGTCTGGTTGGCGTTCCCAACCGTTTCCCACCCTGACGAACTTTCGAGATGGGATTGCGATCAGTGAACTCGTAGCGGATTGCGTGCTCATAAAGAAGATGCATGATGTCGCGCAGCTTCTTCTTGCTGCCTGGTGCCAGCTTCAGCTTGCCGAGCCAGCCTTCAACGTCCACAGCCTTCACTTCATTCAACAACCGAGAACCCCAGGCGGGAACGATCCAGTTCGCCAGATAGCCTGAAATCGTCTCACTGGTGGAGAAGGCACGCCTGCTGCTCTCCTTCTCTTTCCAGTGTTGAGCTAGCTGCTCCACGGTTTCAGGACTTCCCTTCCGTCCCAATCCCAGGCGCTCAACTTCTTTCCACGCCGCGGCTTCAGACTTGAACTGGCCAACCGGCCCTAAGATTCTCTTTCGCTCTCTGCCGTCTTCGTGCCAGCGAAAAGCCAGAACGTCTCCGGCAGAGCGTTTGATTCGACTCAGAAAACCACCTCCGTAACTTCCCACCTTCTTCATTTTCTCCTCCTATTCGGAAGAGGTGGGCGGCCAGGCGATCCTACCTTGGACTTCATATAAGAGTCCAGCTCAGACAGCTTGAAACGCCATGTCCGGCGCTGGTTTCCGAGCCCCCATTGATACGCTGGTACTTCCCCTTTACGAGCCAGCTCGTTCAGGGTCCTGCTGGCGACTCCGAGAAAGGCGGCGCCTTTCTCGGAATCGACATAAGGCTCCACAGTTGGAGGGACCATTTTTTACTCACCCGTCCAACTGTGGTTCTCGTTAATCAGGTCCAACCACACCCTTGCATGGCAGAACTCTGCTCGCTTAGGACCTTCCTGCTCGCACCAGCAAAGCAAATCTCTGCCTCGTAGCGCTTCCATTTGCTGTCGGAAGCCGGAGTCCTGCATCTTTGTCAGCGCGGCCAGCCGGAAGTCAGTGTCGTTGTCTGCCAGCCACGGGTTGGTTGTTTGGTTGCGAACCCTGAACGGATCAACGGCATTGCCGAAGGGCGATCCTTCCCGCACCTGCCCTCTGATCGTCCGGCAGCCCACATAGACGGCATCCTCGGGGTACTCGTGACCTGACTTACAGCACCAGATACGAGGTATATGGACGAATGTTTCCGGCGCCCACGGACCATTTGCTGAGAGGTCGGGACTGCGAAAAGTCAGGCTCGCCCGCGGCGCAGCAAATTGCTTCTGTGGCAGGATGGCATGACGGTAAGCATTCTCCTCGTGGAAACCGACCGGCATTTCCACGAGGTCTCCGCTTCTTGTCTTGACCTCCCATTCTGCGAACGGCTTCAGAAACTTCTTCGTCTTTTCGTCATGGCTGACTTTCCAGATGGAGAAATCGCGCGTCCCGCCCAAACAAAGCATTCGAACTGGAATTTGAGACCCGACTTCTTCAGCATCGTTGTGCCATCCGATCCCAACTTGTTCGTCAGCGTAGTAGTTGACATAGCAGAGGCTGAATGAGAAGCCATATTCCTCCTGTAGCCTCTTGCGAATGGTTCGTAGTGCTGCCGGGCCTTCCGTGTACAGGATCGGCCGATCTTTGTCCGTAGCAGCCTTGGTGTAAGCATAGGCTGCTTCAGGATCCCCCTCGTAGAAGACGATGTTCTTACGCCTCGCTATGTTGCCATAACGAAGTTTGAGGGCGTGCCACGGCCCACATTCTAAGGCATCGAACAAGGGCCGCTGCATCTCGGCTGGTAGCCAATTGTGGATCACTTTAACAGGAGGCGTCATTAGAAAGGTACCTCCTCTTGATCCATGCATTGACGTAGCATCGAGTCTTCCGTATGGCCGTCAAGACGGTTGTTCTTGACGCGGACTGGCGTCACTCCTGTCGGGGACTTGGGGTTGTCGAACAACTCGTAGTGGTAGGCCTTGGGTTTTGGGACTTCCTCTATCGTGACTTTCACCGAGAACGTTCGGAAAGGTGTCATTCCGTTTAGAAGATCGGCCAGCTTGCGTCCGATTTCTTCTTCGTCGGCTTTCGCCGCCTCGAACACGTAGCGAAGTTTTTTCCTTGCTGCGTCCAAGTCCTCAGAGTAAGGAATGCCAGGTTTCCCGTTAACGAGTTTAATTTTTCGTTGCCTGGGTTCAAGTAAGTCCCATGCAGCGGCTTCGATCTCCTGCAAGCTTCTCCCGTCGATGTCAACACCACTTGCGTGCTGACGCGCCACTTGCAGTTCTGGGTCGATATTGGATTCGTCTTCTGCGGACAGGCCAGCGTCCGATTCGGCATCGTTTGGAACCACAGGAGGTTCGGGGTGGGAAGTTTCTTCCCGTTTCGGTTTATCGGCCAAGAGCAGATTGACCGCCCGCTTCGTGCGATGAAGTTTCTTCGTGCAGAATTCGTCCCAATTCTGGCAACCTGAAATCCTCTGGCCCTTCTTGAGTGTGTTGAAGTCATTCCGGACTAGCAGGAGTTCGTAATTCAACTCCCGAAGTTTGCGCGTTGCACACTGATCGAGTTCCATGAGGAGCCGATCAGCGCGTGTTTGCGCTTCAGCGAGCTCTTGCCCCGCTGAATTCTTCTTTGATGAGGTTAGGTCGTTGCTGCTCTTGCGCGCAGCGGCTGAGGAGTGTTGCTGTGGTATTGACATGCGGACACCATGCCTCGGAACCATGCCGAGGACTTTCGTGGTATCCCTACATGCCGTCTGTAGGCTTCCGGTGATTGACGGCTCACCGGCTTATCTGCAAGCAGAGGCAGCGTCGCGCCTAGCGGGTTTTCTCCCCACATCAGAGCTAGCTGCACTTGAGGGACTGGGGACGGGAATCCACTGCTCATCCCGTGTCGCGCCTTGCGGACTGCGACGTTTATCTATACCCGACACCCTACGAGCGCCGTATTTATATTTTGCCATAACCGCGAAGAAATGCAAGAGGCAGAAAAGTGCGCCGCGCCTAGCTCACATCGCACCCATGAACCGGTGTCGCGGATTGCAGAGGTGGACACAACTGGCGACAAGAAATTCCGACGGAGCCAAGCTGCGGTCAGCCCAGAATAGATCTCACATTTCGGCGGATCATCCGTGTGAACGGCTGACTACGTTCCCCTTGCCAGCCTGGACTGGTCGATACTCGCCCTCTTCCGAGCTGCGCACAGACCCCACTGTGAGATTCCCAACCGGCAGTGACTTGTATCGTGTTGATTACACAAGCAATAAAGTTACAGCCGGAAACGATAAGTTACGCTTCGCTGCCTATACTAACCAGTCACGAGGGCACGCGAGAACCAGTTGGCCGTTGTAAACGTGACTCGTGTCACCTGCCAACAAACTCCGCACCTTGTTCCAGAAAGTAAGCGCTCAGTTCTTCGACTCCCATCGATGGCAGGTAGCTTCGCGGTACCGCATAAACCTGAACCAAATTAACGGACCGCTCGCATTCCAAGGGATCCCCGTGAGCAGGAGGTCTTGACTCTGCCGCAGATACAGCTGAAAGCTGGACGCTGCCCCGGATTGGGTAATGCCCATGATGGTGAAAAGTCTTAGCGATCACGAAATAAACCCAGAGCAATCTGGGCCAGGCAACGGGCAGGTAGTTGATCCTGCATTCGCCGATATGAGCGACTTAGAGGGCTACGTCCTGGTCTACAGTGGTGCTGGCTGGAGCCGGTAAGCATAAGTGATCGAGTCATGGTCGCCAGGTAAGCAGTACCCACGAACCTGGTACAGTCGGGAACACTGCTATTAACCAGCCTAGTGAGTGGATCTTATAAGAACACCACAAGCAGTTTGCAAAACTACTTCGCCGTCTCCATCGTCACGATTGGGTGGTCTATGCCAAGCCTGCCTTCGGCGGGCCCATGCAGGTGTTGCGCTATCTGGGCCGCTACACCCATCGCGTGGCCATTTCTAATCATCGCCTGTTGGCCTTCGACCAAGAGCGCGTGACCTTCCGCTGGAAGGATTATGCCCACGGCGGCAAGCAAGGTCAGATGACGTTAGCTTCCACCGAGTTCCTGCGTCGCTTCTTTCTGCACGTGCTGCCCAAAGGCTTTGTACGTATCCGGCACTTCGGCTTTCTGGCCAATCGCTTTCGCACTTCCCGTCTAGCGTTGGGCCAGCAACTGCTGGCCTCCGGTGGCTCGACAGAGCGGGAAGTGAGAACACGCGACCTCCACCCCGAGAGTTCTTTTCTCTGGCACTGCCCGCGCTGCGGCGCATCGATGATCCTGATTCAGAGATTTACTGCGGCGGAACTATCAATATGCATGTACTTCGATTCTTCCTAACCCGTCCATCAGTCGCGACCCGAGGATGTGCTTTGGCACGCCGATGCATTCGTGTCCTCGCCTTCCCCAAACAGCCTTCTTGTCGCCTTTCTGATTCTCTTCCTTCTGGCGGTCTCGACTATCCCCACCCAACTTTCCCTGCTCTCTGCCAGTCTTCCATCGCTCAAGCCGATCTCAAACTGGCATCCAAATCCCATAGCGCACCGCGTCCGCCGCAAACGCCAGCGGCTTCCTCCTAGTCTGCTTATCGAAAACGCCTCGGATCGAGTTCCACTTCGTTGTCAGCGTTCTTGCCCGAGGCGTTTCCGATCAAGCCTAGCGACTAGCCGGGAGTTATCGTATGCCGACTCGCATCGAAATGCGACCTGACTGGTATTTTTCCTACCAAATCTTTCGCACAGCCAAAAACAAGGCGAACCCGATGGTTCGCCTTTTCGTGTGATCATTAGCAATGCTCGGGGAGAACATGTCGTGATGGCGTTACTACTGGCCGACAGTCGCCACTTCTACGGTGCCGTTGGTAAGGACCCTAACCACTTGCGGTTGAAGCAACCGATTCTTGTCTGCAAGCCGCTCTTCTTGGTTCGACCGGCGCAAATCATAGGTCGACCGCCACGACCCCTCGGAGACAGAAGCCAGGAAATATTCGCTGCCATAGCGGTGGAAGATAATCCTCATTCTCCCGTCGGCTTCGTTTCGCGAGTGGGCAGGCTTAACGTTCTGGAATACCGCCGTTTGGCCGTGCAGTTTGCGTAGCTCAAGCACGAAGCGGGCGGGCTGCGTTACCTCATATTCACCAGCCGCTAGGGTTGTATTCCCCACAGTGAACGGAAATGACACGCGGAAGCTTAGTTTAAAATTACTACTCTGGGCTTGGGTTGCCGTGACGAGCAGGCAAATTGTGATGGTTGCGATTGCAAGATGCACGGTGCGCTTCATGTTGGCTCCTGAGACGTCGGGGTCGTATTTGAGCCGCGCCGATCCGGCGAGTCTCACCCCGTGTAGCTGCACCATCGCATCGGTCACAGTCGGGCTCCATAGACCGAAGCTGATCGTCGTATGAACGCTGGGTGAACTGACCAACTGGCTGAAAGCTCGGAGGGTTAGCGGTTTGGGTGAACTGTGTAATTCACGCCCCCACACGAAAAGTCGGGTACACTTCTAGAGAACGTAGTCGAGCATCAGTTGGCGATCTCCAGCCCAGCTCCGATAGGCGCGCGGTTCGATCGATTTAGCGTCGATTTGAGTAGCGGCGAACTGTTCCGTTCGGGCGTCCGCGTGCCCATTCAGGTTCAGCCCTTTCAGGTGTTGCGTCTCTTGCTGGAGGCCCAGGGAAAAGTTGCTTCCCGCGACGAATTGCGTCAGGCTCTGTGGCCAGAAGACACCTTCGTTGATTTTGAGCTTGGTGTGAACACTGCAGTGAAGAAGCTGCGCCAGGCGCTGGAGGACTCAGCCGATCACCCCAAGTTCATCGAAACCCTGCCAAAATACGGATACCGCTTCATGATCCCGGTGGAGTGGGTGACCGACAGTAATGCGAAGAGCGCGTTGCCTCTTGTTGAGCCGATCGCTCCGCCGGAGCCCGCGCCTCTGGTCCCCCGACCGCCTCCCGTTACGCGACACTGGAAGCTGAAGGCCGTACTAGCCCTTGCGGCACTCGCTGCAGTGGCTTTGCTGGTAGGTTTATCCGAAAATAGCTACGTATCGCGCACCAAACTCGGAAAGCGGCTTCGTGATAACGTGCTGCCACCCCACCACGTTTCCGAGCGGCGGTTGACGGCCAATCCTGATGATGCGCCCGTCACGAGTTCGGCGATCTCGCCGGATGGCAAGTATCTTGCCTTCACGGATAAGACAGGCTTCTATCTCCGCCAAGTAGACGGTGGTGAAACCCACCCAATACATTTGCCGAAAGGATTCGACGCACATCCCGTCGGATGACCCTAGACGAGAGGCAAGACTATCCATACTCCTGGACACCGGACAGCAAGGCTGTTTTCTTCGCCTCTGATCGCGATGGGCCATCTCACATTTTTAAGCAAGCAATCGACCAGACCCAGCCCGAGCTAGTGCTAGGCGGGAACGACAACTTGTGGATAGCCCGATTGACCCCGGACGGCTCAGCGCTGCTATACGTAGTAGCGCCTCAGGAGGGCGATTTGTCCCGCAACGTCCGAATTATGCGAGTGCCTCTGGCCGGAGGTCCATCCCAGTTTGTACTCCAGGCGCCCATGATGTGGAATCATCAGTGTGCCCGGCTTCCTTCCACATTATGCATTTACTCTCGAACGGTTCAGAACCAGGAGAGCTTCTTCAGCTTTGACCCTTTGAATGGAACAGGGAAGCTTCTGGCGACGGTTGAAGGGGGACCTTTTAACTGGACACTATCGCCAGATGGAAGTACCTCGCTACAGTGAAGCGCGGGTTCCAGACGGACTTTGGAATAGTTCAGACGGACCCCGGTATTCAGATACTCTCCATTGCAGATGGCTCGAAGCGAACTATACCAGTGCCGGGGTGGGCGGGAATTACCAACGTCGACTGGTCGGCGGATGGCAAGAGTCTATGGACAGGTGCCTTTCACACCAAGCATGGGTGGCGCTTCGCAGGCCTCGAGAGTTTTGCATTTCTGAACATCGATCTCAACGGCAGGGTGACAGCGACGCTCGGAAAGGGGAATGTATCCTTCTATTGGGCCATATCGTCCTCGGATGGGCGTCATTTAGCGCTTGCCGCAGCGACGGACACTGCCAACGTATTGCTGCTGCAGAATTTCTGATCCCTTGCAAGCGGGGGGACACGACACTCTCCCCGCTACAGCCGCCTCGGCTGAACCCGGCTCTCGCCCATACAGCAGACAACTCTTTTGATTTCGGTCTACCGCCCACGTCCAGGAGTATCTCTGACGTGTAGCTCCTGCCCATAACTTCAGATACTGCAAGTCCCAGCTGCAAATTCTTCCTGAATCACGAGCAACCCTGAAGCAATCCCAAGGTAAGGTTTGCTGACGACACACTCGGAACCCGTTTCTTCGCAACCCTCATTCTTGCCGAGCGTTCGCGCTGAAAGCCGGGGTTCATTCCACTCGGAACACCTGACGATCAGTTGTCCGAATTAGCAACATGCATCAGTGGCTTTCTCTAAAAGAGTAACTTCAAACCAAGCTGGATAATCCGCGGATCGCGGGCGCTGAGCACCTGGCCGAAATGGATGGGATCGAACAAGAAAGCCGTGCCGATCTGGTCGAAGTTGGCGTGATTCAGTACATTCGTGGCCTCAACACGGAACTGAATGCTCATCCGCTCATTAAGGTTAGTGTTTTTGAACAATGACGTGTCCCAGCGCCAGGCGCCCGGCCCGAGTATCGAACCCCGGGAGGCGTTGCCAGGTCGAATGCCGTCTGCGGGCGGATCAGTAAACAAAGAACCGTCAAACCACTGCCCTCTAGCATGCGGCGCATGGCGGTTCGCATTCCCGATCTGGTCCGGGCGAGCGTCGAAGAAGGGTCCACTATTGGGGTCGGCCAGACCGAGCCCTGCCGGATCAATGTGTACGCCGTTGACCGTCAGCCATAGACCCGTTTGGGCATACGCAATACCCGAGATCTCCCAACCTCCAAGTAAGTGTCCAGTAGTGCCACGCTGCAAGCGGTAGAACGGAAGATGGTAGATGTAGCTGCCAGTGAACACGTGCCGACGGTCGAAGTCAGCAGGTCCATATTCTGCGTGAATGTCATAAACGTTTTGAGCAGTGGTGTATTGATTGGGAGCGTCAGTCAACGTATGCGACCATGTGTAGTTCAGCATCACCAAGTTGTTGTCGCCTGCTCTCCATTGCCACTGGGCTTGAAGAGAATGGTAGTTCGATTGGAATCGGGAAGAAGAAACATTGATGGGCCCGAAGCCACGATAAGGCCTCACGTAGTTAAGGAGCTGGCTAGTTGCAGAGTTAACCGGGCCCTGCGCCAGGACCCCTGCGGAGAGATAGGCGCCCGGACGGGGTTGGTTGATGTCCACACCTGCGGTTAGATGCAAAGCTTTGTTACCGTAGTAACCGATATCAAACAACATCGTTCGGCTGAGCTGCCGCTGGATGTCGATGTTCCACTGTTGCACGTAAGGTTGCTTCCAATTCACGTCGATTCCGCTGAGCTCTTGCGGAGAAAGATTCAAATCAGGCACCGTGCCCGCAGGATCGTTCAGACTGGTGTTAGATATTGCAACGGTCTGCACGAATGGAGGGTTAGTCGTAGTTCCGCCCTCGAACTGACCCAGGGCCGGCAAATCGAAGAAAATGCCATAGCCACCGCGAAAGGAAGTTTTGCCGGTGTGAAAGGGGTCCCATGCGAATCCGACTCGGGGTGCGATATTGCGGTTTGTCTGTTTTGCCACCGCGTTGCCGAACCGCGAATTCTGGCCCCCAATAATGATGCCATTCATCACCGGGGTGGACGTGCCAGCGACGAGCTGCCCCGTAGTTATATCGATCGGAGGTGCAGCGGCGTTCTCATAAGCTAATGGATCGAAATTTGTCAGTTGTCCATGGCCTTCGGTGGGCTGACGGAAGAAGGACCATCGCAATCCGTAGCTGAGAGTCAAGTTAGAACGTATCCGGTATTGATCCTGCGCGAAGAACTCAAACTGATTCTGATGAATATCTGCCGTGGGATTTTCGTTTGCTTGACGGAAAACTAAAACGTTGCCAAGCAGGAAATTAGCCCACTCTTGCTGAAAGCTATTCCCCGCTGGACCGATGTCGAGAAAGTTGTAAATGCCGTTGTCAATGCGGAAAAACGCCCCTTCACTCTTTTCATAGTGATGGTAGACGAGTCCAAACTTTGCGGTGTGCTGCCCGATGATCCAGGTAAGACTGTCGAACGCCGAGTGATTCGTGTTCAGATCCCGATAGGGCCCAAATCCAAGCAGGCGTTCACCTTCGTTGAAAATTAAGGTTGGGGCGCGGCCAGACAGATTCTTAAAGGGAAGATTAGGGCGGATGTCGGGAGATAGAGTCTCGCTGAGCAGGCCGACCGGCTGGCTAAGAACGGCTCCGTGGGAATAGGAGTAGCCGAGTTCGTTTATAAAGTGCGGAGTAATCACCATCGCGAGTCGAGCCGCAATGTTCGAGCCTGGAGCGTTGGTTCGTGTAGTGGCCACGCCCGGAAGACTCGAACCTGTGGCAATCCCGCCGGGTTCTTCGGTGGGTATCGAGTCATGCGTGTATTTGAAGAAGCCGCTCAACCTTGGGCTGAAGATGTGATCGACCTTTAGATTTTCCTCCCGAAAGTCGAACAGGTTTCGTGCGGTGAAACTGAAGGTGCCATCGGGTCCAGGCGCGGGCAGCTTCGAGTAAATGTCCTTGATGTAGGCGGCCGCCGTGGGATCGACGTCGGTGATTTGCGTGGTGGTTGGCCCGACACAAAGCTGGGTGATAGGGTCGATGATTGGCTTGGTACAGACCGGTGTTGCGAAGGTTCCCTGCAACTCTGCTCTGGAGGGTACTTCGGCGCTGGTAAACGTGCTGTAGTTGACCACGCGCCGCCACTCTTCGGAAAAGAAGAAAAAGGTTTTCTTGGCGTAGAGCCGAGGGATGAAAACAGGTCCACCGATGGTGAAGCCAAAGTTGTTGTAACGCAGTGGAGGTCGAGCTAATTCCCTAAGGTTATTAAAGAAATTGTTTGCTTCGAGAACGTCGTTGCGGAAGAATTCATAGGCGCCGCCATGATAAGTGCTCGTCCCGGACCGCGTGACGACGTTGATTTGGCCTCCCGATCCGCGTCCGAACTCAGGATCGTAGTTGCCGCGCAGGACCTTGAATTCCGCAATGGAATCGATACTGGGAAAAGTTAGTAGCGTCTTGTTCGACCCGCGGTCAATGTTGTCGGCGCCATCCAGTGTCCAGTTGTTCTGGCTCTCTCGTGCACCGTTAATTGAGAAAGATACGGAATTGACGCCACCATTCAAACCACTGACACCCACATAAGGCTGATCTGAAGCGAGACCCGAGGAGACACCAGGCTGCAACGCGACCAATTGCGAATAATTGCGTGTGTTGATGGCAAGTTCTCGAACTTGGATTCCGGAAACCAGGCCCGCAGCAGTGGCACTTTGTAGATCCACCTGAAGTGCCTCGGCCTCCACCGTAATTTCATCGCTAAGCCCGCGAACTTGCAGGACGAAATTGACAGCGCGCCGG
Source organism: Acidobacteriota bacterium (assembly GCA_003225465.1). Lineage (GTDB taxonomy): Bacteria > Acidobacteriota > Terriglobia > Terriglobales > Acidobacteriaceae > Gp1-AA133. The sequence goes on along the minus strand of QIAH01000376.1, from coordinate 4,559 downwards.
TCATTCACACTCAATTCAATTCCGGTTTCCAGACTGGTTTTGAATCCAGACGCCTCCACGGACACATCGTAGTGTCCTATGGGAAGAAGTGGAACCACATACTCGCCGCTGGGGGAGGTGGTCAGACGACGAACGACTATGGCTTGATCCGTATTCACCACGATGATTGTGGCACCGGAGACGACGGCGCCACTTGGGTCCGTGACAGTGCCTAAGATAGTGGCGGTAATTTCCTGAGCGACAGCATAGGACCCGAAGAGAAGCAATAACGCAGCCAACGATGCAATGCCTGCTCGAATGACGGCTCCTTATTGTTCGATCTAAATGGCCGTTAGAAACTCAGCGGAAGTGTACTCCGATTGTCACTTCCTTAGCTTCGACATTTTCAGGGAAAGTTCAGGTCGAGAGCATAAATCTCCTGGACGCTGCGATCCCGCATCAAGAGCGGCGCGTCATCCGGAGTTAGTCCTATCCAGCCGGCGGCAACTTCGGAGAGCTGAGGAAAATCCTTGAGGCTTAAGATTTCTTCCAGCATGCGATCTTTGATTCTCACGCGAAGCACAGCCCCTGCACTGCCCCGGCTTCCCCGCATGTAGACGTATTTCCCGTCATGCGACCATTCGTTGTAGCCGAGTTGTTCCCCCTCCGCCAAAGTTGACCAATGATTCGTGTTTGTATCGAACAGCATTAGTTTCCTCTCACCGATTGTAAGGGCGGAGATATAGCGTCCGTCCGGCGATGCTCTTGGTGAGAATAGTCCGTCGGATCCCGGAATTGAGGAGACTTTCCCGGTCTTCAAATCCAGGCGATAAATAGCGGCATTGGCATTGCTGAAAATGTCGATTTTGTCGGTTTTCCCGAAAACGATGGATTTCCCGTCGGGAGCCCAGGTTGCGTCTGCTTCGTTCGTGTTGGACTGCGTCAACACTTCCGGACTGCCTCCCGATGGAGACAGCAAGTAGATTTTCCAGGAACTGTCGAACCGTACATCCATGAACACAATCTGGGAGCCGTCAGGCGACCACCGCGGTTCATACGCTCGCACCGGTGGAAAGGTAAGCTGCATCTTGTCACTTCCATCCACGCGGCTTCGCCACAGGGTCATGTCGGGATAAGAAACGTAAGCTATCCACTTCTGGTCGGGCGAAAAATCGACGGGTCCAGCGGAGAGACCCGGCAAGTAAGGATCAAATCGGCGAGCCTGTTCGTCATAGCGCAAAAGCTCCACGCGAAGCTCCTCGCCCAGGGCAAACAGTCGCTTACCGTCGGAGCTGGGGATAGGAGCATTGAAACGTAGCGGCCCGGACGTCAAACGCGACGGGCCCTTGGCGCGTCTGCCAAAGAGGGAGCGACGTTCCGGCATTACCCAGATGGCTTGGGCGTTTCCCCGCCCTGCCAGAAAATAGTAGTAATTGCCGTCCGGCGACCAATTTCCGCAGCCGTGAGAGAATGACTCTTTCCAGCTTGGAAAAACGCGGTGGATTTCCTTCCCATCCGCGTCCATTTCCCAAATCGAATTGGAATCGATTTTTGGATCAGTAATATCAAAGCGGATCCGTCGCCCGTCCGGGGAATATCGAATGCAAAACACGAAGCCGGAAACCTCGGCCAGTTGATGAGGCTCGCTTCCATCTTTGTTTGCCGTCATTATCTTGCCCATGTTGCCCGCATCCGCGTACACGATGTGTGTCCCATCCGGCGTCCAAGTTGCGAGGAGCGCCCTGATGTTTCCGACATGGTGGGGCGCACCTGCCGGCAGTGGTTGCGCCGACCCTGGCGCCTTTCGCGACCAATAGCTCCGAGCGATCTGGAGAGACGGGGCTTACAGCCCAAACATCCTGAAGTGTAGTTGTCAACCAAGTGGTCTCTCCGCCCGCAGCCGACACTTGAGCGATCGCAGAGCCCGTGGTGTCAGGCGTCCCTTCCGTGAAGTAGAGATGGACGCCATCGGTCACGGGCGGATTTATCGAGTTCTTCGCCTTACCGTCGTTGGTGATTCGAACTATGTTGGTGACTGTTGGCGGCTGCGGCTGGCTGCGCCAGAAGGCCACGCAAATCAGCACCATAACTACAACACCGGCGATAACGCCAGTACGCTTCAAAAGGTTTTTCCCTGCGGATGATTCCGGAGGGCTGCTCGGACCGGAAATTCCGCTCTCCTCGCCGACTGGCCTTTCGACAGTTGCTATGAATCTGTAGCCCCGGCGAGGAAGTGTCTCGATAAAGGTGGGATTATCGGCGGAATCGCCAAGCGTCTCGCGCAGCCGCTTGATGGCTGTATTCAGGCCGGTTTCGAAATCAACGAAAGTGTCCCCGTGCCAGAGTGTGGAGCGTAGTTCTTCCGTGGTGCTCGATCAGTTTGAGGAGTACCTGGTAGGGCTGATCCTGAAGCCGCAGTTTCACACCGTTCTTGCGGAGCTCCGCAGCTCGCAAATCGAGCTCGAATACTCCGAAGCGACAGAAGGAAGTGTTCTGGGCAAACACAAATGATATCTAAGCTACTGGTAAACTGCCGCTAGTCTAGCATTATTTCTCCGCAACAAGGCAAGTCAGGCGCGCCATATTTGGCCGTAACCAGCTGCGGAATCGGCACTTGACGGGCCACAGACATTCCAGACAGTTGTCAGACCCCATCCATTGAACGTCATTCCCGCCTGACCAATTCTCGCCGCTACCGCAAATGCGGTGGAGGTGAGCGTCGTGAAAAAAGCGATTTGCTTCTGCCTGGTCATGATGTTCGTACAGAGTTCCGGTCAAGCACAATCAGGTCCTGAGACGACAAGATCAGGGGCGAAGAACGAGATTCTCTCGTCCATGGTCACCGCGCTCCCCTCGCAACCGCGGACTGCTGGCGAGCCGTACCTGCCAACTCCGGCGCAGAAGTTTGTGTGCAACACAGGCTATAGCCAGACTAACTGCAACGAACAAGTGCTGGTCCTGAGAAAAGCCCTGGCCAACTATCCCGTAGCGCAACTCGGAAGTTGGACCTGGATCTTGGTGCGTTCCGAGGACTGGAAGGCCATTCTGCGCTCCAGGAGCCTTGATCCAGACAGCCCAGCGTTTACGTATTATCCGAAGCGCGAGACGTTCTTCGACGAAGCGCTAGTCACGCAAGTACCCGCGCGCAGCCCCGAATTGCTGTTGAAGTGGAACATGGACAGGGAGGGCCTCCTTGATCTTGCGATCCGCCACGAGCTGGGTCATGCGCTCTGTAACGAACCGGACGAACGGAACGCCGAGCGTGTAGCCAAGCTTCTGGAGCAGAGAAAACCGGTCTCCTGTGAAGCGAAGGCCGCGGCGAAACAGAAGTCCGGTCATCATGCATCATTAAATTAGGTGAGATCAAGCGCCAGCTAACCTTACAAAAATCCGCCTGTGAAATTGGAATCCCCGTTTGAAGTCCGACGCTGATAGTGAGCGGATGACGCTAGTGCTTTTTCGGACGCGACGCCGGGATGAGTGCTAGATGGTGCCCGGAAAGTGGGGCGTCGCGTTCGAAAAAGCCGTCAGAACGAAGCCGCTGGCGCGGCGGACGCGGGCCTTATGCAAATTGAATGGAGCGAGGGAGAGGTGTAGAAGTTCACAGGAGTCGTCCAGGCCGCTGGAGTAGCAGCCAGCGACAATGTGCGAAGACGAGTCGATGGCCGAAATGAGCCTAGGCGGGGACAGGAAGAAGATGTCTGGGGGTAAGGGAGACACACTTCGGCGAGACGCTCTGAAACGCGCCGACCGTGCGGTGTGTGGGCGAGTGATTTCATGCAGCCGTGGCCAGGAGCGGTGGAGAACGGAGTTGGAGTTGTGCGGCGGTGAATCGTTCGACGACGGCCATCGGTCCGCCGCACTTGGGACAGCGCCACAGCGGGTGCGCTGTAGCAGCGGTCGAAGGTTCCGATTCGTTTTTCGGGGGAGTGGCGTGGAGCGCGGCGAAGCACCGTGGCAGCAGGGCGGCGCGCCGTCGGTTGGCGAGGAAGCCGAAGTGGCGGATGCGGACGAAGCCCTTGGGCAGCAGGTGCAGTAGGAAGCGACGGAGAAACTCATCGCGCGAGAGGGTCATCACTTTCTGCCGATTGTGGTCGGCAGAGTCGCGCCAGCGAAAGGTAACCTGTCCGTCCACCAATGCGAGCAAGCGATGGTTGGAGATGGCGACGCGGTGGGTATAGCGGCCGAGATACTGCAGGACGTAATCGGGTCCGCCGAAGGGTGGTTTGGAGTAGACGATCCAATCTTTGCGGAAGAGCGGACGCAGCCAGGCAGCGAAGAACTTGGGATGGGTGAGGGGTGCGAGTTCTCCGGCCAGGTGCAGTTGACGGCGTTCAAAGGCAGACTTCAGGCCAGCGACGAACTTGCCACGAAACACGCGCCGCAGCACGGCGATGGGGAGGAAGAAGCGTGGATGGGATCGAATCCAGCGGGCGTGATCGCGGGAGAGTCCGCCGGCGGGAACGACGCAGTGCACATGAGGATGAAGCTGGAGCTTTTGGTTCCAGGTGTGCAGCACGCTGAAGAAGCCGATCTCAGCTCCGAGATGGGCGGGATTGCGCGCGACCTCCAGCAGGGTT
>QIAH01000375.1 GCA_003225465.1 Acidobacteriota bacterium | reverse complement strand
AACCAGCTCGGGACATTACCTGTTTGCCTGGACCGGCGATGCGGATGGCAAAGGCAACGATTTTCTGGCTGTGATTGATGCCGATCCGGCCTCGTCCTCGTACGGACGTCTCGTGACCACTGTTGCCACGGACCAGCAGACCATGATGGTCCACCACACCGAATACACCATGCCGGCGAGTGGAATGCTATTTGCCAATGATCATTTTGCGGGCCGCACTTTCATCTTCGACGTGCGTGATCCTCTCCATCCCAAAGTTGCCACGTCGTTCACCGACATGGACGGCTACATGCACCCACACTCCTATCTGCGTCTGCCCAACGGGCACGTGCTTGCAACATTTCAGCACGCGCACCAACATAACGATAGTTCGGGTATGGCAGTCACTGGTGGTCTGGTAGAAATCGACGACGCCGGCAAGGTCATTCGATCGGCCAGCAGTGCCGACCCGGCATTCCCCGGCGCCCTGCTCACGCCCTACAGTCTGGTGGTTCTGCCCGAACTCGACCGCGTGGTCTCAACCAACTCGTCGATGCACCTCGAGTCGACTCTGATCTCAAGTTGCTGAAGACTTCTTATCTCGATGTTGGAGAGAACCATTATTCTCATGTGAGCCCGGAAGAGCCGCGGCTTGGCCCCGATGGATCGATCTACGTGCAGTCCTTAAGCTGTGGCCTCGAGCGCATTACCGGACTCGACAAGGACCAGCCCCAGGCACAGATGGTGTACACCTTTCCCGGCAGCTGGTGCGGCGTTCCCGCTATCGTGGGCCATTACCTGATTCAGAGTGTGCTGGCAGTGCACGGCTTCATCGTGCTCGATATCGCGAATGCTACGAGGCCCGTCGAGGTTTCACGCCTGAGTCTCAGCAATACGTACGCATCTCACTGGACGGGATGGGACCCGAAAATGCAGAGGCTGGTCGTGACTTCAGGTAAATCAACGGACGACCGGCTCTACCTCCTGAAGCTCGACCAGAACAATGGCGCGCTTTCCGTCGATGAGACGTTTCGCGACACGGATGGGAAAGTCGGCTTCAGCTTTGCCGAGCGGCAGTGGCCACACGGTTGGAAAGGATCTGGATCGCCTCACGGCGCAGTCTTCTCGCGCTGAGCCGGTTCAGTGTGCGGATCCTAGTTTTCGATCAACGCCGGGCGCTTGCTGGGTGGAGCTTTGCCCTTCCCGCAGATCAGTGTTTATCTTCGGGACGCTTGTGCCAGTCCACGTGCACCTTTGCCGGAATCGTTCCGTGACAATGCCATCCATTCACACCTAGATAGAGGTGGCTCGCATCCAGGATGGGCAGGTCGGCGTCAGGCGATGCGAGAATAGGAGCTGTTTCCCCGTGCACCTTGACCAGCAGAGACCCACCGGGAGCTGACGGCAAAGGTAGATGAGCTTTTTCGCTAGGGGTCGGACCTTCGCAGGCCATTACCGTTCCGTAAACGTGAACCCGGTCCCCAGCTTCGAGATCAAGCCCGGTATCCGTCCAGACCTGGCTGGCGGCCACCGTGAACCAATAATCCTGCGGGGGGGCCGATTTCTTCGAATCTGTTTTGGATGATTGCGCCAACACTAACGACACAAGCAGGAAAGCAGAGCCTACAACACACAACGCGCCAGCACGCTTCATACAAGCTCCACCGGAGGATCAGGAGTGGCCAGACCCAGGTGCTCCATTATGCGCGATTGCTGGAAATTTTGAGACGGAATTTCCGGCGCGGCCGATGGCAGGAACAATCGGCGGCAGTCAAAACTTCTTGCGAACTTAGCGAAGTTCCTTCGCGTTCCCTGCGGTTAGAAGCTTTTTCTATGGCTTCCTGGCACTCCCTGCGCGATGGTCAGGTTATTTTGGCGTTCATCGCCGCCAGGCCCTCTTGCAGTTCCCCGGTCTTGCGGTAGTCGTCGTCATTTTCGGTGATGAACTCGACGCCGTAGCGGATTCCGTCACGGTTGCGGACAAAGCCTCGGAACGTGATGGGCTGATCGGAATACGGCGGGATGAACTCCACGCCGATTTGCGCACCAATTGGCAGGTCGATCTCGGCCGTCACGGCGAGCCCGCCGCAACTCAAATCCGTGCCTTGGCCGTGGCAGGCAACCACGCGCGTCGGGCCCTGCGTGGTGACTCGAACCTGCACCGGCATGTCGACCGCAAACCGGGGCCAACGCCGCTGGCTGGTGAAACTCATGCGTTCAGCTTCACCCTTCGTAACTTCGGCCCGGATGTGAGGGCCGACTCTATCTTTCCCTGCGTTGCTGCCGTGGGCCAGGCCCGCAGCGTAATCCCCATCACCCATACCGAGTCCACTCCTCCTTCCGGCCCGGCGATCGATCCAGACCGGCCTGTTTGTGCTCTAAAGCGACAGTATTCAGGAAATCAGTCGACAGAAGATGTGATTAGAAACTTTTCTGAGGGTACGTCGGTACCCATTGAGGTAACTTCTAGGCGTAGGGCAACTGGATGATGCGCAAATCAACATCCCTCACAACTAACATTCACTTCTGAGGCATGTCGACGTTACGGTAGTCCGCCAACCTCGGCAGATAGAAATTAGGAATTGGATGAGATCAGGACGATTACCTCGAATCACTGTCCGGGGTCGAACTCCTGCCTGTTCGCCTATCATTGTTGGCTATGCCGCGTGGGCTGCCGCGTCGGCCGCTACGCATGGTTCTACTTGGACACGCCCGCGTAGTTCGCGAATTCCGCGAGCTTCCGCAATTGGAGGGTAGGGTCGCTCGAGACATTGCGCCGTAGCCAAGGGAAGTGGCCGGCGCCGTAGATGATCAGGATTCGCTCGTTGGGAGAGTCCACAAGCCAGGTGACAATTTCCCGACAGCGCGTATCTGGAGAAAATCAATCTCGGAGGACACGCGCAGGATCGGTCCGGCTTGCCCGCCACGCGGGCAACAGACAAGCGAAGGTGGCAGTCGTGATCATCACTGCTAAGGCCAGTCCGAATACTATCGGATCGTGCGGGCTCACGTTATAGAGAAGCTGGCCGAGTAATCTCGTCACGGCCAGGGCCGCAACCGTACCAAAGAGAACACCTCCCGCGGTTAATCGCAGGCCGCGCGAAATCACGAGCCGGAGCAGGTTGGCCGCGCCAGCTCCAAGTGCCATGCGCAACCCAAGTTCGCGCGTGCTCTGCGCTACCGCGTAGGACATGACCCCGTACAGGCCGACCCCGGCCAGAAGAAGCGCGAGCCCCCCCAAGATCGAGACCAGGGTGACGGCTACGAGTTGGGGCGAGGTCGAGCGTTTGACTTGTTCCCGGAGTGTGATCATCTCGTAAAGCGCGAGGTTCGCGTCCAATGCGTGCACTTCGCGGACGAGTGCGGCCCGTATGCTCGACGTTCAGAACAGGCCCGCGTACGAAATCCTGCCGCAGGGGCACGTAGAAGAACGGCCTCGGAGTCTCGCGCATGCTCTCATACTTCGAATCGGCGACTACACCGACCACTCGCGCCCAACGACCTTTCACTCGAAGTCGACGGCCGACCGGATCCTCACCTGCCCAGTAGCGTGTCACCATGGTTCGATTCACAATGGCGATCAGCGGTGCGTTCTCGTCATCGGTGCGCGCAAATTCCCGGCCTGAGAAAAGGGGGATTCCCAAGGTCGCGAAATACCCCGGACCCACCTGGTTGTATTCCGCGGAAGGTTGTTCCTCCAGCGGCGATTGGTAGCCGTCCACGAGGATCGGCGTCGATTGGTACGGAATATAGCCCAACGGCGTCACGCTGGCGAAAGCAGCCGACTCAACCAGTTCGTCCTGAAAGGCTTTCGCTCGCGGGACATCGTATCCTGCAGCCACCAATGACACCCCGGTGGTTACCACGCTGGTCGTAGTGAAGCCGGGGCTTGTGCTTCGAATCTTTCCCAGACTCTCGAGCAACAAGGCTGCTCCCACTAGCAGGATGAAGCTGAGACTAACCTGGAAGACAACAAGGCTGGAGCGCATCCAAGCCGTTCCCCGGGCCCGGACCACACCGGAGGAGTCGGCCTTCAGAGGTCCGGCCAGATCGAGGTGCCGTGTTTGAAAGGCGGGGATGATCCCCACAATCAGCGTCACGAGCAAGCAGACGCCGGCGCTCATTGCCATTACGCGCGCGTCCATTTGCCCAGGCAGGTACATTGCTACACCTGAGCGTGTCGGCAACAACAACACCAGTGCGTGCCGGCACCAGGATGCGACCAGAAGTCCACCGGCTGTCCCGAATGCGGACAGGATGAGGCCTTCGGTGAGAAGCTGCTTCACTAAACGCACGCGGCTGGCGCCAATCGCGGGACGAAGGCTCATCTCGTGGCGACGGGGTAAGGACCGGACCAGCAACAGATTGCCCACATTCGCACAAGCGATCAGCAGAACAAAAGCAACGACGGCTACCATGACTTCGAGTGTCGGCAACATAGTTCGAGCATGGTTGAACGGCGTCTGCCACAATGGCCATATCCCGATGCTGCGTCCACGGTTGGTGACCGGATAATTTTTCTCTAATCGTGCCGCGATTGCGGAGATTTCCTGCTGTGCCTGCGACTGTCTGACTCCCGGCTTGAGTTTCACATACGCTTCGATCCATCGCGCACCGCGGTCTTCGAGTTTATATCCGCCACTCTCGAAGGTTTCTTCCATCGACGCCGGGACCCAGAACTGCATGGTCCAACCTACGAAGGTTCCGTAAAATCCCTCGGGCGTAACGCCGATTATGGTGTGCGGTACATTGTCAAAGCGCTGCACTTCGCCAACAATTTCCGGATCTTGTTTATATCGATCACGCCACATCTGGTAGCTGATGACGACGACAGGATGGGAGTCAGTGCCGACGTCCTCGCCCGGCTCGAAGCCTCGCCCAAAAATGGGATGAACGCCGATGGCATCAAAATAGTTGGCAGAGACGATACTCCCGCGCGCGGTCTCGGCGTGATCGCCCACGCTGAGTGTGCTTCCGGTAATCTTGCTGACGAAGACTTCCTCACAGAGAGAGCAATTTCTGCGCAGGTCCTGGAAATCAGGCCATGAGAGTCCGCCTGGTTCGGTCTCGCCGCGTGCCGTCCCGGCCAGTGCGAACAGCCGTTCCTGATGCGCGACTGCAGGATACGGACGGAGCAAAATGCCTTCGACCCAGCTGAATACGGCGGCATTTGCGCCAATACCCAAGGTTAGACACAGAATGGCCAGCGCAGAAAACCCTGGGCTACGGAGCAGTTGGCGAAGGCCGTAACGCAAGTCCTGAATAAAATCATCCACGACATTTCCGCCGCGAGTGTCCCGGCACTGCTGTTCGATCTGCGGGATCCCACCCATCGTAACGAAGATCCTGAATCAGCCCACTCATTGAACTACTTTCTGTTGGCTCAAACCTAGATCGAGGCGACGCCGATTATTGAGCTAGTTGCGACATCGGCAATTCCAGGGCCACGAGCGGAACTGCCATTATCGCCGTCGAGATCATCATTTTAGCCGTCAAGCGAAAGTCAGAATTGCGAGAATTACTGTCCGTTCATGAGATTCGGCGTTCATTTACGGACATCGAGCAGCAGATCCAGTTCACCGGACAAGCAAGGAACGAAGTGGATGCAGTGTCCGGGAATGGACAGCCAATTCCGCGAGCGAACATTCCGGGTGCCTCTTAACAGCCTTCGCAGGTTGCCAGGACAATAATTTTCAATGAAATAGCTGCGTTCAGCTTCTGGCCGAAGCCTTGCATAATTCTGGTTCGAATGGATATCGCCCGGCCAGAGTTGAAGCGTCAAAGACAGCGCCGCCAGATTATTTGGGGGACCGTGGGCCTGCTAGGCATTGGTGCCGTAACGGTGGGAGTGTCGCGGCTCAAACCAGCAGCACCTGAGGTTGAGCGCAGCACAGTTTGGACGGACAGCGTGAAGCGTGGGTCAATGCTTCGACAAGTCCGCGGCTTGGGGTCCTTGATTCCCAGTCAAGAATTCACCCGTCAAATTCCAGCGGAGACCGAAGCCACAGTCGTTCGAATTTTGAAGCTGCCCGGTTCGCAGGTGAAAGCCGACACCATTCTGCTCGAAATGAGTAATCCACAGGTGGAACAGGCGGCGGTTGATGCCAGCCTTCAGTTGAAGGCCGCGGACGCCGAGTATCAGAGCTTGCGGGTGACGTTGCAGAGCAATCTGATGAATCAGAAAGCGGGAGCGGCGACCGTCAATTCCGATTACACACAAGCCAAACTTCAGGCCGACACGGATAAGGCGCTTTACGACTTGGGTGTGATTTCAGGTCTCGCCTACAAAAACTCCAAAAGCAAGGCTGACGAACTTACAACGCGCAACAATATTGAAGGCGAGCGGCTCGATATAAACCAGAAAGCCATCGCATCACAGTTGGCGGAGCAGCAGGCGAAAGTGGCCCAGATTCGCGCTCTCGCCGAACTCAAGCAAAAACAATTGGACGCGCTCAAGGTGCGGGCTGGAATCGAAGGCGTGCTCGTGGACTTGCCTCTACAAGTTGGACAACACGTCACGCCGGGGACCATGCTGGCGAAAGTCGTGCAGCCGGATCATTTAATCGCCGAACTAAAAGTTGCCGAAACGCAGGCTCGCGACGTTCAAATTGGCCAGCCGGCGTTGGTGGATACACATAACGGCACGGTTTCCGGGGAAGTGATGCGGGTCGATCCCGCGGTACAGAACGGAACTGTGACCGTCGACGTAAAACTCACGGGGGAGCTTCCCAAAGGAGCTCGTCCGGATTTGAGTGTGGACGGGACGGTTGATTTGGAACGCCTCGACAACGTTCTCTATGTCGGACGCCCGGCATTCGGGCAGGAAAACAGCACAATCAGTTTGTTCAAGCTTGATGCGGACGGCAAGGGCGGCGTCCGCGTTCCTGTCAAGGTAGGGCGCGCTTCTGTGAACTCGATTCAGGTGCTTGAGGGTTTGCGCGCGGGAGACACTGTGATTCTTTCAGACATGTCGCGCTATGACAACACTGACCGGATCAGGCTGGATTGAAATCATCGAGGGATCTGGCTATTGAATCATTGCAAAATCGGCGCTGCCGAGCCCTCCAATGAGTCAATCTCTCAATGATTCAACGATTTAATTCTCATAAAGGGTGCCTATGAACGATACAGCGCAACCTCTGATTCAAATTGAAGAGCTCACCAAGGTTTTCTACACCGACGAGATCGAAACACACGCCCTCTCGGGCGTGCATTTGGCCATTCGCAAAGGCGAATACATCGCCATCTCCGGACCGTCGGGATGTGGCAAGTCCACGCTGCTCTCGATCATGGGTCTGCTCGACACTCCAACGGGCGGGAAGTACCTCCTTAATGGAGAGCCGGTCGAGAATCTGGACTTCACGCAGCGCTCGCGAATCCGCAATCGCGAAATCGGGTTCATTTTCCAAAGCTTCAATCTGATCGGCGATCTGACTGTTTATGAGAACGTCGAACTCCCCCTTACGTATCGCCAGAAAATGCCCTGGGCGGAGCGCCAGAAACGTGTCATGGAATCGCTTGAGCGCGTGGGCATGGCGCACCGCGTGCGGCATTATCCGTCGCAACTGTCAGGCGGTCAGCAGCAGCGCGTGGCGGTTGCGCGAGCGCTTGCCGGCCATCCGTCGATACTGCTTGCCGACGAGCCCACTGGCAATCTCGATTCCCGTAACGGCGAGGCAGTGATGCAGTTGCTGCAGGATCTGCACCGCGAAGGCGCCACCATCTGCATGGTGACGCACGACCCGCGATTCGTAAAACAGGCCGAGCGGGAGATTCATTTGTTCGACGGTAAAGTGGTCGCCGAAGATGAGCTTCACAAGCTGATGCAGGATGCGAGCGTTTGAACGGCTTACTCCGAGATCTTCGCTATGCGCTGCGGCAGTTACGCAAGGGTCCAGGATTCGCGTCCGTTGCGGTGATGACGCTGGCGCCAGGAATCGGGGCCAACACAGACCAAGCTCGATAGTTTGCCCAAGCACGTTGCCGTCTCCCGAGCCGTCACCATCGATCCCATGGTGGCGCTGCGATACGAATAAGGAGAAGTGATGTCAGGATTACTACAAGATGTGCGGTATGCAGTCCGCCAAGTGCGCAATGCGCCGGGTTTCGCTCTGGTCGCGGTCATTACGCTAGCCCTGGGAATTGGTGCCAACACCGCTATTTTCTCGGTTGTGAATGGTGTGCTGCTGCGTTCATTGCCGTTGCACGATCCGGATCGGGTGGTGCGGGTCTGGCATACACCTCCGCAAGCCAGCTTTCCAGGTATCAGCACGTTCTCGGTCTCGCCCGCAAACTTCCTCGACTGGCAAGTACAGAATCATGTCTTCGCCAGCATGGCGATCTACGGCTTTCGGGGTTTCACACTCACCGGCGGCGACAAACCCGAACAGGTGGACGCGAGCAGCGTGTCAAGTGGATTCTTCTCCACGCTTGGAGTTCAACCGATGGTTGGCCGCGTCTTTTCTCCCGACGAAGACCAACCGGGACACGCAAATGTAGTTGTACTTAGCCACCATTTCTGGCGCGAGCATTTCGGCTCAAATCGGGACATCGTAGGTCATGACATCACGCTTGACGGCACCAGTTATCTCGTCGCGGGCGTCATGCCACCGAGTTTCCGCTTCCCCGATTTCGCTCAGATGTGGACGCCGCTTGCCTGGACAGACCAGGAAAAAGCTGTTCGGGGCAACCACAACTACCTGGTGATCGCGCGCTTAAGGCCGGGCGCTGATCTGAAGCAAGCGCAGGCTGAGATGAATACGATCTCCAGTCGGCTAGAACAGCAATATCCGGCAGACGATAAAGGTTGGGGAGCGGCAGTGCGGCCATTGCAAGCGGACCTGGTTAGCGACGTACGCCCTGCGCTTCTCGTCTTGCTGGGAGCCGTCGGATTCATTCTGCTGATTGCATGCGTCAACGTGACCAATCTTTCCCTTGCGAGAATGTTTAGCCGACACAAGGAAATTGCAATCCGCACCGCCATGGGCGCGAGTTCTGTTCGAATCATCCGTCAGATTCTGGCCGAAAGCGTGCTTTTGGCATTGCTCGGAGGTGTCCTTGGCTTGACCTACGCTCACTTCGGGATTCGTCTCATAATGGCGTTTCTTGGGGATAAGCTGCCAGCATCGATTGAAGTTGGCATTGATCTCAGAGTTCTGGTGTTTACCGCTGCTGTGTCTATCTTCACGGGAGCAATGGCAGGAGTATTGCCGGCACTGCACTTGAGTCGAGCCAATGTGAGCCAGTCCCTGAAGCAAGGCCTGGGTCGCACCGATACGGACTCAAGCGGCAATCGTACCCACAGCGCTCTCGTCGTCGCGGAAGTGTCGCTTTCTCTAGTTCTGCTGATTGGTGCGGGACTGATGATTCGCAGCTTCCAGATGCTGCGTGCAGTGAACCCGGGATTCGAATTTCATGGTGTGCTGACCATGACGGCGGCAATTTCGCAGGCGAAGTTCTCCACTGCGAGCCAGCAGATCAGCTTTTTCGAGCGCGTGCTCGAGCGTGTCCGCACACTGCCAGGGGTGGTTGCGGCGGGAGTAATCGACGACGCACCACTGAGTGGAAATGGTTCTCATCAGCCGATCGCAGTCGAGGGCCGCCCCGCCGTTCCAATGTCAGAACAACCGGAAGTCGATGTGCGCCTGATCTCGGCAGGATACATGAACGCGTTCCGAATCCCGATACTACGCGGGCGCGACTTCGACCACACTGACGTTGTGGGACGACCACCGACCACACTCATAAGCGCATCATTCGCAAAACAATTCTGGCCGGGTGAGGATCCGATCGGCAAACACATTACCCTGACTTTCTTTCCGGGTGTGGTGCGCGAAGTGGTCGGCGTCGTAGGAGACGTCAAGACGGATGGATTGGACCAGACTCGACCGCCGGCGGCGCTCTACGTTCCATTTCGTCAGCTTGTTGTGCCAGCTGGCGAAGTCTGGCGTTCCTTTCCAATGACGCTGGTGGTGCGCTCCAGTCCAAATCCGGCGAGCATCTCTTCTGCTGTGACCAACGCTGTCCACGAGGTGGACGGCACGATTCCTGTCCGGGACGTCCGCACGATGGACCAGCTGGTAACGAACTCGCTTTCGCAGCAGCGCCTTAGCCTGTCCCTTCTCAGCGCATTCGCATTGCTTGCGCTGATTCTCGCAGCGATCGGAATCTACAGCGTCTTGTCTTACAGCGTGCGGCGGCGCGTGCAGGAAATCGGTGTACGGCTGGCGCTGGGCGCAAGTCTGTCCGACGTGCTTCGCATGATTGTGTTCGAGGGCATGCGGCCGACATTACTTGGCGTAACAGTCGGAACTGTGGGAGCGCTCGCGCTTGCGCGTGTGATGGCCAGTCTGATTTATGGGGTAAAACCCACAGATGCGATTACGTTCCTTTCGGTTGCCGTCGTCCTTTCTGTGGTCGCGCTGGTCGCCAGTATCATCCCGGCTTACCGAGCGGCCAAAGTCGATCCCATGGTGGCTCTGCGGTACGAGTGAGTTCAAGCAAGAAATATGGGGAGGGACATGATCCGACTTAAGGACCTCGAACGTAGCTATAAGACTCCTGCCGGTCAATTTTTTGTGCTTCGGCGCGTGAACCTCGAGATTTGCGAAGGTGAGTTCATCACCGTGATGGGGTCGTCGGGCGCGGGCAAATCCTCCTTGTTAAATGTCCTCGCACTGCTCGACGACGGCTGGGAGGGCGAGTATTGGTTTCGCGATCAGGCGGTTCATGGGATGAAGCGCAAACAGCGGGCCGATCTTGCCAGGCGGAACATCGGCATGGTGTTTCAGAGCTATCACCTGCTTGACGACCTCACAGTCCGCGAGAACATCGATCTCCCACTCTCCTACAAAGACATCCCTCACAAGCAGCGACAGGGCATGGTGGCCGACAGCTTGGACCGATTCCAGATCGTCGCCAAGAAAGATTTGTTTCCCAGCCAGCTCTCGGGCGGGCAGCAGCAATTGGTGGGCATTGCGCGCGCAGTGATCCACAAGCCTGCATTGTTGCTGGCGGACGAGCCCACCGGGAATCTCCACTCTTTGCAGGCAAAGGAGATCATGGAATTGTTTCGCGACTTGAATCGGCAGGGGACGACGATTGTTCAAGTCACGCACTCCGAGGCGAATGCCGCGTACGGCGCGCGGACACTTCAACTACGTGATGGCTGGGTTGTGAGCGACACTGCACATGCGGACCTTCAGCCGTATGAGGTGGTGAGGCAATGAGGAGCTCTTCGCGTTTAGAGCGGCTTGCCGCATTTCTGTTTTGCTCTGTAGTCTGTGCCTGTACGTGTTTCTCCCAACAGCCAACAAATCCGGCCAATTCGAACACCATCGCAAATACAAGCCCGTCTCGACCCCATTACTCTTCCGTCTTCAAGATGCCGTCATCCCGTAATCCACTGAGCGCTTATTCGCCAAGTTCTACGCCTGAACCTGAGCTCACGAACTCTCCGCGGCTGAATCAATTGATTCGGGATGGAAAACTGTATTTGTCACTCAAAGACGCAATCCGGCTCGCGATGGAAAACAATCTGGACATCGCGATTGCGCGCTACAACCTGCCGATCGCGGATATGGACATTTTGCGCACGAAGGCAGGCGGCGTTTTCCGAGGAGTGAATGCGGGAGTCGTCGAAGGCACTCCAGGCGGCGGTGTCGGCGGGTTTGGTACTGGTGCACCTGGTGCAGGCGCTGGAGGGACGACTGCCGGCGCAGGCGGCGCTGGCGCTGGCGCTTCCGGCCTCGTGCAATCGACATTGGGAGTCGGCACGGCTGTGCCTTCGTATGATCCCACCATCGTTGCGTCAGTTGGAGCAGAGCATCAGACAACCCCTCTCGCGAATCAGCGCATTTATGGTGTACCACTTCTGCAGCTCAACACCGGGCAGGCAAATTTTGGTTTTAGCCAGGCCTTTGCTACTGGATCAAGCATTTCTTTCGAGTTCAACAACAATCGTCAAACTACCAACAGTCCTTTTTTCAATCTTTCCCCCGCATTGGGTGCGATGTACCGGTTCTCTTTCCAGCAGCAACTGCTCTCTGGATTTGGATTTGGCCCAAATCTTCGGTATCTGCGAATCGCCAACAACAACAAGAAGATCTCTGATATCGCCTTCAAAGACCAAGTCATGGCCACAGTGACCCAGATCGAGAACATTTATTGGGACCTTGTGAACGCTTACCAACAGTCGCAGGTGAACGAACAATCGCGCGCATTTGCGCAGCAGTCGCTCGAGAACGCGAGGAAGCAGCTGCAACTGGAGAGCATCCCGGCCATGGACGTGATGAAAGCTGAAGCCGAGGTGTCGAAGCGCGAGCAGGATCTAACCGTTGCCCGGACAAGCCTGCAACTGCAAGAGCTTCTGATGAAGAATGCACTCACAAAGAGTTTGGAGGATCCGGTGCTTGAGTCAGTCAATGTCGTGCCAACCGATACGCTGCAGTCAGCACAAATCGTCCCCTCGAACCAATCGGTACAGGAACTAATTCAGCAAGCTTTGCGCGATCGCCCTGAACTTGCCGAGTCCGACGTTGATCTTGTTAACCGTCAGATCAGCCGAAAAGCGGCACGCAATGCGCTCTTGCCCTCGCTCTCTCTAGTAGCTTTTTACGGCGGATCGGGATTGGCAGGACCATTGAACCCAGTCTACAACGTGCCCGATGTCCCCAATTCTTCCAATGTACCCGCCGACTACCCGGGTGCTTTAAAGAATGCGTTCAATAACACCGCACCGGACTACTATGTCGGGATCAACCTGAATATTCCCATTCGCAATCGCGTTGCGAAAGCGGATCAATACCGTTCCGAGTTGGAATACCGTCAAGCCGAATTGCGGCGGGAAGAGTTGCGCAAGCAAATACGAATTGAGGTTCGCAATGCGGAATATGCGCTCGAGCAGACAGCAGCCCGGGTGGAAGCTGCCCGCAAGTCCCGTGATCTCGCGCAGCGCACTTTTGAAATCACGCAAAAGGAGCAGGTACTCGGCGCCGGGTCCACCTTCCAGACTATGACCGCGCAACGGGACCTTGCGCTCGCCGAATTGGATTTTGTAGCTGCAATGACCGTCTATGAGAAAGCGCGAGTCGAAGTGGAGCGTGCGATCGGCTCCACTTTAGAACATAATGGAATCGCGATTCAGGATGCCATAGATGCAACTGTCAGCTCCGCAACTCCTTGAGAAAGCGGACACGTTATACATTCAAAATGTCTTCTACTGCCAAGCCGCATGAAGCAACAGCCCTTACGGCCCTGACCAAAACTGCGACTGTGCCGCGGATATTGGCAGCTGACGATCAGCAGCACATTCTCGAAGCCATCGAACTCCTGCTCAAACCGCGAGGATACAAGGTCGATGCTGCTCGCTCGCCAGAGCTTGCACGGGATGCGTTGGCTACCGAACAATATGACGCAGTCCTGATTGATCTCAACTACACGCGCGACACCACGTCTGGACGCGAGGGCCTCGATCTGCTTTCAGAAATCGTTTCGCAGGACAGCACACTGCCCGTCATCGTTATGACAGCGTGGGGTAATGTGGAACTGGCCGTTGAAGCCATGCGCCTTGGCGCCCGCGATTTCATCCAGAAGCCTTGGGAGAACGAACGCCTGCTTTCCATTATTCGGACACAGGTCGAACTGCGACGTGCTTTGCAGCATGCCGAACGACTGGCAGCGGAAAATCGGCTTCTGAATGTCCAAGGCTTGCCCGAACTGATCGCAACCTCGGCAAGCATGTCGCCGGTGCTGGAGGCCATTACGCGCATTGCACCGTCAGATGCGAATGTGCTCATCACAGGAGAGCATGGCACTGGCAAGGAGGTCGTCGCACGCACCATCCACGCGCTTTCTCTGCGGAAGCACAAGGCATTGATCGCGGTGAATACAGGGGGACTAGCTGAAGGAGTTTTTGAGAGCGAACTTTTCGGTCATGTGAGGGGCGCCTTCACGGACGCCCGCACCGACCGGATCGGGCGCTTTGAGTTGGCTGACCTCGGGACAGTTTTTCTCGACGAAATCGGTAATGTTCCGCCGAGACAACAGGCCAAGCTGCTGCGAGTCATTGAGTCCGGAGAAGTAGAACGCGTGGGCTCATCGCGGAGCAAGAAAATCGATGTGCGCATGATCTCGGCTACCAATAGTGACCTCAAGGCGGCTTGTGAGGCCGGGCTATTTCGTGAAGACCTGCTCTTCCGCCTGAACACGGTCGAGATCCATTTGCCAGCTTTGCGCGACCGAAAAGAAGATATTCCAGCGCTCGCCAGTTATTTTCTTGCCCAGTACGCATCGCGTTACCGACGCCAAGTAAAAGGACTCGACCCCACCGCACTGCAATCGCTTCTCCACTACGCCTGGCCTGGGAACGTACGCGAATTGGAACACACGATGGAGCGCGCCGTCCTGATGTGCCGTACGGAACAGATTCAGACGGCAGATCTCGGACTGGTTTCGCCACGCGGGCAAGCCCAGAATCTGGAGGAATTGAGTCTGGAGGCGGTTGAAAGTATCCTGATCCGCAAAGCTCTGCAGCGCTTTCAGGGAAACGTGAGCCAGGCGGCAGAAGCACTCGGCCTGAGCCGCGGTGCCCTTTACCGGCGGATGGAAAAATATGGGCTCTAGCCCACGCGTCCTAAGTTCGACGGTTCGAAAAAGACGAAAGCTGCGAGCGCCCTTCGAGCGCCGCGTAACCCGATTTTCAATCCTGTTGGTTGCACCTGGAATTCTCGTCAGCGGCATCCTGATTTGGCTTCAGACGTGGTCTCTTCAATCAAAGCTAGTTCTCTTCGGTGCCGAGGCAATTGCGTGCCTGCTAATTGGGGCAACTCTTCACGATCACGTAGTTCGCCCGCTTCAGACTCTAGCAAACGTCGTGGGCGCCTTGCGAGATGAGGATTATTCTTTCCGCGCCAGAATGGCTGTGCCCAACGACGCTCTGGGGGAACTCTCGCTCGAGGTGAACGCGCTCGCAGACCTGCTGGCGAAACACCGCACGGGTGCAATCGAAGCAGATGCGTTACTGCAGCGTGTAGTCGAAGAGGTAAATATCCCAATCTTTACCTTTGATCAAACGAACAGGCTGCGGCTCGTAAACTCTGCCGGGGAAAGACTTCTGGATCTCAGCTCGGCACAACTGGTCGGCAAGACCAGTTCTGACTTGGGACTCGCACCTTGTCTCTCGTGTGAAAACGAGTCCCTGGTCGAACTGCACTTCGGAACCGATGCCCGATGGTTCGTGCGCAGGAGCTCGTTTCGCCAGCAGGGAATCCCACACACCCTGGTTGTTCTATCTGATGTCAGCCGTGCACTGCGGGAAGAGGAACGACGGGCGTGGCAGCGATTGATTCGCGTGTTGGGGCATGAACTGAACAATTCGCTGGCTCCGATCAAGTCGATAGCGGGCAGTTTGCATTCGCGACTGGTTGGAAGCGGGATTAAAGAAACAGAACAGCAGGACTTTGAGCGGGGGCTAAGCATTATCGAGGGCCGTGCGGCTTCCCTCAATCGCTTCCTGCAAGGATACCGCCAACTGGCGCAGATGCCGCCACCGGCCTTGCAGAGCTGCTCTGTGCGAGCGCTCGCGAATCGTGTAGCCGACCTTGAAACCCGGGTGTCTGTGCGGGTAGTGGCTGGTCCAGACGTCACGTTCACTGCCGATCCGGATCAACTCGAACAAATGCTAATAAACGTGCTGCGCAATGCGGCCGAAGCTGTACTTGAGATGGCAAATCGAAGCACGGGGTCGAATGGATCAAGAGGCGGTGAGGCTGAAGCACCGATCGTTTTGTCCTGGACCAGAAACCCAGACGAACTGGTCATCACCATTGCGGATAGCGGGCCGGGGTTGATGAATCCCAGCAATGCGTTTGTTCCTTTCTACACAACGAAGCCAACCGGCAGTGGTATCGGCCTCGTGCTCTCGCGACAGATAGCGGAGGCGCACGGCGGCTCGCTGGAGCTGCAGAACCGTGCTACCGAACGAGGCTGCATCGTCAAAATCATGCTGCCTGTGAACTCCGCTGTCAGGCATCGATCGCACCATCCTCTTCCGGACCTCTCACTCGAGAGGCTCCCACAGGAAAACGAACGGGAAGAAGAGTGAGCAGGAATTAGTGAGTTTGGCTGCTTGAAACAGCAGCAACATAGATTGAGAAATCAGCAGCCTGAGCTATTTTCTTTGTCTCCGTAAGGGTAATGAGCCGGACGCAGCCCGGGAAGATCATTCGGACCACTCAAAACTCGACTTCGCAGCCTCGAGACGGTCAACCCCACACAGAACAGAAAGAATCGCCTGACAGAATCCATTCATGGAACTCTGTTAGCCCGGGATGCAAACAAACTGAGCCGAATCCAAGCCAGCTCCCCAGCCCGCCTCCCATACCAGGAACCAGGAGCAATGCCAGTCTGAGGTCATGACAAGGAATCGACGAAGAAGGTTGGTCGATGATGTCCGAACGATAAGCATTGACAATTAAAGCCGATAAGCAGAAAATCCCTTCGCTGGCGTAAACGTCAGCGTTCCCCCCCAGGGCCGCCGTTGGCCTGTCGTCCCCAAAAATTCGGAGGCTCCCAAGTCCTTCGATCAAATAAGGAACAAACATGCTGTGTCGTCCCTTCACACGCACTCGTCGTGCTGTCCGTAAGGTGATTTCTACCCTGTATGTACCGGCGTTACTCTTGCTGATTGGGTTTGAGCAGACTGGGTTTGCGCAAACGCCGTTGAATTTCAGCAACAACTATTTTGTAACGGGCGATTACGTCGTGGCCGGCGTGGGTCTGCGCGGACTTGGCGTGAATGGCTACGCGACGAAACAGTTCAGCATGCCGGATGCGAATTCAGTACCTTCTACGGGTGTGCCTTTGGGGGCCGATATTGTTGGTGCCTTCCTCTACTGGGAAACGGTTGAGAGTTCGCAGACGACATTTGCGGGGCAAAACGGGTTCTTCAGGCCGGTGTTCCAGGGCGGACCGGCGACCGGTTACCCGATCACCGGGGTCGTGTTGGGGAACCCCAACGCTCCGGTGTCGTGGAGTTCGGGCGGATGTTCGGGGAATTCACAAGGCTCGAAAACCATGCGCACGTATGGCGCGGATGTGCGTCTGTTTCTGCGGCAGGATTCCAAAGGAAATCCCGTGGCGAACGGCATCTATGAAGTGAGTCTCGCAGATAGTGGAAGCAACGGTGGGGGCAGCCCGCTGACGTTGGGCGCAAGCCTGATCGTCATTTATCGCGCCCTTACACCCTCATTACCGCTGACCTCCGTGGTCATCTACGACGGTGCCTTTGCCCCCGCCAATGGTTCCTCGACCATGACGCAGTCCCTGCAGGGCTTCTATCAGGCTGCGGCAAGCCCGATTTCCAAGCTAACGCATATCGTGGGGAACGGCCAGAACAACAAGTATGAGACTGTTTCACTGAATGGCGTGAACCTGCCTTCCCTCTACAAGAATCTTCCGCCCTTCTACGGTTACTACAACGGTTCCTGGGACAATCCGACCTGGAGTTTGAGCCCCACCAGCAACCCAGTGAACCCAGTGAATGCCAATGACGCTTCCGCGACGGCTACGGTAACTCCGGACGCCTCGAACAGCGGCTGCGTGTCCTGGGGAGCTGTCATCTTCAGCACTACCGTTCAGAATAGCGACAATGACGGCATTCTGGATGTGTGGAAGCAGAAGCAGGGATACTGCGACGCTTCAGTGAACGGCGGACTCTGCAGCACGACAGATCCTTCCTGGGTAGCGCTTCCCGGAGCAGCAAAGGGAAACAAGGATCTCTTCGTAGAGCTTGACTACATGTGCAGCATCGTAAACGCCGATGGCACCTGTGACAAGACGAACGGGTATTCCTTCTATCCTTCTGCGACCGCGCTCACGATGATGACGAGCGCTCTCTCCTCCCCCAAAGGCGTCAAGGGTATCAGCGCACATTTCATTCCAGGGAATCCAGGATACCCCGGAGCATTTGCCACAGGAGCAATCCAGGAGCAAACCTGCATCGATAGTACGGACGCGTCTGGGAACCCGGTACTGTGTCCGTTCGTGAACCAACCAGGGATCGTGGGCTGGAAGGCGGGGTTTGAGTTCCTGAAGAACCAGCCACTCAACTATCTGGACGAGACCTCTTGCCAGCAGGCTTTGAACGGCCCGTGCATACGGCGCTTCCAGCATGGGCGGAAGGACAGCTATCACTATGCTCTGTTCGCGCACGCAGTGGGGCTGCCGGAGTGGAGTCTTCAAGGCGGAAGCCTGGCCAGCGTCGTCGCCACCGGCAACACGGTTATCTTCACGACGTCGATCGCGCACGGGCTGATTGCCGGGACGGACCGCGTGACCATCTCCGATGCCACAACGAATCCTGGTCTGAACGGAACTTACTCTGTCCAGACTGCCAGTGGCAATATTTTCACCATACAAATCCCCACGGCAACTAACGCGACCTATACCCAGTCGACGGATCCAGGGCTATCGGTAGCGTCGGGCCGAATCTACACAACCTCCGGGGTATCCGATATCGGAGGCGCCGACTCCCTCGTCGCACTGGGCCTCTGGGGAGCTGCCGGTCAGACCGACCAGGTAGAAGCTGGCACGTTCATGCACGAAATGGGGCACTCGAATGGCTTGACGCATGGTGGCTACTATTACGACACACCCGGTAATTACGTCGCCACGTTAGAACCCAACTGCAAACCAAATTATCAGAGTGTCATGAACTACCAGTTCCAGGTAGACCTGTTGGACAATGGTGTCCTGGATTACTCCGAGCAGCAACTAACTGCCCTGAATGAAAGCACCCTGCCCGCCGGCGTGACCACCACCGACGGATCGGCGCTCGCCTATTCGACCACGAAGTGGTACACGCCGCTTCAACCCAATGGCATCGGCTCAGCGGCTACGCACCATTGTGATGGTACGCCGTTATCGCCAGCTGACCCGAATCCCACGATGTACCTCGTCGGAGGCGCAGCCAACCCGATTACGCCGCCGTGGGCAAGTGACTCGGATGTCAATTTCGACGGGAACATCAATACAACCTTACGCGGCTATAACGATTGGGCAAACCTTGACTTGCGCCAGCTTGGAGCCACCGGCAGTGACATTTTCGGCGCCGGGAGACTGACCGGCGGTGCCGGCAGACTTACAGGTGGTGCCGGCAGACTCACAGGCGGTACCGGCAGATTGACCGGGGGCGCCGGGAGACTGACGGGAGGTGCCGGTGTCGGAAATGCGGAACTCACTTTCGAAACAGCGAACTCCGCTGTCCGGCCTCCCCGGTCGCTGACCGCGATGCTGACAGCGCCACCGTCGTACATTCAGTTGAATTGGACCGCGCCGACCTTCGGACAAATCAGCTCGTACAACATCTACAGGGCAACCAACGGCACGCCAGCTCCACCTGCGATTGCGAGCGTGCCTGGAAACACGTTGACCTACACCGACAAGAATGTTACCTGCGGGCCGACGTACACCTACGTCGTGACCGCCTTGCTGTCGGATGGCAGGGAAAGCATACCTTCGAATTCGGTCAGCCAGATGGACTGCCTCCCGCCATACATTTTCACCGGATTCTACTCGCCGCTGGCGACGGCAGACCCTCCCAACACCAACTCGTACTCGGGACCGTTCAACTTGTCGAAGTCGGTGACGGCAAAGTGGACGTTGCAAAACAGCAATGGCAGCCTCGTGACTAACCTGAACGCCAACACTCTGTACGGTGTCGGCCCGTTCGCGCCGCAGGCGGATGGTACTTGTCGGCCGTCGCAAGTGAACAAGGTCGCAGGATGTTCGGTGAATAATCCGCCCAGTTGCCCGGCCAATGTACAGGCGCTGTATTCACCCACCGCCGGGGCCAAGGGGAACAGCACGTTCCGTTTCTCGACCAACCAGTTCGTTTTCAACTGGGACACGAAAACGACAACCGCAGGCTGCTACGTCCTGGAGTTGGATTTGGACAGCGGACAGGTGGAGCGAACGGGGCTGAAGTTACAGTAGGCAGAACGAACGCCAAGAAGTGGCTCTTCAGCTAGACGAAAATGCCCGGCGTATGCCGGGCATTTTCATCGCTGACGTTTTGCACTCTTGTTCTCTTGCCCCGCAAACACCGAGCGGAGACGCTCCAACGCAACCGGGTTTTCAAGATCCTCACTGGCCAAGGCGGCGGCGAATGTCGACCACCAACGGGTCTTCACTGGCCTTACCGCGGATGCCGAGATATGTACGATATGCTTCCGCAAACCCCGGACTCTTGAGTCCCTCACGCACCCGTCCCTGGTTGTAATACAGGGGTGGGAAATAGGCGAACATAGGGACATTGTCCTGGAAAATCTCCAAGGCCTCACCCCGCCGCTTCATGCAGCGGTCAAACTCTGAATCCGCCTCAACGAATAGCCCAGCCTCCAGATACGCTCGGCCCAGCTCAAACCTGCCGATCCAGGTATCGAGCAGTTGGTTGGCGTCAGTGAACATCTTGATGGCTTCGTTCTTCTGTCCACGCTGCAAGGCCAGATCGCCACGAATGATTTCTGCGTAGGCTCGGGTCTCCGGTTGGACCTCGGAAGCCAGGCCGTCGGCCAGCTTTTGCGCCGTAGCGACTTCCCCAGCCTCGAGCAAGGTTTGCGCTGCCAGTACTCGGACCGGTACGGACTGGCTTATTGATAGGGCTTTGGTCGCGGCGCCAATGGCGGGCGCCCTCTGGCCACGCAAGACTTGTAAGTGGGAGATGCCAGCCAGCTTCTCGGCGGCGTTGTCCGCGTTCTTGGTGGCCAAATCGGTGGCTACACCCTTGTCAAGGATTCCCACCGCATCTGCGTAGCGGCCTTCATAGGAAGCGATATCCGCTAAGCCAGAAGCGGCCACGGAAGCGCCCAGCGCGTCCGTTTTTTCCAGCTTGTGATAGGTTTCAATCGCCTGAGACATCTGGCCCAGCCCCAGTTGTGCCTCTGCAAGAGCAAGATAGGCCTGCGAAGAGAGATTCAGTTTCAGCGCGGTCCGGGCTTCGCGTTCACCGACGATGAAATCCCCGTTGTAAGAACTATAAAACGACAGAATTATCCGTTGGACAGCGCCTTTTGGGGTAATTTCCACGGCCCGCTTGGCTGCATCGACCGCTTCAGGGATTCTGCGCAAACCCGAATAACAAGCAGCGATATTGATCCAGGCTACATTGTCAGCAGGGAAACGTTTGACGAGCTCGCCGTATTCTTCAATGCATTTTGGGTAATTGGAGGTGGCGTAGTAATAAAGCCCACGCACGCGGTAGCGCTCCCGCTCCGTCATACGGTCCACGTGCTCCATTGCCAGCTTCACATACTTTTCGGCATCCTGCGTTTTGCCAAGATTTCCGTACGCCGAAGCCGTCCCCCCATAGGCGCGCGCAAAATTCGAGTCCAAGGCTATGGCATTGGAAAAGGACCGCAGGGCCTCTTCCGAGTTCCCTGCCCACAACTGTTCCATCGCAATTCCATACTGGTGCACCGCTGCCAAGGATGAGGTGCTGAAGGCTCCCGCTGCCTTCTCGAGTTGCACTGATTCCGGCGTGGTGTCTCCCAGGGCCTCACGGATCGGGACAGCAAGCTTCGGCACTGCGAGAAGGAGTTCGTCTTTGTTCGCAGTATTGGCATCGGCATTGGCGAGCGTCTTTCCCGTGACAGCATCGATAGCCTTCACCGATAAGGTGTAGCCGCTGCCGCGGCTGCTCAGCGAACCCGTCACGATCGCGGCGACACCCTCGTTGACAGCAACCAGTCGGGCGGCATTTTCATCGAGCTTACCAGTCGGATTGGGCAGCTTAGCGGCCGCCTGCCGTGCAGTGCCTCGGTTGTATGCATTGATGAAGCTCGCCCCTTCGAGGGCCACGTTGAACATGGGCTCCAGCGTGTCGTCAAACAGCGGGTCGGATGTCTTGTTCTGGAAATCCGCCACCAGCACCGAAACTGGAGCTGGAGTGGCTCCGGTTTTTGGCCCAAGCAGCTTGTTTCGAAACAAGAAACCGGTGACGGCAAGAACCAGCACTGCCGTGATCATGCCGATCAGAGGCCATGGAATATCGCGTGCCCAAGGTCGTACATCGGGGAAGCGCAGGGTAGAGGCGGCTCCCTTTTCCTGCCAGTTATCAATGTCGCGAAGAACCTCGGCTGTGCTCTGGTAGCGCAACTTCGGGTCGGATTCTAAGCATTTGGCGACGATCGAGGTAAGGGGCCGAGGAATCGCTGCATCATGGCTCGAAACTGGCACCGCCCGCTCATGAGTGCGCTTCATAAGGCTGGCTACTGCGCTCTCGGCCGCGTAGGGCATTTTGCCGGTGAGCAGCTCGTAAAAAATCAGACCTACCGTGAAAATGTCGGAGCGCGCATCCAGATCCTTTGCATGGGCTTGCTCCGGCGACATATACTCCATTGTCCCCATCATCGTGCCGGTGCGGGTCATTCCGTCACCTTCCAGGGAGCGAGCCAGACCGAAGTCCATGACGGCAACTCGACCGCTCGCATCGCGCATGATGTTGCCGGGTTTCAGGTCACGATGGATAACGCCTTCCCGGTGCGCCGCCTGTAAGCCGCTCAGCGTCTGGCGCATGATGTCGACAGCTTCTTGTACCGGGACTTTCCCATGCCGGCGGAGAATCTGATAAAGAGTTTCTCCTTCCAGGTACTCCATCGTGATGTACTTGATCCCGTCGGCTTCGCCCAGGTCGAAGATGCGGATTACATTCCGGTCGGTAACCTGTCGCGCGAGGATGAGCTCTTGTTTGAAGCGTTGCAGAATTTCGGGATTGCTGGCCAGCTCAGGCCGAATCACTTTCAGGGCAATGACCCGATCGAGCTCCATGTCCCTGGCCTTATACACCGCTCCCATACCGCCCTCGCCGAGGATTTGGACCAGGCGGTAGCGGTTGCCAATAATGGTTCCAGGTTGAAGTAGGAGACTGCCAAAAGTGCCGGTCGGCGAAACGGGGGAGGAAGGGCCTAGAGCTTGGCCCGGCGGCGGGTTCTGGTGGGTGATTGGTGAAAGAGGAGGAGGAGTGCCTTCGAGCATGGTCGCTGCTTCTGAGGGGTTGAAGCCCTCAGCGGACCCGCTGGATGGCGTTTGGAACGCGGGCACGGCAGGGGAGGAGGCGGAAGAGCCGCTATCGGGCACCAAAGTCGCAGCTTCGTGGTCGAATTTCTCCTCTCTGAAATCGCTCATTGCCCTGATCGCACCCCTTCCCTGGACCTCTAATCCATCAATTCCGGTTGCCAGGTCTGGCGGCGAAATGTCCGAACTCCATTCCACCTAATACGGATGAGAGTATACCCGCCATTTTCACGCAAAAGTACCTAAAAATGCTGCGGAAGCGCCGGAAACGCGTATCGGGAGAGGCAGTTTCTCCATGACTGAACACCAAATTCAAGGAATTGCAAATACCGCGCATAGCACAGGCGTGGTGGTCGCGTTCCAGCTGCATTGCCGTATAATCCGGCGCGATTCCGAGTAGTGCCAAGTTTCATGCCTCCCAGCGACAACCACCTGCCGGCAGCCGATCGACATTCCATTGCGATCATTACGCTTGCGGAAGACATGTTTCGCGAGATGCGGCGGCAGCTGTCGCCCGCGTTTCTTGTCAAGCTTGCGAGCAACGAAGAACAAATCAAGGGTTTGATCGATGATCCCGACATCCACGGCATTGTGCTCGACCTGGAGAGCATCGGGGAGGAGCCTGCAGATGGCATCGATGTCCTGGTGGAAATCCGTCGTTTGCGGGAGGATCTGATCCTGGTGGCGATTACGGAATCGACTAGCAGCGAGCTCCCGTTGCAGGCTACGCAGGCCGGGGCCGACCACTTTTTCCTGAAGCCGGTGGACGGGGAACAGTTGCGCGTGCTCCTTCTGCAGACGATAGAAAAACGCGCCTTGCAGTTCGAAGGCCAGTGGCTGCTCCAACAGGTCGAAAACCGGTCGGCATTTGCGGGCCTGATCGGCGGAAGTGAGGCAATGCGCAAGGTTTACCGCGCGATCGAGGCGGTGGCGGGGTCGAATGCCAACGTGGTGATTCGGGGCGAGAGCGGCGTAGGCAAGGAACTCGTCGCGCACGCGATCGTGCAGACGGGAGAGCGTCGCGATCAGCCTTATATTTGCCTCAACTGCTCGGCACTTCCGGAGAGTCTGATCGAATCGGAGTTGTTCGGCTATGAGAAGGGTGCCTTCACGGGCGCTGATACGGCGAAGCCGGGCATGATTGAGGCTGCGCAGGCAGGGACTCTTTTCCTGGACGAGATCACGACGCTGCACCACGGCCTGCAAAGCAAACTTTTGCGCGTTCTTCAAGACCGCATGGTGCAGAGGCTGGGAGGAAGGACCGCGAAGAAAATTGACTTCCGGCTCATCACGGCAACCAACGACGACCTTGACGCCATGGTACGCATTGGCAGATTCCGCGAGGATCTCTATTACCGCATTCATGTGGTCCCGATCTTCGTGCCCCCGCTGCGCGACCGTCAGGGCGATATTCCGCTGCTGGTCGAGCACTTCCTGAGACTGTACTGCACGTCTAACAAGAAGCCGGTCAAGCAGTTGCAACCGGAACTCATGGAGATTCTTGAGGCATATTCCTGGCCTGGGAATGTGCGGGAACTGGAGAACGTGGTGCAGCGCCTGGTCATTATGAGCGATGGTCCGGTGATCGCCGCTCACCATCTTCCCCAGCAGTTGCTCAGTTCCAGCGTCGCGAGCCAGGAGGCGGTCCTGATCCCGGAATCAGGGGTGGATTTCGACGCCGAGATGGAGCGGATCGAGATCGCGTATTTGAGTGCGGCTCTGCGCAGGACCAACGGCAAGAAAACGGCGGCGGCCAATCTTCTTCGGATCGATCCGCAGCGCATGAAGTATCTGTGCCGGAAGTTGAAGCTGTAAGTTGTCCGAAAGTGGTTAATAATTAACCCATTGAAGGTTAATAATTAACCGCGGTGAAGTTTTTAACCGCTCGCCACTGTCTGATCCTGAGACGTGGTTGCTCGCAACTCGCTTCCATTTAAGGAGATAAAGAATCATTGCGCGGTGGCATCGCTTTGGCACGACTCTTGCTTTATGGAAAGGCGTTCGACCGAATTCTGATTCAAAAGAGAAACCAAGGAGACCAACATGACGATTCAGAAGAAATCGCTGATCAGCACACTGAACACCACCAAGAAGGCAATCGTAGCCAGCACACCGGTCGCGCCGTCTGCCTCGTCGAGTGAGGCCCGCTCCAATGCCCGCGGCAATACGCGTGGCAACACTCGCGGCAACACTCGCGGCAACACTCGCGGCAACACTCGCGGCAACACCCGTGGCAACACCCGCGCCAACATGCGCAGCGTATAGCTATAACCTAATCAAGAGGGTTTCCTTGGAAAGGCTGCGGTGGCGCCGTAGCCTTTCTCTATTCACCAGACCTTGCGGCTAAGAAAGTCGGCGATTCCACGAAGTGCAAGACCCGCCAAACTCCTGCGTTGCCCGTACACTCTGGCAGTACCAACCATGCCTGGTTTCAGCCTGCCGTCCTCATTGCTCACCCAAAGGTCCATCTCGTAGAAGGTCGGCGGCCGCATCCCCTTGAATTTTGAAAGATCGATTAACCCTGGTGCGATCTCGATCGATGCAGTGGATACCTGCACGTTCTCGTCTTCCCATCGCCCCATGATCCCGTCTACCTGCAGGCGGCCGCTTGAACTCGGCCGGTACTTACTC
>QIAH01000107.1 GCA_003225465.1 Acidobacteriota bacterium | reverse complement strand
TTGCAGATCAGCCGAATTCCGGAAGATATACGTTTCGTGTGCCCTTGTGAGTTGGGAAGCGTGTGAATACAGAGGCACACCTGTCTGCAAGAAAGCTCCAACGAAGTCCGATAGGCCTAGGCAGTGCATCAAGGCGGTTTGCAACGCAATCTATTCTGCTCGCTCTCTTTCGCATAAGACCTCTTGTAAATACGAAGTGAGCACCTTTCGAAACTCTGCTGCAACGAGATCTCGTGATTTCGCCTCTGTCTCCCGCCAAAGTGTCCTCATGCCTTTTACGATCTGAACCGCAACGTTGGCGGCGAGTAAGGCCCGTTCTGGCGAAAGGAACGGGTTCTTGCTTCGAAATGCATCGGCAATGGTCGAGCGCAGAGCGTTCCTAGCGGACTTTGCACGATGTAAGGAAATGGGTGCAGCAACCAGGTTCAGCCAAGCTGGCCGATCCTGCACAAAATCTGTGATGCAGTCAATGAACGAGTCAGCAAAGCGAACAGCTGACAGGTTGTTCGACTCCACCATGAGTGACTTAACCCTCGACTGCAAATCTTCAGAGTATTGCTGGCGCAGCGTGGCGGCGACGGATTCTTTGTCGGGGAAATAGTTGTACAGCGCTCCAATCGACGAATCACTGCGATCGGCGATCGCTTGCATCGTTGTGGCTTCATATCCGACCGCAGCAAATAGTTCGGCGGCCGCCTGAAGAAAGCCTGCCAATCTGCGCGCCGAGCGATCCTGCTGAGGAGCCACGCGGATCGGACTTGACGAAATCGAGGGCATCCTCATATTATATCAGTAGAAAGTCGAGGGTACCCTCGACTTTGTGGAGGAACCATGTCTCAGCTTGTAATCGATTCTCGTAAAACCGCGCTGGTTGCTATCGATCTACAGAACGCTGTTCTGCAGATGAACCCGGCCCCGCATGCCGCTGCGGAAGTGGTGTCGAATAATCGGCGGATCTCCGATGTATTGCGGGCTAAGGGAGGGCTGGTCGTATGGGTGCGGGTGGATATCAATCAAGCTATTAGGCTCCCGGTTGACGTTCCGATGCCGTTTGAGGGCAAGCATCTACCCAGTGAATTGATGGAGATTGCGCCCACGGCTGGGTTTCAAGATGGGGATCTTTTGATCACGAAATATCACTGGGGCGGATTCGCTGGAACGCCGCTTGAGCAGCAACTGAGGGCTCGCGACATCGACACCATCATCCTCACTGGAATCTCGACCAACATGGGGGTCGAATCGACACTGCGACAAGGGACGGGCTTGGCCTTTGCTTTCATTGTCGCCGAAGACGCCTGCTCGGGCCGGGATGCCGACGAGCATTGGTTTGCGTTCCAAAACATCTTCCCGCGTCTTGCAAGGGTGCGGTCGGTCGATGAGGTTTTAAAAGCGCTTGCCTGAAGATGCTGACCATTTCGCCCGGCTCAACCCAGGAGTCTGGAAGGCAGTCTCAGTCGCGGTGCTGGGTTCGTTCCTTTCACAACTGGATGCCACCGTTGTCAACGTTTCGCTTGGGAGCCTCGCCGTAGAGCTGCATAGCAGCCTGCAAGCGATCCAATGGGTTACCAGCGGATATTTGCTTGCGCTCACTCTGATGCTTCCGCTCAACGGCTGGCTAGTGGAGCGCATTGGAACCAAGAGGCTCTACCTTATTTGCTTTTCCTCGTTCACACTGTCCTCCGTTCTGTGCGCCTTGAGCTGGTCTGCGGATTCCTTGATTGGCTTTCGCGTTCTGCAGGGCATCAGTGGAGGACTAATGGCGCCGTTGACGGAGCTCATGATAGCGCGCGCCGCAGGAAAACACATGGTGCGGGTGATGGGCTACGTAGCAGTACCTGTGCTGCTAGGACCCCTCGTGGGCCCAGTTGTCGCGGGTGCGATTCTGCAGCATGCGTCCTGGCGTTGGCTTTTCCTTATCAACCTGCCGATCGGTGTGCTGGCGATTGTACTCGCCTCCTTTTTTCTTCCTGCGGATGACAACGGAACACGATCTCAAAGAAGTTTTGATCTGGTGGGTTTTCTGACTCTATCGCCGGGTCTGGTGCTCTTTCTGTACGGCTCGGACCATATGAACAAGCGCGGAGGCTTGGTCCTACTCCTGCTCTCGGTGGTTCTGCTTGCGACTTTCTTCCGCAAGGCATTGAAAGATGGCCCGAGAGCGCTGATTGACCTTCAGATTTTCCGCGGCGAGGTCTTCTCTGCATCGGCTTTGACGCAGTTCACGGTCAACGGTCTGTCATTCGCGGGGCAGATGCTGATTCCTCTATATCTGATTCTCGACGCAGGCATGTCGCCGAGTGCTGCAGGTTGGCTAATGGCGCCAATGGGACTAGGAATGGTGTTTACCTATCCCTGGGTTGCAAGGCTTACTCAGCGCTTTGGCATTAGGGGAACATCTCTTAGAGGTGCGCTGATCGCGTTTCTGGGCACACTACCCTTTCTCTATTTGAGTGCCAAACACTTCAGTCTGGGCATTCTGGCAGTTACCCTTTTTGTTAGGGGCATGGGGATGAGTGCCGTCGGGATTCCATCCATTTCTGCCGCATATGCGTCAGTACGGAAGGAGGAATTGCCGATGGCGACAACGTCGCTGAACATCGTGCAGCGTCTTGGTGGGCCGACACTAACAACGGTTTGTGCGACGTTCCTGGGCTGGCGCATGGCCGTTGGTCACTCAGCGGACACATCTAGCGCCTTCACGATGAGTTTTGCCTTGCTTTGTGGTTTTCATTTGGTGCTGATTCTGTCCGCACGCAGGCTACCGCTTTCGTTAGAGTCAGTGGAGCGTCCGTCGCTATCAATTGTTGCTCAAAACGGTCCGAGCTGCACTTGATATGCGAGCTACCAGGTCATGACAACCTTGAAAGGAGCATCTTTGGCAGATTCTGCAGCAGTTACCTACTCTGCGGGGGACCAGGCCGAAGGTAGATTCGATCGGCTCATTGGCAATAGCGCTACCCTCGAATTTGTTCTCGAGCAAGTGGAACAGGTTGCCCCCACCGACTCGACTGTCCTCATCGAGGGGGAAACCGGTACGGGAAAAGAACTCATTGCTCACGCCATTCACAATGCAAGTCAGCGCTGCGGGAGCGCTTTCATAAAGCTGAATTGCGCGGCCATTCCGCTGGATCTTCTGGAGAGTGACTTGTTCGGTCATGAGAAGGGCGCCTTCACGGGAGCCATCGCGCAGAAGATCGGGCGCTTCGAAATGGCTGACAAAGGCACGCTTTTTTTGGACGAAGTAGGCGACATCCCTCCTGCCCTGCAGCCGAAGTTGCTGCTCGTGCTGCAGGAACAGGAATTCGAGCGTTTAGGGAGCGGTCGCACGCACAAAGTGGATGTCCGGCTGGTCGCGGCAACCAATCGGGATCTGGTGAAGATGGTCGCTCGCGGTCAATTTCGTAGTGATCTGTACTATCGGCTGAACGTGTTCCCCATCTTTCTGCCCTCGCTCCGAGAGAGGCGCGAGGACATTCCTGCGCTTGTAACACATTTCGTGAAGCAATTCAGCCACCGCATGGGAAAGGAGGTTGACTCGATTTCTCCGGAAACGATGGCTGCCTTCCAGTGGTATTCCTGGCCTGGCAACATCCGCGAGTTGCAGAACATGGTTGAACGCGCGGTTATCCTTTCACACGATGGTATGCTCCACAATCCGTTGCACAACAACCAGCGGACCGGCCCTGCGTGGGAAGACTCAGATCCCGCTCTGATCCTGGAAACGCTTGAGGAAGCTGGCTGGGTGGTGGGCGGACCACGCGGTGCAGCGGCCAAACTCGGACTGAAACGAACCACATTGCTCGCCAAAATGAAAAGGCTGGGAATCTCGCGACCGATTAGTCAGGAGGGGACCGAGATGGTCGACATGGCGCGGGAAATCATATGCTAGAAAAATGCCAAGATTTGAACGGGTGCGACAAAGAGAGTCATCATCTATTTTGGGGATTGGGGTGAATGAAAGCTGAGGTTCTGCGCCGAGTAAAAGCTATGGGTACGGACTCGATTATTGCGTCTCAAGGCGATAGCCACCGCTATGAGGCCGTGCTGCGCATCAGCGAGGCGATCGCCGCGTGCCGCGAACCGGAGGAACTGGCTAGGACCCTCGCGGATGAAATCGGCAAGCTCCTGCACTTTGATCACCTTTACTTCGTTGTGGTGAAGCAGAACTCCAAAGAAATCGAATATATGGTTTGCGGCAAAGGCCCACTACCCTCCCCGGACCTGCCTGTGGAAGAGTTGCCGTTGTGGGATGCTGTGCGCAGTAGGGATCCACAACATACTGGCGATTGGGAGTCGGAAGAGCGCTATCCGCGATTCAAGGAATGGGCAAAAACAATAGGCCTCGGTTCCGGAGTCCGCATACCCTTGACTACGCCGCATCGTCGATTGGGTGTTTTCGGAATCAACCGCGACACGGTGAATCCATTCAGTGAAGAAGAAATAAGCTTCCTGTGGCTGATCGGGCGTGTCGTCGCCTTCGCGCTGGATGATGGTTTAAATCTCAGATGTGCGCGACAACAAAATGAGCGGCTGAAGTTGCTTCTGAATCTGACGAATCGAATTACATCAAATCTGCAACCTCGGGAACTGTTGCGCGAGATTGCAGCCAGCATTCGCGAGGTCATGCACTGTGACGTCGTTGCTGTTTCGCTGTTGGACCCGGAATCCGAGAATTCGAGGCTTTACGCCCTAGATTTTCCACAGGGAAGAGGGTTCATCAGAGAAGAACACGTCCACACAATAACTGGGCCGAGCAAGCGGGTGCTTGAGACATTGAAGCCAGTCATCGTGGAGAGGTTCGACCCTGCCGATATCCTTCCAGAGATCTACGAGGAAGTCCTCGCGGAGGGCTTGAAAAGGACTTGTCTGATTCCTCTCGTTAATCGAGGTCGAGCCCTCGGAATCTTGAGCCTTGCACGGAAGAGCGAGGCTACTTTCACACCAGAGGACGTCGAATTCCTTGCCCAAGCTGCAGGGCAGATCGCAATCGCGATCGAAAACGCGATCGCATATCACGAGATTTCGCAGCTGAAAGACAAACTCGCCCAGGAGAGGCTCTATCTCGAAGAAGAAATTCGCAGCGAGATGAACTTTGAGAACATCGTGGGGAACAGCCCAGCGCTGAAACATGTTCTGGAACTTGTTGAGACGGTTGCTCCCAGCGATTCGACAGTCCTGTTGCTTGGTGAGACAGGCACGGGCAAGGAGTTGATCGCCCGCGCCATTCACGACCGCAGCCGGCGCAAAGATCGCACGTTTGTGAAGCTGAACTGTGCTGCCATTCCTACCGGTCTGCTGGAGAGCGAACTGTTTGGACATGAAAAGGGAGCTTTCACCGGCGCGATTATTCAGAAAATCGGCCGAATGGAACTGGCGGATCAAGGCACTTTGTTCCTCGACGAAGTGGGAGACATTCCGATTGAGATTCAGCCGAAACTTTTGCGTGTATTACAAGAGCGCGAATTTGAACGACTGGGGAGCACTCACACGCGAAGAGTCAATATTCGGCTCGTCGCTGCGACCAATCGCGACCTCGAACAGATGATTGCAGCCCGCGAATTCCGAAGTGATCTGTACTACCGCTTGCACGTATTTCCGATCCGGATACCACCTCTGCGGGAACGTAAGGAAGACATTCCACAACTGGTGAGTTATTTTGTGCAGAAATTTGCCAAGCAAATGCAGAAGAAGATTGACTCTATTTCGCCGTCTATCATGCGCGGACTTACAGCATGGGAATGGCCTGGCAACATTCGTGAACTGGAGAACTTTATTGAGCGAGCGGTCATCGTGACGCGAGGCAAGTCACTTGATGCGCCGCTCGGAGAACTCCGGAAAACGAATACGGTAGAGTTACCATGCGCCCACCGTAAACTCGAGCGGGTCGTGGAAGAAAGAACAGATTCGCAAAGGCACCAAACCAGCGTTGCTGACGAGTATGAAAGAAGGCAGAGCGATGAGATCATACGAGCACTCACTGCATGCAGGGGGCGCGTCGGCGGTGCCGATGGTGCTGCCGCAAGTCTGGGAGTGAACCGCACGACTTTCCTTTCTCGAATGAAGAAATTCGGCATCTATGCGAAGCAGTATGCTTGATCTCCTGCCCGTGTGGGTTGCGACACTAGTCTGGGCACTCAGGATCTCATGCGCCATAACCGCCTCTTCGGGGCGGTAACCTGGCACCGTTGGTTTTCGGTCCTTATTTAAGCCCTTTAAGTTCACCATCTTTTGTTTCGTTACAGCCCTGGATTCACCCACCAATCGTGCGTTTGGCGGCCGATCGCCGTACCGCGGGAAAATCGAAATGCTCGCAAGTTGTTGAAAGATTTGGCGTCCCCGACGGGATTTGAACCCGTGTTTACGCCGTGAAAGGGCGATGACAGGCTGGATCGCGGAGCACTTTCTTTCTCCCGCTGTCCGAGCCTGGGCAACTTCGGCCAGCGCGGGTCAAGACGCAAGTGAATCGCTCAACTCTTCCAATCTGTCTTGAATGTCTCCGAGGTGGAGGCCGGTTGGAAACTACTGCGGCCCTAAACCAGGACCGTACCGCCATCTACCACAACGGTCTGCCCAGTGCTGAGTCCTTCCTGCATCAAAAACAAATAGGCTTGCGCTACGTCATGAGCCTCGCCGACTCGGCCAACAGGGAGACTCTTTCCCACGCTTTCGTATAGACGTTCGCGCTCCGGTGCGCTCATGCTCTGCCAGAGGTTTGTCCGAACGACTCCGGGAGATACCGCGTTAACCCGTATTGGTGCCAACTCGACCGC
>QIAH01000106.1 GCA_003225465.1 Acidobacteriota bacterium | reverse complement strand
CCTCAGGGTTCAGGGTTCCCGCCGCATCCACGTACGGAGCTTGGCCCATCTGAGAAACTTCGTATGTGGGCGACTCCACGAGTAAGTTCAGCACCGTCCCGCGTGCGAATTGCAAGGCGAAACTATAGGGATAGAAAATTGTCTGGCGGAGTGAACCCTTGGAGTTCGTCATGATGGGAGCAATGACGTTAATGAGTTGTGCGAGACAGGCGATTTTCACACGGTCGGCGTTACGGATCAGGGTGTTCAGAATTCCGCCTACCAGCAATGCGTCCTCGAGGTTGTAGACCTCCTCCAGGAGATGCGGAGCCTCCTGCTCGTGACCATTCACCGCATCGCCGCTGCGGGCGCGGTACCATACATTCCATTCATCGAAGGATAGCCAGAGTTTTTTGGGTGATCGTTTGTGCCCCCGCACCAGATCACACACGGCGAGCGATTCCGCGATCTGGCGCTCCATACTCAGGTTCATTGCGAGGTACTTGGTGCTGTCGCCACCAGTATCTTCCTGGGTGTTGCCGAAATAGCGATGCAGGGACAGACCATCGACATGCTCATAGCAATGCTCGAGGACTTCACGATCCCACTCGAGGTAGGTGGGCATCCCCGGATGACTCGATCCGCAGGCTATGAGTTTGAGTGAGGGATCGACGTAGTGCATCTGCCGGGCGGCGTCCTGCGCTTTCATGCCGTATTCGGCTGCGGTCATGTGTCCGATCTGCCAAGGACCGTCCATTTCGTTGCCCAGGCACCAGTGCTCGACTTTGTAGGGCTTTTCAATACCGTGACTGCGCCGGAGTTCGCTCCACTTGGTGCCTTTCTCCACATTGCAGTACTCGACCAGGGCGGCGGCTTTCTCCGGCGTTCCCGTTCCGAGGTTGAGCCCCATCAACGGCTTTGCACCGACCAGCGTGCACCATGCCATGAATTCGTTCGTTCCAAACTGGTTGGTCTCAATGGTGTTCCAGGCCTTGTCGAGGGTGCGCGGCCGATCTTTCCTGGGTCCGACCCCATCGAGCCAGTTATAGCCGGAAACGAAATTACCGCCGGGATAGCGAATAATCGGAACTCCTAGTTGGTGTACCTCGTCCATGACGTCCTTGCGGAAGCCGTTCGCATCCGAGAGGCTGGAGCCGGGATCATAGATACCTTCGTAGATGGCACGGCCCAAGTGCTCCAGGAACGAGCCAAACAGGTTTGGGTCAAGAGGCGAAATGGTGCGACGGGAATCCAGATAAATGTGCGTGACGTCGCCAGAACTGGCGGGAGAAGTTTGACCGTATGAGAAAGGACGAAGGAGGAGGTTCGCAGAGCAAGCCACGCCGGCACCGGCGACCTGCTGCAGGAAGTGTCGTCTTTTGTCGGAAAACATGTTTGAGTTTCTCCTGTGTGTTGCACAGCCAAAGAACTGGAGTCTGCAAGGGGCTTACGGATCCGTCGGATCATGGCAAACGTTTGCTTTTCATACGTTCGTCCAGGCTCGCCCTTTATCGGAAGGCATTATCCACAGATCAGGCGCCCCTGTAAACGATTACAGGCTTATGATTCGAATCCCGTCCCCAACAAGGCGCACAATCATGGCCCAAGAGACAGCACAGGAGTTCCGTTTACCGCGGTCATTAGCTGTAGGCATGCTGAATTATCTTCGTTGGATCTTCCCAGCAATTGCAATGCTCGCTCTCTTGAGATCAGCGTGTTCGGCACAGGCATCTTCGGATTCGGTCAGTATTCGGGTCGCGGCCGACAAGTCCCAGGGCCCGATGCCGGCCGTGTGGAACTATTTCGGCTACGACGAGCCCAACTATACGTACGCTCCGAACGGGCAAAAACTGCTCCGCGAGCTGACAGCTCTCAGTCCAAAACCAATTTACGTTCGGATACACAACCTGTTCACTAGCGGCGATGGGTCTGCTTCGTTGAAGTGGGGGTCTACCAATGTCTACAGCGAAGACGCGAATGGCAATCCGATCTACAGCTGGGCAATCGTCGATCGCATTTTCGATACTTTCAAGGAAACGGGGATCAAGCCGCTGGTGGAACTCGGCTTTATGCCCCAGGCGCTTTCCATTCATCCTGACCCTTATCGTCACAACTTTCCGCTCGGTCCCGCCGACAGTATCTACACGGGATGGGCGTACCCGCCCAAGGATTACCGGAAGTGGTCAGAACTGGTTTTTCAATTCGCGCAACACATGCGAGGGCGTTATGGCGATGCAGAACTGAAAGATTGGTTATGGGAAGTCTGGAACGAACCGGACATCGGCTACTGGAAAGGTACTCCGGAAGAATATTTCAGACTCTATGACTATTCCGTCGATGCGTTGCTGCGCGCCTTGCCTGCAGCGCGGATCGGCGGGCCTGATAGCACGGGCCCCGCTACTCCGCATGCTGCCGAGTTTTTGCGAATGTTTCTCGAGCACTGCGCGCACCAGCCGAACTATGTGACTGCCAGAACGGGATCGCGCTTGGACTTCATCAGCTTTCACACGAAGGGAGCTCCGAATGGGGATTGCGCGTCAGTTGGCAGCGATCGAACAGGGCTTCAAAGTAGTGGCATCTTTCCCGGAGTGGCGTAAGACGCCGATCGTGTTGGGCGAATCGGATCCCGAGGGATGCGCCGCCTGCTCCGCGAAAACAAATCCTCAGAATTCTTATCGCAATGGGCCGCTGTACGCCTGCTACGAAGCCGAGGTGCTGAACAACATTTTGGCACTCGCGGCAACCGATCATGTTGACGTTCTGGGGATCGTGACATGGGCGTTCGAGTTCGAGAGCCAGCCCTATTTTGAGGGCTTTCGCACATTAGCCACCAACGGGGTCGATAAGGCCGTCTTGAACGCGTTTCGCATGTTCGGGATGTTAGGTGGCGCACGCGTAATGGCTACAAGTTCCGCTGCACTGCCGAACGCCGAGATCGTTCAGGACGGAGTGCGGAAGAATCCAGACATCAATGCCATCGCTAGTGCGAAGGAAGGGGAGATGGACATCCTGGTCTGGAATTATCACGATGACGACCTGGCCGCGCCCGCGGCCCGGATTGATCTCTCAGTTGGCGGCCTGCCTGCGAATGTAACCCGCGCGTTGCTCGAACACTTTCGCGTCGATTCCGATCACAGCAACGCATACCGAGCATGGAAGGAAATGGGCTCGCCGCAGTCACCGACGGACGGGCAGTATGAAAAGCTGCGCGCGGCGGGGCAACTGCAATCACTGGATTCACCGATGTGGATCGGGGTTCAGAGCAGGAACGCACATCTACAATTTGACTTGCCG
This sequence comes from Acidobacteriota bacterium, assembly GCA_003225465.1. GTDB lineage: Bacteria > Acidobacteriota > Terriglobia > Terriglobales > Acidobacteriaceae > Gp1-AA133. The sequence continues at coordinate 9,146 of QIAH01000106.1, read as the reverse complement.
CGGCAGGGTTTGTCGCTGGTGCGCATCACCTGGTAGGCCTACTGAAGCGGCATTGCAGCGAAAGCGCGTCGAACCTTAAAAACATGGTCGTCAAGCTTTGTTGAAGGCCTTGGTCACTGCAGAAAAATCCTTATCTCCGTGGCCAGCCGCAACCGCTTTTTTGAATATTTCCAGCGCTGACGCGGCCGTTTGCAGCCGAATTCCCTTCCCTGACGCTTCCTGCACGGCGTATGCGAGGTCCTTGGCCATCAATCGGACCGTAAAATTTGGATCGCCACCTTCGCCGCTTAGTTGGGTTGCGATCCTTTTCACGATCCCGCTCCCGGGGGCGCCCTCGGTGAGAATACGCACAGCCTTCGCTTGATCGAGACCGGCCGCGTCGACCATCGCGAGCCCTTCCGCAAAAGATGCAGCCTGTACGCCGCATACAAAGTTGTTGATTAGTTTCATCATGGCACCGCTTCCATGCGGGCCGAGATGAATCACCTCACGACTCATCACAGAAAGAACAGGCCGCACTGACTCAAGCACATTGATGGGGCCACCGACAAGAAATATCAGTTCGCCGGAAGCGGCGTGAGGTTTCGTACCGGTGACCGGAGCATCGAGAAACTCGCAGCCGCAACGCAAGGCCGCGTCCGCCAACTCTTTTACCCAACCCACGCTGAGCGTGCTGGATTCGATCAGCACCGCACCGCGTTTGGCTCCAACTAGTACGCCATTCTCGCCCATCCACACATCGCGGGAGGCGAGGTCATCGGCAACCATGCTGATGAGGATCTCAGCGCGAGACGCGGCTTCGCGCGGCGACTTTGCTGCCCACGCCCCGGCGCGGGAGAAAGGCAGAGTCTTCTCAGGATTTCTGTTGAAGACTGTAAGAGGAAAACCTGCGGAGAGCAGGCGTCCCGCCATCCCGGCGCCCATTGTGCCGAGTCCCAAAACTGCCACGTGCGGCTTTGACATGGAGTTCAATCACCTTAAGGGAAGGACTTCAATCAACGGAGCGGTCGTAGTCCTCGCAACCCGCACCGGGTTGCGTAGTGGTCGTCCGAAGCCCTCCGGAGCAACTTGCATCACATCTCCCTCCTGCAATCGAATACCGTCGCTGAAACTGAGACAATCGGTGCCGAAGAAGTGCACGTGCACGTCTCCCGGGCGGCGATGCGCCTGGTATTTGAAATGATGATGTTCGATGTTTCGCAGACTGTGACACATTTCTCGCTCACCGCTACGGAAAGTTTTCGACCAGAGAGTATGCCCGTTGCGCTCGATCTTGATCGCCACCTGCACAGACTGAAAATCTGGATCCACCACGAGTTCCGGTCCAAGCGCGCAAGTGCGAAGCTTTGAGCCCGCGAGGTTCAGGTAGTTTTTCTTTTCGAACTGGTGATCGGAGAATTCGTTTCCAGCCGTCATTCCGATTCGACAAGGTTGGCCATCGGGAGCGATGACATAGACGCCCGCGATCTCCGCTTCCTCGCCACCGTCTTCCGCATGGGATGGAATGTCGAGTGACTCGCCATGCACTCGCACGGTGGTGCCTGTACCTTTATAAAACCACTCCGGTGGAGTGCCTGTGCGGCCTGCCGATGGGCGGCCTCCTTCCACTCCCCAGCGAAACATCTTCATACTGTCAGTAAGGTCCTCGGGACGTTCCTCGTGCATGGACTGGCGATTTTGCGCACTCCCAAGGTGGGTTAATCCCGTTCCCGATACCAGGCAGCGAGCTGGCTCTTCCGGATGGTCGATAGCGGGCAAGATTCGCCATTCCGAACGGCCGTTATAAATCGGGTCATATTCCAATTGCTCGTGCCGGTCGCGTTGCCGAACCAGGTCGGTCAGCAGCATGTTGGCAGACAGGGCGACATTGGCCAGCGCGTATATTGAGGAACATCCGTCCAGTAACCGCAGATATGGCTCCTCCACCAAAGCTACTCGTCGAATCTTGCCTTTCTTGATCTGAATGAGCCGCATGGTTATGTTGGTTTTCCTTTATCTGGTAATTATTCGATGACTTCAAAGTTTTCGAGCGCCGCCTCGTCGATCGTCAACCCCAGTCCGGGAAGATTGTCGTCAAGTTCGATATAGCCGTCCTTTGCTTTGGGCTCGCCGCGGAAGATGTACCAGAACAGTTCGTTGCCAACTTCCACGTCGACGATGGGAAAATACTCAGCCATCGGTGAGTTCAGGCTTGCCATGACTACGTGGTAGTTGTGCATCTGGCCAGCGTGGGGAATGACGGGCACGGAATGGGCTTCGGCCAGAGCCGAGATCTTGCGCGCCTGCGTGATGCCTCCCACACGGTTGGTGTCGAATTGAATGTAGTCGAGGGCGCGCGCTTCGAGCAGTTCGCGAAAGCCGTACAACGTAAACTCATGCTCTCCGCCCGCAATGGGAATCCGGGCGGACGACTTCAACTCGGCGTAACCGTGAATGTCATCGGGGATGACCGGTTCCTCAAGCCAACGGAGGTTGAATTCTTCCAGGAGCGGCAACATTCGCTTGGCATAGTCCAAGGTCCAGCCCATGTAGGCGTCGGCCATGACGTCGATCTCGTTCCCTACCGCGTCACGCACTGTGCGCACGAGTTCGAGATTGCGTTGCATCCCGGAGGCTCCGTCGGCAGGACCCCATCCGAAACGCAGTTTCATCGCTCTGTAGCCATCGTCTTTGTAGCGCTTCGCCTCGGCCGCGAGTGCACTCAATTCGACGCTGTACAAACGCGACGCATACACGGGGATTCGCCGCTTCGTCTTGCCTCCCAGCAGGCGATAGACGGGCTGTTTCGCCGCTTTGCCGAGGATGTCCCAAAGCGCGATATCGACCGCGCTGATCGCGGCCATGCCGATTCCCTTGCGGCCGAACGCCATGGTCTTGCGATACATGTGTTGCCACAAGAACTCGGTGTCCCATGGATCCTGGCCCATCAACAGAGGCTTCAGGTAGAGTTCGATCGTCTGTTTCGTGACCTGGGGCGCGAGGGCGGCGTTGCCAATCCCGACGTGACCGGCGTCGGTGAAGACCTCGACGATGAGCCAGCCGTGAAACGTGAACGTCTGCATGGAGGCTTGGGGCAGTTCGAGAGCATCCATTGGATTGGTGCAGAAATGAGGGGGCAGGGGTACCGTCTTGCCTCGCCAGCGCACGACGCGAGTGCGGACATCGGTGATCTTCATCGAACACCTTCGTACGTCAATTTTTGTTCGAAGCTGAGAGGCGAGATGGTCGGTATGGCAAGTTGAATCAGCAGGAACGCGATCAGATGAAGGCTGCCCGCGATCCGGAAGACGATAGCGTAGCCAAAGCCATGGTCGAGCAGGTAGCCGACGATCTCGCCCAAGGCAATGCCTCCCATCGCACCACCGCAGCCGATCAGTCCTGCCACCGAGCCAACCACGCGGGCGGGAAACAGATCTGTGGGAAGAACCATGACCAGCGTGGACCAGGATTGCTGCCCGAAATAGGCAAGACTGAAAATGAGAATCGCCCACGATACCGGAACATAGGGAATAAACATGACAAACGGCATGAGGGCCGCACTTAATCCCATGGCAAGTTTTCTTGCGATGTCCACAGAAACGTGGCGACGCACTAACTCGCTGGACAACCATCCGCCCGACAAGCAACCGACGCCCGCGGCGGCATAAGGAATCCACGCAAAAGCGCCCACCCCCTTCACGTTGAACCCTCTGGCGTCGTACAGGTACTTAGGCAACCAGAACAGATAGAAGTACCAGGCGCCGTCGCTGAGAAACTTCGCACCCACTAATCCCCAGGACTCACGAATCCGAAGCAGGTCAATCCAACGCAAACCTTGTGGAACGGACAAGCGCGCGGTCGTTCGAATCTGCTGGTTATCGTTGCAGGACGCCACGTCCTCGGGTGGAGAGACATAGCTGAACCACCACCACACCGTCCAAAGGAGACCGAGGATTCCGGCGTAGATGAAAATCCATCGCCAACCGAGATAACTCAATATCACGGCAATCGACGGCGGCGCGATGATGGCGCCGATCGCGCTTCCGGCGTTGATGATTCCCATCGCTGTGGCGCGTTGTGCGGGAGAAAACCATTCCGCCACCACACGCGTCGCCGCGGGAAAGCCCCCTCCTTCTCCCATTCCCAGCAAGAACCGGCTGGCGGCGAGCATGGCGAAGGTGGTCGCAAGCGCATGGCTGGCGCACGCGAGCGACCAGAAGATCATGATGACGGTGAATCCTCGCCGAGTGCCGAGCACATCCACAAGCTTTCCGCCGCCGGCATACATGAAGGCATAGGCGAACAGGAATGTGGACTGAAGCGCGGAGAATTGCTGGTTTGACAGCGGAATTTCTTTTGCGATCGCGGCTACGGCGACGGGCAGTGTCTGGCGGTCCAGGTAGCTGATCGCGATGGCGGCGCTTACCAAAACCGCAATTCTCCACGGTGACAACCCTTCCTCCGGACGCGTGGACTGGGAGTCCTGTCTCAAGCTGCCTTCCTTGGGTCAAGCATTCGAGAGCGGGGTCCACACCTGCATCTCGGTCGCCTGCCGGTTTGCCCACGCGTAGTAGGGAATGAAGGTCAACGGGATCTGGCGAGTCCTGGCCGGCTGGCCGCTGTAGCGCGAATAGAGGCCGTTGCCGGATGTCGGCCGCTGATATGCGACGCCTTTATGGCGCAGAATTACCATGCCACCCAGCATGTCTTTCAGATACTCGCTCTGAAACTGCGATGCTGGTTTCTGTCCGAGATCCAAGGCTACATCGGCCAACTCGACACCGTTGGGCTGATCGAGTCCTTCCATGCAATAAACGAGCGGACCGCGCTGAAGTGCAACTCGACCGGTGTCGTCGGCGACTCGCGGGTTCGCCTCCAAAACCTGCGGCGGCATCTCCATCCGAAGTCGAATGACATCGCCTGCCGCCCAGCGCCGCTCGATGGGCAGATATTCTCCTTGCTTGACGCCAGCTACGGCTTTGCCGTTCACAGAAACCTGAGCGGTATCCGCCCATCCCGGGATTCGAAGATGAAAAATGAAGTCCAATGGCTTCGCGGGCGTAACTGCGACTTCGACCTCGCCGTCCCACGGGTAATTGGCCTTTTGTGTGATCTTGAGACCGGTACCGTCCTCCAGGTGCCAATCGAGTTCCGAATTGTCGTAGAGATGCAGATAAATTCCATCACGGCTGGTGCTGTAGAAATATCCTGGCAGTGAGGCAAACGTGCGTTCCAGGTTGGGCGGACAGCAGGTCACGTCATACCAGGGATTGCGGATCTTATCGCCGGTGGATGGATCAAACGCCAGCGGATTCCGGTAACAATAGAGCGTACCGTCGAGCGACATGCCGGAATTGATGCCGTTGTACAGTGCTCGTTCGATGACATCGGTAAACTTCGCGTCGCCCGTGGCCGAGAGCATGCGCCAGTTCCACATCATGTTGCCGATGGCGGCGCAGCTTTCGCCATAAGCTCGGAAATTCGGCAGCTCGTAAGCATCTCCAAACGCCTCGCCGTCCGAGCGCGAGCCTACTCCGCCGCTGACGTACATTTTGGTGCTGACCATGTCTTGCCAAAGCGTGTTCAGCGTTTTCCAATAAGCGGCATCGCCGGTTTCCATGTAGTAATCGGTCGCTCCGCAGCACGCATACATGGCTCGCACGGCGTGGCCCTCCAGCTTGGTGCGCGCAGTAAACGGGGTTCCGCTGAACATGTAAATTGTTCGGCGCTCCGGAAACTTCGCCCGCTCGTCGCCCTGCAGGATGTAGCCTGCGAGCTCAAGTTGACGCTTGTCGCCGGTGATGCGGTAGAGCTCGATCAGCCCCATCTCGATTTCAGGATGTCCGGACACGATCGGCTTTTTGGGAGCGGGACCGTAGTTCGGCAGCAAAAAGTCATTGACGAAGCGGATCCCGGCGTCGAGCAGCTTGCGATCTCCGGTAGCGCGATAGTACGCAATCGATCCCTGCAGCATGTGCCCGATGTTGTAGAGTTCATGTCCGGTTGACTGAGTTTGCGGAGTCATCCTCAGAGACTCCCGATCTTCGACGTAGTAGGTGTTCAGATAGCCGTCCGGTTCCTGAACGGCGACGACTTCATCGATGGCCTTCTCGGCCATTCGCCGCACGTCCGGCAGATCGCCCGATTGCAGGGCAAATCCCACGGCTTCCGTCCACTTATAGACGTCGGAGTCGGAGAAGACGGGGCCACTCTGGGCCGCATCACTCTTACCGGCGAGGCGGCGGAAATTATTCATGCGCCCGTTAGCCTCCAGCAGATCGTGCATGGTAGGAATGCTTTTCGAGACGTTGATCTCGCGCCTCTGTCCCCAAAAACCAGTCTTGATCGTGACCGCGTGCACGGGAATTTGCCGTAACTTGGCGTATGGAGATTTCGCGAGGTTCTCAATCGCCTGATCTTTCCAAGGAGGCGCGTCCGTCAAGGAACCGTCTGACAAGTTGGTGGCACCGGCGGATGGCCGACTCTTGGCCACCCTGCCAAATACTTCCGGCACGACCAGAGAAGAAACGGCGGCCGCGGACATGGCGGTTGTCACGAATCGACGGCGTGAAAGCTTGTGAGATTTGGGCATCTCTGAGCTCCGGGCCGTGCGAGCCAGCAGGGGTTCGCAGCGGCTTGAAATGGAACGGGAGGGCATTATAGCGCGCTTGCAGTAATCGTTTACTGACCATCGAAGCCGTTTTTTGGATGGCTTATGAAAAAACTTCGCAGCCAGGAATGGTTCGGACCACTGGACAAGAATGGGTTCATCCATCGCAGTTGGATGAAGAATCAGGGTTGGCCCCATGATCTCTTCGATGGGCGGCCGGTGATCGGCATCTGCAACACCTGGTCCGAGTTGACACCCTGCAACGCCCACTTTCGCGAGCTCGCGGAATTCGTTAAACGCGGTGTTTGGGAGGCCGGGGGCTTCCCTCTCGAATTTCCTGTCATGTCGCTGGGCGAGACCGTGCTGCGTCCCACAGCGATGCTGTTTCGCAACCTGGCCAGCATGGACGTGGAAGAATCGATTCGCGGCAATCCTCTCGATGGCGTCGTGCTGCTCATGGGTTGCGACAAGACCACCCCGTCGTTGCTGATGGGCGCTGCCTCCTGCGACCTCCCCACCATCGGGCTGTCGGGCGGGCCCATGTTGTCGGGAAAGTTCCGGGGCAACGATTTGGGCTCGGGCACCGGCGTCTGGCAGATGACGGAGAAGATACGCAGCGGTGAGATGAGGAGTGAAGAATTCTTCGAAGCGGAAAGTTGCATGCACCGTTCGAAGGGACATTGCATGACCATGGGCACGGCTTCCACCATGGCGAGCATGGTCGAGGCACTGGGCATGAGTTTGCCAGGGAATGCCGCCATTCCCGCGGTCGATGCCCGGCGCAGCACGCTCGCGCAGATGACTGGTAGGCGGATAGTTCAGATGGTCAAGGATGACTTGCGCATCTCGCAGATTCTCACCCGCGGCGCATTCGACAATGCGATCCGCACGAATGCTGCCATCGGCGGGTCCACCAACGCGGTGATTCACTTGATCGCTCTCGCCGGGCGCATTGGCGTTTCGCTTTGCCTCGATGATTTCGACCGACTGGGAGACGGAATGCCATGCCTGGTGGACATCCAACCCTCCGGCGAGCATTTGATGGAGGATCTCTTCTATGCAGGGGGCCTGCCGGCCGTGCTTCGTGAACTGGGCGAGGCAGGCGTACTGAACCGAGATGCTCTAACGGCGAACGGGCGCTCCATATGGGACAACGTTGCCGATGCGCCTTGTTGGAATCGTGCGGTGGTTCATCCCTTTGGGCAGCCATTCAAGGAAAACGCGGGCATCGCGGTACTGCGCGGAAATCTTGCTCCCGACGGCGCCGTTATCAAGTTGTCGGCGGCGAGTCCTCACCTCTTGAAGCATCGCGGGCGCGCCATTGTTTTTGAATCGATTGAAGAATTTCATACACGCATCAATGATGAAGCGCTCGAGGTCGACGAAAATTCGGTCATGGTCCTTAAAAATTGTGGGCCACGCGGATATCCCGGCATGGCGGAAGTTGGCAACATGCCCTTGCCTCCCAAGGTGCTGCGGAAAGGTATCCAGGACATGGTGCGCATTTCTGATGCGCGCATGAGCGGCACCGCTTACGGCACGGTCGTTTTGCACGCCTGTCCGGAGGCCGCCGCGGGCGGCCCTCTCGCTTTTGTTCATTCCGGAGACATGATCAGCCTCGATGTTCACCAGCGTCATCTCGGACTGGAGATCGATGACAGCACGCTCGCTGCACGTCGCGCCAAGTGGACACCTCCACCTCTTCCCGAGCGAGGTTGGGAGAGGCTCTATGTGCAGCACGTGCAGCAGGCCCATCAAGGGGCGGACCTGGATTTTCTTGTGGGCCGCAGCGGCGCCCGCGTGACGCGGGATTCGCATTGAGTGCAAACACCCTGAACGTCATGGATGATTTTGGGAACCGCCGGCGAGTCTTGAAGCAGTTGGTGAGCGCTGCGGGCACGCTGATGCTGCCCGCGAAACGAGCTATCGCGAAGTCTATGAAGATGACGGCGTATGTTTCAATTACCGAAAAGGCGAATGGACAGGCATCCAGAAGGATTGGCGCGAGTCTGGGCAGGTTTTGAGTTTCCGTCTGGCTGAGGGTTCCCGCATTTTGCCTTCTTCTCCCCGAGAATTCGAGGTCAAGCTGGCGAGCGGTGGATCGTCGCGGACAGTCCACTTCGATGGCAAGCGGGTCGAAGTTAAATTTTAGGAAAGACATTTCGAGAAAGAATAGTTCAATCATCGATAACCGCAGCCACACTTCGGTTAGGAGTTCATCATGAACGCTGCCCCATCCCGAGCGATTCTTCAATTCGTGGCATGCCGAGCGATTCTACGTGTCCTGATTTGCTGCGCGTCCTTGAGTGGCCTGTTGGGCCTGGTGACTGAGGCTCACGCCTCGGCGCAGACCTTCGCTCAGAAGACGCTGCAGATTTACTTTGTCGACGTGGAGGGAGGCCAAGCCACTCTGTTCGTCACCCCCGCAGGCGAATCGCTGCTGATTGATACCGGTTGGCCAGGAAACGAAGGGCGAGATGCCGACCGCATCGTGGCGGCGGCCAAAGAAGCGGGAATCAGCAAGATTGATTTTGTTCTGATCACCCACTATCACACT
>QIAH01000105.1 GCA_003225465.1 Acidobacteriota bacterium | reverse complement strand
TCTTGGCGGCGACGCCTTTGATCACAACCGCATCGTCGACACAACCCGGGCTCTTCACAGTGCCCACCCGAACCTGGGCATCGTTCTTCTACTAGACAGCTATGATCGGCATTTCGTCGTGAATGCCACGCGCGCTGGGGCCCGTGGATTGTTTTACAGGGCTGCGCAGCCATTTCGCGCTCTTTGCCGCTGTATCTCAGTCGTCCACCAGGGCCAATTCTGGGCAAACACGGAACAGATCGGCTACATCATCGATGCGTTAAGCTCGAATCTACCCCAGTGCCTGGTGAGCGCGAAGGGTGAGCCCCTGCTGACCGAACGCGAGGGGCAGATCGTCAACCTGGTAGCCGGAGGTCTTCCCAATCGCAACGTCGCACATTTGCTTGGTATCAAGGAGAACACCGTCAAGAAGGCGCTGCTCCGCATCTATGACAAGTTAGGTGTTTCTAACCGGGTAGAGGTGGTTCTATATGCTCTGACACATCGAGGAAACATTACGCCTATCGACAGGGTGCCCGAAATGCCGATCAGCTTGGGATCGGCTGCCACACTCAGCGCCCTTAATCGACTTGGCGTATCCGGCAAAGGCTGAAGCGTCCGAAACCTTTGGACTCTTAGCAGGGAGCGAAACATTAGTCGTGGGGAATAATCCTGGCCAGGGACCTGTGCACGTGCAGGCCCCTCTTATATTCGATAAAGCCTAGCTTCTTGAAGCGGTTCATAAAAATGTTGACGCGGGAACGGGTTGTGCCCACCATCTGGGCCAAGGTTTCCTGGCTTATTCTCAGAGTTCCGGATTCACACTCCCGATCCTCCTCGAAATGCGACAGAAGCAGAAGAATTCTCGCCAATCGTTTTTCGCTGGAATTGAACAGTTGGTCCATCAGGTCTTCTTCATAGCGAAGATTTCGCCGCAACAAGTACGACAGGAACATATTTGAGAAATCACATTCCTGGCGTAAGGCCGCGAGCATGGTCTCCTTTCCAATTCGCACCAGCGAGCAATCGCTGAGTGCGCTGGCGGAACATATCCGAAGAGGTTGCCTCATAAGGCAGGCTTCCCCGAAGTAGTCTCCTTCCTCCAGGATAGCGATCGTTGCCTCCTTCCCGTTTTTCGCAACTACTCGCATTCTCACTTGGCCATAACGAATGTAGAACACAGCATCTGCTGGATCGCCTTGCGCGAAGATTGTTTGTCGCTTGCGGAAGGACAGGAGCTCTTTGCCCGCTCCTGAATTCGACAGGAATCTTTCGGGATCAAACGGGCGTTCGTTCCCCGAAGATAGATGCGCCGACATAATGCCTCGGAGTGACTTCGCCCCAACCCAGTAGGAGAATTATGCGGCGACGAAATATCGGCAGTCAAGACTTTGAACGTAAAAGAAGCGCCTTGGTATTTGTAAATTTACAAACAAAGATCTGCATATCGATCACGGTGTCTAACATCCTCATTTCCGTCGCTTGTCAGCGTCGTGCTCCTGACGTTTCCTTTATTCTTGCAATGCCGGATCCCCCGGCATCGGATGACTCGCCTCATTGGCATGCGGCACCAACTGCCCATACACCGCCTCCGGAATCTCGGACTTCCAATGTCCCGACGTCATCGCGTACCCCACTACGCCGAAGAACAACAGCGCCACTCCCGCTGCAAACGCCCACGCCGGCATGCGCCCGTCCTTCGTCCCGATCCGCAACGCACCTTCCGCCGGACACACTGCCACGCACTCCAGACATCCCGTGCATTCTGCCGACGTGATCTTCACCAGCTTGTCCACCGCCAACGCCGATGGACACGCCTTGGCGCATTTCGCGCAGTCAATGCACGTCGCGACATTCCGCCGGATCCGCAATGGACTGAACACCGACGCCAACCCCAGCAGCGCCCCATACGGACACAAATACCGGCACCAGAAGTTCTGCACCAGCACTGAAGCCACCACCAGCGCCCCCAGCACAATCAGCCCGGTTGTCCCGATGAACCGGAAAAAATTCAGCATCTTCACATCCGCGACCACGCCGTACGGGCTCCGCATAAATGCGGCAATTGCCCAAGCCGACATGCTCGAAACCGCCCACAAGAAAAATCCCAGAAGCAAGTACTTCAACCCGCGCAGCGGTATATCCACCCAACCCGGCAAACGAAAATTTCGCCGAAACAATTTCCGTCCCAGCTTCCACAAATACTCCGAAACCGTTCCCACCGGGCAAAGCCAGCTGCAGAACGCCTTGCGAAACAAGAACGCCATCGCCACAAACGTCACCAGCAAAAACATCGCCGCCGGATGCAGTTCCGGCACTTGCCTCGTGACCAAAAAGTATTTCAGGTTCATCATGCCTGCGATGGGCAGCCAGCCCTCTACTCCTGCCGGCCGCGACACGTAAGCCGACGTTCCCGCCGTCTCGTAGTGCCGCACCCACAGGTAGAACTGGCCGCCCAACCAGACATTCATCAGGAGAAATGCAAACTGATATCCGCGCCGCAGTGCCTGCGAATAATCGCGATCCCTCCGCCGGACCAGTTTCTTCTTCGCTGCCGGCAATCTTGGCGTGGAGGAGGGAAGTTTCCAATCGGACAGAATCATCTCTGGAGGCGGAGTGATGAATGGCTTTTGAATTTGAGTCCCCATGGCTCTTCCTTACAGCAAAAGCCTAACGCGCTTATCACAACCCATCTGTGACGTATGTCACGCTCACAATTACTTTAACTGGCAGGGAATTCCGTCCCATCCAGTCATGCAGCGACAAAACTGCACACGGAGAATGCCTGCCAGACGAGCGATGAGCCGAAGACTGGAGACTGGAGACTGACGACTGGAGACTGGAGACTGACGACTGGAGACTGGAGACTGGTGACTGACGACTGATACTTACCGGTCAAGTCCTTCGGTAACATCCCACATCCTGCGCTGCGGGACATAATTGCCCTCACAGTGGTCACTCTTGTGCAACCCAATTCCAACTGGCGATCGCCGCGCTTGCACTACGCACCCACCACCCCGGTCGTGCTCCGTTGCGAGAGTGGACGCCGCATCCGAGCCAAGTTGCAGGTAGTCTCCGTGACTGGTGGACTACTAAATGTCCCCAGCCCGTTGGATCGCGGCTCGCATATGAAGTTGATGTTCCTCACCGGGGCAGGAGCGGTGGCCGGCACGGTGGAGATGCTACCCTCACTCTCGAGCACCCATCAGCCGTTTCGCTTCGTCGCCATGAACGAAGACGACGAGTGCCGCCTTCGCAATCTGATTCAAATCTCGCACGATCAGAACCGCCGCGAACACCAGTTCATCATCAAAGACCGCACCTGGTGATCCGCCCTTTGCGTCTTTGCTCAAATCAGCCCATGCTTTCCGCAAGATGAGCTGAGTCCCACAGGCAAGATGAACTCAATTCCGGCACCGCGATGAGCCCCGCCCAAGCCGCCATCCGGCGGCGAAATTCATTAGCCCAGCGCGTCAGCGCTGGGGTGGCTCCGTAATTCGCACCAAGCCCCGGCAGGGGCGAAAGCAACCGTCACTCAACCATCAACCGGCGCCCCGATTCTTCCTTACGACAACGGCGCCGAAACATGCTCATGTACGATCAACCACTTCCCATTCTGCTTCTCAAACACCACTGTCCACCGGAATGTTCCCATCTCGCGCTTCCCGGACTTCATGGTGGCATCTTCTTTCACGGTCGACGTCGCCCACACGTACTGCCCCGCCGGATGCAGTTCCGCATCATCATTCACCGTAAATTTTGCCGTTTTGAAATCGGCCAGCACGTTCACCACGCCCTTCTGATACTCATCCCAGCTCGCGTACTTGAGCGGCGTAATATCGAAAAACACGCGCGGTCCCGGCGCATAGAACTCGCTAACCTTCGAGACATCCAACGTGCTCCATCCATCCCACACCTTCTGCATAAGAGCCTTATCGGGCCCGCCACCGGCCGCCTTTGCAGCCTTTTTGGTCTGCGCCAGCCCTAAACTCACCAGGAGCACGACAACTACCACCCAAGCCTTCATGTGTCGCATATCGATCCCTCCCCAAAACAGCGCGGCATTGTGCCACAAAACCCGCCCACGACCTAATGCGTAAAAAGCATCGCCCGGTACACACGCAAAAGGAGGGGATGGCGACTCCCACGTAGGGGCAGACGCCTCGTCTGCCCAGCCGGGCAAAGCTCGGCTTCTCCGTGGCCTCTGTGTCTCGCTGGCGAATGAACGGCGCCGACCTTTCGGTTTGACCGATTTCCACACCCCAAGCTAAAATAATCAGGTTTGCCTGTACCTGCGGAACCGTTCTGGACCGCCCGCCCTGGCTGAGGGAAGCGCCTAGCGGCAAAACACAGCAAGCACAGTGAAATCAAGGGTTCCCATCCAAAGCGCCAGTGTGCGCCGGGGACAAGAATTTTTTCGGAGGCAAAGGTATGTACGCGGTCATCCGCTCCGGCGGCAAGCAATACCGGGTCGCCCCCGGCGATGTGATCCGGGTCGAAAAAGTCGGCACCGGCACTGACGGCCAAGTCGAATTCAACGACGTCCTGGCCGTATCCGCCAACGAGGGCGAAATCGTCCGCCCCGGCAGCGAAGCGCGCGTAGTCGGCGAGGTGGTCGAAGAAGGCCGCGGCGCAAAAATCCTGGTCTTCCACTACAAGCGCAAAAAGCAATACAAGAAGCTTCGCGGACACCGTCAGTCCTTCAGCGCCGTCCGCATCACCGAGATCGCCTACGAAGGCCAGTCCTTCAAAGCTCCGGTAGTTGCGAAGAAAGAACCAAAGCCCAAGAAGGCCGAAGCCGCTGGCGAGGCCAAAGCAGCAGCTCCCAAAGCCGTCAAGAAGAAGGCGGCCAAAAAGACCGCGGCCAGGAAGCCGACAAAGAAGAAGTGAACATTCCCGGCTCGAAGTAAGCGAGCGAAGCGAGCCAGGGTTGAGCCAACGACCGATCTTAGCCTGCCCTGAGCTTAGCGAAGGGACCAACGACCAAGGACAGATTTTATGGCGCACAAAAAAGGATTAGGCAGCTCCCGAAACGGCCGCGATTCGAATTCCCAGCGGCTTGGGTTTAAAGCTTTCGGCGGACAAGTCGTCCCCGGCGGCACCATCATCGTCCGCCAGCGCGGCACCCGCGTAAAGCCCGGCCTCAACGTAGGCCGAGGCAAAGACGACACCCTCTTCGCCAAAATCAGCGGCCGCATCAAGTTCAAGGACCGCGGCTCCCTGGGCAAATACGTAATGATCGAGCCTATCGAAGCCAAGAATTAATCAATGGAGAGGCGGGCGTCCTCGCCCGCCCAAACGAACAGCCCCTTCGCAGCGAGGGGCTATTATTTTTCTGGAAAGTATTTTTCGCGGACGACTAAGGACCCAGGCTCTTGCCGGCGACCGACGACGCGTGCTCGGCCAACGACGAAACGACCAACGACTAAGGCATGATGTTAAACGAAGGCGAAGTCCTGGCCAACGACCACCAGCCATCAGCCACCAGCTGAAGACTGGCGACTGGAGACTGACGACTGCTCCCATGTTCATCGACGAAGCCACAATTCGAGTCAAAGCAGGCGACGGTGGCAACGGCTGCCTGGCCTTCCGCCGCGAGAAATTCGTCCCCCGAGGAGGCCCCTCCGGTGGCGACGGAGGCAAAGGCGGCGACGTCATCATGGAATCCAGCGAGCGTCACAACACGCTCGTGCATTTCCGCTTCAATCCCGAATACAAGGCCGAGCGCGGACGCCACGGCGAAGGCTCCAACAAAACCGGTCGCGAAGGAGCCAACGTTATCCTGAAAGTCCCCGTCGGCACCATCGTCTACGATCAGGAAACCGGCGACAAAGTCTGGGACTTCTCCCATTCCGACGAGCGCATCGTCATCGCCCACGGGGGCCGAGGCGGCCGTGGCAACGCACGCTTTGCGACCTCCACCCATCAAGCTCCGCGCGAGCACGAAGAAGGACGTCCCGGCGAGGAACGCGTCTTCCGCCTCGAACTCAAACTCCTCGCTGATGTCGGCCTGGTCGGCTATCCCAACGTCGGCAAGTCCACGCTGATCTCTCGCATCTCCGCCGCCCGCCCGAAAATCGCCGACTACCCCTTCACCACTCTGCAACCGAATCTCGGCGTCGTCGCGGTCGGTGACCAGAAGGACGAAATCAGCTTCGTGGTCGCCGACATCCCTGGCCTGATCGAAGGCGCTCACGAAGGCGCTGGCCTGGGCATGCAGTTTCTCCGCCACATCGAGCGCACGCGCCTGTTGGTGCACCTGCTCGATGTCTCCGACGCCAGCGGCCGTCCTGACGTCGTCAAAGACGTCGAGATCATCATGGGAGAACTCGACAGCTTCGGCGCTCACCTCGCCGAAAAACCCATGCTCATGGTCGCCTCAAAAATCGACGTCGCCAACAAAGACAAGCTCGCCCAGCTCAAGCAATACTGCAAAAAGAAAAAGCTGCCGTTATTCCCGATCTCCGCCGTAACCGGAGAAGGCATCGAAAAATTAAAGTACGCCATGGCGGAAAAAGTCGACGAACTAAGGCGAGACACCACACAATCGTCGATCGCCGCCCAGGAAAGCAATTCGTAATCGATTTTCCCTGACTGAATCAGACCGAGGGTGCCCCATCCTAACCTCGCGTTCGTTACGAGGTTAGGGTGGGGATTTTCACTTGCCCTGTTCTTGATTAAGTTCTTAATTAAGTTCTTGATTAAATCGAGTTCCCCGCACACCAATCGAAACTCCATCACAACGCCCCGCGCGAAGACCGGTTCGAGGAATTGTCCAAAGCGATCGCTGCCGCAGCCGCGGAGCGGCGGAATTCATTAGCCCAGCGCGTAAGCGCTGGGAATGTGCATAATCGAAATCGAGCCCCTTTAGGGGCGACACCCAAAGCCGAGGGCGTTAGCCCGA
>QIAH01000104.1 GCA_003225465.1 Acidobacteriota bacterium | reverse complement strand
TTCAGATCACCACCGTTCCGGGAATCAAGAACATGATCTTCGGAGGCGACGGCATCTTCCTGGCCTCCCTCACCGGTCCCGGCAAAGTCTGGCTGCAGACCCTACCCATCTCCAAACTCGCCCACAAGCTGATGGAGTACATGCCCGCCCCATCGAAAGAAGCCACGCAAGGCGGCGTAGTCGGCGGAATCGTCGGCTCGATTCTTGACGGGATGCGATAGACCCACGTTGGGGCAGACGCCTCGTCTGCCCAGCCGAGCGAAGCTCGGCTGTAGATTTTCAAACCCTATTCCGGGGGCGTGTGCTCGAACGGCAGCTTCGTATACCGCGCTTTCTCAAACTCGATCACCAGCGCCACTCTGCCCTCCGGCTTGCGAAACGGAAACGGTTTCCGCGTGTACTTATGCGAGATCGGATCCATGTAGCGCAGCTCGGGATCCGGACGCCGTTCGACCACACGCCCACGCAGCCGCGCCTCCTGGTACGGGTCGCGAAAATCCACCACTGAAAGCGCCACTCGCGGATCGCGCAGCGTGTTCCGAGCCTTAAAAGAGCCCTCATCCGTACAGATCAAAATGTGATCGCCTTCCCGCCCGACCCACACCGGCACTCTCTGCGGCGAGCCATCCGCCATCAGTGTGGCCAGGTGCACAAAGTTCGGCCGATCAAGCAAAGCCTTAATTTCGCTGGACAGCTGAATTCCCATCGAGATTGATCCCTTCCGAGTTCTAACCGTTCGATTCCAGGTAAGCTGGAACAACTCAACAGCTCGAGGAAAACTTACAAACGGCAGCATTTCGGCGAGACCGAACGCGCTACTGATCCGTCTGCACCCTGGATCTTGGGAGAACTTCCCACACACAAGATGTTCCGGCGGAGATACACTCTTAGGCGTATATCTATTTTTCAGGCGTGCGATTAGACTTTCTTTCGGGCTGAAAGTTCATTTACGCACAATAGGCTGCGCTATCAAGCGGGAGTGTTCCCGGGAGTGAATCTCATGATGTCTCTGTTGCTAAACCTACTGAATTCCGATGAAGGTCAGGATATTGCCGAATATGCGGTGATGCTCGCGGTCATTCTGGTAATCGTGGTAGGCACCATCCGCTTAATCGGCTCCAACTCCAACGCCGTCTTCTCACAGGCAGCCAGTTCGATTCAATAGCCAAAGAGGAGAGCCGCGTAGGGCAGACGCCTCACGCGCGTAGGGGCAGACGCTTCGTCTGTCCAGCCGAGCGAAGCTCGGCTTGCCTTCACTTCACCGGCTCCGCCACCCAGCGCGAAATTGCCGTGACCATCTTGCGGGGAGCAAACCGCACCGACTCGGCGACCAGCCAATTCCGCCAACCCGCGATCGCCAGCGTCTTGCCGTCCGTCAGCGCCTTGTAGCCCTGTTCCGCCACTGTCTTCGCGTTCATCGGGGCAAGCTGTTTGAAGAGGCGTGAATTTTCCGTTTGCGCGCGCTTCTGAAATTCCGTGAGCGTCGCGCCCGGACAGAAGCACGTCACCGAAACTCCACTGTCGCGCAACTCGTCCGCAATCGCTTCGGTGAAAGATAGTACGTACGCCTTAGTCGCATAATAGACCGCCATCAGCGGCCCCGGCTGAAACGCCGCCGTCGAAGCGACGTTCATAATTTTGCCGGACCTGCGTTCCAGCATCGGCTGCAGATACAGTTTCGTCAGCAACGTCAGCGCCATGATATTGAGCTGGATCTGTCCATAGGACTCTTCGAGCGGGATCTCAGCGAAGGCGCCAGAAGCGCCATAACCGGCGTTGTTGACCAGAATATCGACATGAATTCCGGCGCGCTGCGTCTCCTCAAACAAGGTTTGCGACGCATGCGGAAGACCGAGATCGAGCGGAATCGTCTTCACCGTGATTCCATGCTGTTGCCGCAGCTGCTCGGCAAGGTCGGCAAGCTTTGGTCCACTGCGTGCCACCAGAACCAGGTTGTACTTGTCGCGCGCGAACAGGTGTGCAAATTCGTAGCCAAGTCCGGCAGAAGCGCCCGTGATGAGAGCAGTCTGATTCGACGCCATGGACTGACATCTTAACAACCTAAGCGCCTCGAGGTATGTCTCCCCCATGGGTTCCGTCAACGTCGGTTGGCTGCGTTCCCCCCAGCTGTCCTCCCCGTCCTCTCCTTTTTAAGATTTTCTTCGCGACCTTCGTGCCACCTTTTGCGATCTTCGCGGTTAAAAGCTCTTCCCAGCCAATCCATAGTGTTTTTCAACTATTGTGGCCCTGCAATCGCCGCTATAAGGTTCCGCCACTCGTTCTTGACCTTAGCTGGTGGGGTGGCTATGGCGTCTACTGTGGCAGGCACGTCGCTCGCCGTTTCTTCTTCGGAGCGGACAAATTTTCGAATTCAAATCTCAGTTGCTTTGATTCTGGCGCTGGGCATTGCGTCCTTTTTCTGGCTCGATTCACGCTATCCCGCTCTGCTGAAGAAACTGCACAGCGGAACCGCCATCAAGACCAGCGGCGTCCTGAGCTTCGACGCCAAGCTTCCGGTTGCGCCGCAAATGCCGTTACCCACGCGCATCGAGAGAACAACCATCAATTGGATGTGGACGAACCGCATCGGGATGACCTTCGGCCTGTTCTTTGGAGCCGCCGTTCTTACGCTGCTGCCGCTGTTGCCGAGCCGGCGTTTCCGCAGCGCCGCCGCCAATACGGCGTTGGGAGCAATCACGGGAGTTCCCCTTGGAGTGTGCGCCAACTGCGTCGCGCCAATTGGCCAGAGTCTTTACGAAGGTGGAGCGAGTTCGACGACCGTGCTGGCGACCATGATCAGCTCGCCTATGCTGAACGTGGTTGTGCTCACCATGGTGTTCGCGCTGTTTCCGCCAGAAGTCGTGTTGGTGCGCGTGGCAGTACCGATCCTGTTGCTGGTGTCAGTGCCTTGGCTGGTTGGAGAAACCAAGCCAGTGGAACTCCAGTGCCAGGTCCCGTCCGTGGGTTGGCTCGTGCCCGCGGCTGGAACAGTCAAGCAGTATCTCAAGAATCTCGCGCGCCTCGCGGCAACCACCATTCCCCTTATGATTCTCGCCGCGTTGCTGGGTGCGATCGTTGCGGAGTTGATACCGTCGCAGGCGATCCCAACGCACGTGAGTTTTTTGGGCATCGTCCTGGTAGCTGTCGCGGGAGCGTTTCTCCCCGTGCCTATGGCGTTTGATGTTGCGGCGGCTTTCATCCTGATGACGCGCGGCGTGCCACTGCCCTATGTAGCAACTTTGCTCTGCACCCTCGGCGCATTCAGTGTTTATCCCATGCTGATCGTAGGGCGGACGATGTCGTGGAGGACATCGGCGCGAGTGTTCGCGGCTGTGGTGACGTTGGGGATTCTGTCCGGAGTCGCAATCACGCTGGTGTAGGATTTCTGCGGGACCGCGAGTCGCCACTCCTCAGACCGTGACGGGTTTTTTTCGGACGTGAAGTTGTTTTTCGATCTCGGCGACCACCGCTCCCGATTCATCCTTGATTTCAACAGTAAAGATGCGATCGATCTTCTCAGCCCTTTTCAATGCTTCCCGGATTTGTTCGAGTTGCTCGTCGGATAGGCGGAACGCGGCGGTAACCTTTCCTCTGCCGGGCTTCTTGAAACGGATGGTCGCAGACTTGTCCCACACGATGTAGTCCGATCCCAGGTTCTCAATCAGCATCAGCATGTAGAACGGGTCGGCCATCGAGTAGAGCGATCCGCCATAGTGTGTGCCAACGTAATTTGAGTTCCAGCGGCGTAGTTTCATCTCAACCTCGATGGCTTTCCAATCCGGCTGGAACCACTTCACCCGAATTCCGGCCCCGAGAAACGGCGGCCACAAGTTCAGAAGTATGCCGATATAGCGTTTAAGAGCGTGCTTCACGAGCACCTCTGCAAGCGCTGACGCGCGGCTGCAAATGCAGCAGGTCGAAGGCTCATCTCACTCGAGATTTCCAAATGTGACAGCGAGAGGCGGCGTAACAAGAAAAATTCAGGGCAGACGAAATGTC
Organism: Acidobacteriota bacterium; assembly: GCA_003225465.1. Lineage (GTDB taxonomy): Bacteria > Acidobacteriota > Terriglobia > Terriglobales > Acidobacteriaceae > Gp1-AA133. Next base: position 3,099 of record QIAH01000104.1, on the reverse strand, counting down.
TGCCCTGCTTCAATCTGCGGACTTCCACGACGAAAGACTGATTTCAGAGGCAACGCGGGCGAGGGCGCCCGCGCCACATGTTTTACGCTCCGACCAGCGCGGGCTCGGCTTCGTAGATCGAGTACCACGGCGTCGCGGCTTTCAGCTTGCCGTTCACGTTTTCGATGTTCTTCACGCCTTCGGTTTCCAGCCACTTGCGGAAGGCGTCGGCGCCTTGCTTGGCGTAGACCGGGATGCCCTCTTTCCAGGTGGCGCGGCCGCAGAGCACTCCGTTGAACTTCACTCCCGATTCTCCGGCGAGCTCAAGCGTCTCGCTGAACTCGGCATTGCTCACTCCGGCCGAGAGATAGATGAACGGCTTGGTCGCAACACCCGCAGCCTTGTGGAAGAGGTCGATGGCTTCTTTCTTGGTATAGGCCTTCTGTCCGCCGAAAGACTTGGTGCCTTCGACAAACTTCATGTTGACCGGGACCTCGACTTTCAGCACGTCGACGCCGTACCGGTCTTTGGTGAACTCTCTCATGCTCTCGGTGACGATCTGCGGCTTCTTCTTCGCGTACTCAAGTCCTTTCTCGTCAGCCCCTTCTTCGTAGCCCACGAACTCCAGAAAGAACGGGACGTCGTTGGCGCGGCACTCGTCGCCGATGCGCTCAATCCAGGCGTGCTTCTGGTCGTTGACCTGCTTCGGGTCAAACGGCGTGTAGTACAGCAGGATCTTCACGCAGTCGGCGCCGGCTTCTTTGAGGCGGCGCGCGGACCAATGATCCAGCAGATCGCCGAGCCGGCCAGGGCCAGTCTTGTCGTAGCCTGTCTTCTCATAGGCCAGCAGAAGGCCGGCGTTTTTGGCGCGGCGCTTGGAGGCCGGCAATCCCCACTCTGGATCGAGCAGGATGGCGCTGGCGTGTGGGGTGAGGATTTCAGTGACCAGCGACTTGAACTCTTCCATCATGGCGTCGGTAATGTCGCCACCTTTTTCCTTGGCGAGAGATTTCTGCAGGGAGCCGCGCTGGTCCATCGCGGCGGCGGCGATGACACCGCGGTCGGTGGAGACTCGTTTGAGGCCGGCAAGTTTTCCGGGGGTGAGCTTCATGTTCTTTCCTCCAATAATGAGTGCGGGGTTGGGGACGGAGTACGCCGCCCTCGAAGCTACCATGGACGGCTGTTTATTGTAATACAGCGTGGTGGATGGCGGTGTGACGGATGAACGTTGAGGGCGGGAAAGCCTGTTAAACCACAGAGGGACACAGGGGTGCACGGCGGGAGAGAGGAATGTCGGACATTTAAAGTACCGACTTCGCAATGCCCTCACAGACCATGCCAAACCTTCTTGACGGGCGGATGTACTAATATCACTACTCTTTGAGGAACGGTTATGGAGAAGACGGTTTCAGCGGCGGAGGCCAACCGGAAATTATCGCAGTTATTGCGTGAGGTGGGACAAGGCTCAAGCTATGTGGTGACGAGTCACGGCCGGCCGGTAGCCCGGATTGTGTCCCTGCACTCGAGCCAGGCTGCCCGCACACGGGCGCGCAAGTTGCTGCTACAGCGACTGCGGCGAGAAGCCGTAACGAAGATAGGACGCTGGAAGCGCGAAGATCTTTACGACTAGAGGAAATCCATGCGAGTCGCGGTCGATACGAACATTCTGGCCTATGTTTGTAGCGCTTCGATCCTAGAAAGATTTGGGTCTTGAACTGCGCCAAGGTGCCGTTGTGTGGGGGCAAGGGAGAGGCCCGGGGAAATTTCAGGATTAAAGATGCTCGATGACGCAGAATCATTGCCTCAGCGTCAAAGTGCTAAGAACCGCCTGCTGCTTCGCGATTAACGAGTCCACCCCTTTGCGGGCCAGCGCGAGCATCTGACTGAATTGCTGGTCGTCGAAGACGCGGTGCTCGGCAGTGGCCTGGACCTCTACCATCTTGCGGCCGGCGGTCATGACGAAGTTCATATCGACGTCGGCGCGGGAGTCTTCTTCGTAGGCGAGATCGAGCATCACTTCGCCATCTACGATGCCTACGCTGATGGCGGCTACGAAGTCGCGCAGGGGGACCGCGCTCAGGGTGCCGGCTTCGACGAGCTTCTCCAATGCGAGGCCCAGGGCGACGAAGGCGCCCGTGATGGAGGCGGTGCGGGTTCCGCCGTCGGCTTGGATGACGTCGCAGTCGATCCAGACAGTCCGCTCGCCCAATTTTTCCAGGTCCGTTACGGCGCGCAGGGAACGGCCGATGAGACGCTGAATTTCGTGGGTACGTCCGGAGGCGCGTCCTTTGCTCACTTCGCGCGGCGTACGCGTCAGAGTCGCGCGAGGAAGCATGCCGTATTCGCTCGACACCCAGCCTTTGCCGCTGTTGCGGAGGAAGGTAGGGACGGCCTCTTCGACGGAAGCGGTGCAGATGACGCGGGTGTTGCCGACTTCGATGAGGGCGGAGCCTTCGGCGGTGTGGATGAAGTCGGGGAAGATGGTGACGGGCCGGATCTGGTCGAAAGCACGGTTATCGGAACGGAAAACCATTTGAGGGATTGTAAATCAGGTCTCGGGTGTCGGGTTTCGAGTCTCGGGTTTCGAGTTTCGAGTTTCGAGTTTCGGGTTTCGGGTTTTGAGTTTCGTGGTTTTCGGATTCCGACTCTCGGGTTTCGAGCTCTGACTGCGAATTCGGATCTCATTTCAGATTTCAGATTGCAGATTGCAGATTGGTCGACGAAAAACGCGTCAACCACGTAAGGATTCACATTTCGGAATGAAGACGAAGGCTAGGACAAAACCTTCCCAGATTGAACGTTGAGAATGCAGCTGCAAAATTCAGTCGCGCAGCGACGTCAGTTGTTAGCCCCGCAGGTATGCGGGCTAATCGCATACAAAGTCTCGAGTCCCGTAGGGACGACACTCTCGCGAGACCGCATTGCAGTCGCCCCCGATGTCGCGCCTTCGTGCTCCCTTCTCTGAAAATCTTCGATCTGAGAGTCTTCAATCTAGAAAGCTCCAATCTGAAATCTAAAATCTGCAATCTAAAATCTGAAATCCCCTTACTGTGCATTCTGCAGCTGGCTTGCGAGCAGGGCCACGGCTCCGGTGTCGTAGAAGTCGGAGAGGTCGGCGTG
>QIAH01000572.1 GCA_003225465.1 Acidobacteriota bacterium | reverse complement strand
ATCGCACTGATCTGAACCAAAGCCGGACCATCGTCCAAGCATTCTTTCCCGTATAGTTGCAGTGTGGCTTTTGCAAGGCGAAACGCCCTCGGGAGGGTCGGTTTGCGGCGAGTCGTGATTACGGGCATGGGTGCGGTGAGCCCCAATGGGATAGGTCGGCATGCGTTTGCCGAGGCGATCCTCGCAGGCACGTCCGGGGTCCGGCGCATCTCGCATTTTGATCCCAGCGAACTTCCCGTGCAGATCGCAGGCGAGGTGCGCGACTTCGACGAGCTGGCCTGGGTCGAGAAGCGTGAGCGCAAGCACGTCTCGCGGGTGTTGCCCCTGGCACTCGCGGCGGCCAGTGAAGCCCTCAATCACGCTGGACTCGACGAGGCTTCCCTGCCTCTCGAAGAACGCCGGCGGTTTGCAGTCATCCTCGGCTCAGGCGGCGGTTCGCAGGAGTTTACCGAGGAGCAATACCGGCTCTTCTTCCACAAAGACTATCGCCACATGAGTCTGTTCTGTGTGCCGACCGGGGTAATGGGAACCTTCTCCAGCGACGTGAGCATTCGCTTCGGCCTGCGCGGGCCGAGCCAGATGGTCACGACGGGCTGCACCTCGTCAACGGATGCCATGGGTTACTCCATGCGCCTGATTCAGTCCGGGCGCGCAGACACCGTCTTGACCGGCGGCGCCGACGCGCCCATCGCGCTCGGCATCATGAAGGGATTCATCCTGATGAAGATTCTGACCGACTCCTGGAACGCGGCGCCGGAGAAGGGGTCGCGCCCGTTTTCGGCGGATCGGGATGGATTCGTTCTGGCGGAAGGCGCGTGGATGTTTGTGCTCGAGGAATACGAGCACGCGCGGGCGCGGGGAGCGGCGATCTTGGCGGAGCTCGCCGGCTATGGCTCGACCTGCGAGGCGTTTCATCGAGTGCGCTTAAAGGAGTGTGGCGAGGAACCGGCTCGCGCCATTGGCTTGGCCATGCAGCAGGCCGGAATCGGCGCCCAGGATGTCGACTACGTCAACCTGCATGGAACGTCGACCGAGCTGAACGACCGCATCGAGACGCAGGCGCTGAAGCTGGCGCTCGGCGAACGGGCACCCGCGGTGCCGATGTCGGCGCTAAAGTCGCAGATTGGACATCCCCAGGGAGCCTGTGGTGCGGCGGGCGTGGCGGCGACCATTGTCGCCATGCAGCGCGCGCAGATCCCGCCGACGATCAATCTGGAGACGCCGGACCCGGCGTGCGATCTGGATTATGTTCCCCGCGCTGGGCGGAAGGCGTCCATTGAACACGCAGTCTGCAATTGCATTGCGTTTGGGTCGAAGAATTCGGCGCTGGTGCTGCGCAGGATCGCTTGAGCCGCTCCCGCCTGTACAACTCGGAGGACGAACGTGCTGAACGAGACGATGGCCACAGGATTTGCTGCGCGCTATGAAGAGCTGGGAGCTAAGGTTCAGGAGTTAGCTGAACCTTTAAGCGATGAGCAGTTCTGGAAAAAGCCGTTTGTCTTCGGAAATAGCTTTGGACATCTCGTCCTGCATTTGACCGGCAATTTGAATTACTACATCGGCACGGATACGTGCGCGATCGCGATCGTGAGTTCAGCGAGACGGCGCGTCCTTCAAAGCACGAGGTGATGAAGCGCTTTGCGGAGGCGGTTGCCATGGTGGCCCGAACCGCGCGCGCTCAGTCGGAAGCCGATTGGGCCCAGAAGTACACTGCCGTGCGCGAAGAAGACGCAGAGAATCGCTTCAACATCTTTCTGCGTTGTGCGACCCATCTGCATCTGCACGTCGGGCAGATGATCTATTTGCAGTTTGAGTTGAAGAAAACAGGCTCCAGGCTTTAGGGCTCCAGCAGCCTATTAAACAACTCGGATTTTGATCGTGTTTTGAAAGGGCGCGGCTGTGCAGTCGAGGGTGCCCCATCCTCACCTCGCGTTCTTTGCGAGGTTAGGGTGGGGATTTTCCGAAAAAACACTCGACAACAATACTCGATATCTGTGCTTTGAAGGGGCGCGGCTTCAGCCAAGCCATAAAATGCTATAAAACCTGAGCGGCTTCAGCCGGTGAGGGAAATTGCGGACCTCGAAAAGGCTCGTAAGGCTCTGGCCCTATTGCTTCTAATTTTTCGGCGCCCGGCCAACGATTTGTGATTCGAACAACTTCAGAACAGCTCCTTCGACCTTCGGCCAAGCGGCCGAGCGCGGGTCGATCAGGTCGAGGTGGTCGGTTTTAGGCATCTCTATCAAACTGACATTCTCGCCGGTCTTCTTCTTCTCCTCGAAATAATGACGACTGAATTCAGGCGGCACATCTTCATCGGCGCTGCCGTGGACCAGGACCTGTATGGCCCGTTGGACCGGCAGATGCATGGGGTCGGCCTCGCGATAATGGTCGGGAACCTCGGCAGGCTTGCCGCCCAGGAACTCCACCACCGCATCGTGACTGAGGTGCAGATCGAAGCTGCGCTGTAGATCCACAACGCCGGCGAGGCTCAGGACTTGCGCCACCGAAGGCTCGTGGCCCGCCAGGCAGAGCGCGAGTTGGCCTCCCGCGGAGTGACCCATAACGAGGATCTTGGTCGCATCGAGATCGTAGCGCTTCGCAATCTGCGGCAGAAAACGGTACCCGTTTACGATGTCCTCAAACGTGCCCGGCCAGCCTCCTCCGGGATTGCCGACGCGGCGATATTCGAGATTCCAGGTGGCGATGCCCTTCCCGGTTAGCGCGGCACACAGATGTCCGCCGTGAAGCAGATCGTACTTGGCGCGCCAGAAGCCTCCGTGGATATTCATCGCGATTGGAAAGGGCCCCTTGCCTTTCGGAAGCCGGAGATCACCGAACTGGTTGGGATCGCTGCCGTAGGCGAGACAAACATCGGCTGGCGGTGGCTTCAGAGTGAGGATGTCTTCGGACATACGGATTCGGGGACTGATTGTATCTGGAGAGGGTCGCAGATTTCGGATTTTAGATTTCAGATTTCAGATTTGCCGGTAGTGCCAGGAACAGGACACAGTTCTACCACCGTGCCCTCACCCCACCCGTACTTTTTACGCGAAAGTTCCTGCACCGTGCGAAGAACATCGCCATCATTTTTTTCACTGAGCACGCGGGCGCGCGCCTCGAAATTTTGTCCGCCGACCCGGACTCGCACTTCGGAGTGCGTCCGCACATTCTGAATCCAGTGCGACGTATCGTACTCGGCGATCACGTAGAAGCAGCCTTCGTGCTCCGTAAACCAGATCTCAATTTCGCGCGGACGGCCGCTCTTCCGTCCCCGCGTTGTGAGATAAAGGTATTGCTCCGGCCCCAAGTCAGGCGCTTGCAATGCGATCTTACTGGCCTTTCAGCTTAAGTTTGGCCTTGTTTTCTTCAAGGAATTGACGAAGGTTCTCGCTGGCGTCCAGCAGGCGCGTCCACTGCTCGTAGTAGAGCGTGACCGGAAAGCGGCCCAGGCCGTAGACGCTGACTCCGCCCTTCTCGGACACTTTGAATTCCATCGTGCCACTGCGCTTTTTCGTCTCTACCTGCTTTTCCAGGTCTTGCAGACGCGCTTTCAATTCTTCATAACTTGGTTCAGCCATAGATACCTCGGAAAATGACGTTCTGTTCATGATAGAAGCTGGGACGGTGCGCCGTCGAGCCAATCTCTCCAACCGTCAGAAATAGCGTCCCAGTTGGAAGTAGAACCTGTGGTGGCCGCGGTCGC
>QIAH01000103.1 GCA_003225465.1 Acidobacteriota bacterium | reverse complement strand
AGTTCCTCAGCGCGTTGCTGTCGCGCGGATGGGAGAGGAATTTCGGCTCCCTGCGAGCGGAGGACGCCGGGATCATCGAAGGCGACGTACAGCGTGACTCGCTCGGTCGGGCCGGAGACTGGCGGCGCGACTGGGGGTTGCGTGTTCGCAACCGACGGCGAGACCTGAGAAGCACGGCCGCGCATACGTCCGGCGTAGAAGCCCAGGGCCAATACGGCCAACAGAAGAACGCCAGTGCTGATGAGGAACTGGCGCGGGATCATTGCGGCACTCCCAGTCGATCGCGAACCGCCAGCAGGCCGTTGGCGACAGCGCTCACAACATTTTGCTGATAAGCGGGCAGGTTGAGGTCCATCACATCAGTCCCGGGGGGAGCGACTTCGACCGCAATGGCAGCGGCGATCAGATTATTGAGGGGACGAACCGGTGCGACGAGGGTTCGCACCTGGATCTGACGTCTTGCGAGTTCGGATGCCACGCCCTGGGCGGCGATCTGGCTGACGGGCAGAAAATGGGTTTGAGCCGTGTCCCAGGCAACAAACGGTCCATTGTTTTCGCCGCCCGCGGGAATCATCGCCGTGTAGAGACGGACGCCTTTGCCGTCGGAAGCCGCATGCAGGGCGATGTAGATCGCGGGATGAGCAGTATTGGTGAAGATGGCGCGCTGGTCAAACGAAAGGTTAACGTCGGAATCGCGCAAGACAAGCGTGGACATGCCGCGCGATTCGAGTTCCTGACGAAGGCGTCGCGCCAGCGCGAGCGTGACATCTTTTTCGGCAAGCTTGTCGCTCAGCGCGGCACCGCGATCGTCGCCGCCGTGGCTTGCGTCGACCACAGCAAAGAAGTGGCGGACCCCGGGAGCCGCCGCGGAAGATGGGTTGGCCGCGGAGGGAGTGGCCGGAGCAGTTCCGGGCACGCCCGCCGGCGCAGATGGGGCGGACATCTGCTGAGGAGCGGGTGCGATGGTAATTGTGCGGCCGTCGTTACTGAAGCTGGCCATCAAGGGCGCGGTCCCGTTGACTGCAATTTCGGCGGCGCCATTGTTTTCGGAGAACACAGCGGACGGGATGGCGGCGTCATCAAAGGTTAAGGTGGGTGTTCCGGGCGCGACCACTGGCTCGCGATTAAATGACATGCGCAACCTGCCAGGTTCGGTTGCAATGGTGGGATTGACTGGCGCGGAGAAGTTCATCACGAGACGAGGAGGCGTGGTGCGGCTGAGTTGCGCCGTGAAGTGCGTCGCGACATTGCCCACAAACAGGCGTCGTGACCCTGGATTGAAGGTTATCGACGTCCCGAGCAGGCGTGGGAGTAATGTGCCGAGCGAAGTGAGGGGGACCAGACCGCGGCCGCTTTCGAGCAGGAAGTTTCCGGGCAGATCGACATCGCGGCCACGAACTTTGGCTCGGCTCTTCCCTGCTGTGAATTCGGCATCCCCATCGTTGAAGTGGAGCTTCCAGCGCAGACCGTCAGTGCGGGAATTGACATTTCGCCCCAGGGGTTCGATCACTTCCAGAAGCCCAACGTACTCGAGGGAATTTCGGTCTGTGACCGGGAGGGAGTAATTGGAAATGCCGGAGTAGACGGTGATCTTCTTCTCATTGGCAGACCCGGCTGGGAGAATCGCGGCGAGAAGGAGAGCGAGCAGCATCGTTCCCCGGACTCGCATTTTGGGCGTAAGGCGCGGCTTGGGGATGTGGGCGCAGTCCAACGCTGACAATCTCATCCAGTATCGAGAACCTGCATCAGAGTAACAGGTTCTCCTTCGTGATCCCTCGTGTACCTTGTGGTCAGAAACACTTTCCCATAGGTCGGCAGGCGTTTGCTCGCGGGACTGCTGCGCGATAGACTCTGGAGTTCAAGGTGGGGGATCCATGCTGGTTGTAATGCAGGCGCATGCCACGGAAGAGCAGATCCGCGCCGTCTGTCAGAAGATCGAAGTAATGGGCTATCGCCCGCATGCCATGCCCGGGGCCACGCGTACGGCCATCGGTGTCACGGGCAATCAGGGCGAGGTGGAGCAGGGCACGCTGGGCGAGATGCCGGGCGTGCAGGAAGTCATCCGGGTCAGCAAACTTTACAAGCTGGTCAGCCGCGACGTCAAGGAAGAGAACACGGTCCTGCGTTTTGCCGGGACGGATGCGACCATCGGCGGGAAGAATCTGGCCGTGATTGCCGGGCCTTGCGCGATTGAGAACCGCGATCAGGCTTTTGCGGTGGCCGAACGGGTCGCTCGCGCGGGTGCACAGTTCTTTCGCGGAGGAGCTTACAAGCCGCGCACCTCTCCCTACACATTTCAGGGACTGGGCGAAGCAGGGCTGCGGATCATGGCGGAGATCCGCGAGCGCTTTGGTTTGAAGATTATTACCGAGGCGATTGATAACGAGTCGCTGGCGCTGGTGGCGGAGTATGCGGACGTGATCCAGATTGGCGCGCGCAACATGCAGAATTTCTCGTTGTTGAAGCGCGCTGGGCGCGCGAAGAAGCCGGTGATGGTGAAGCGCGGGATGTCGGCGACGCTGGAAGAATTTCTGATGGCCGCCGAGTACGTTATGAGCGAGGGAAACTACCAGGTGATTTTGTGCGAACGTGGAGTGCGGACGTTCGCGGATCACACGCGCAATACGCTCGATTTAAGCATCGTGCCGGCGGTGCAGCGCTTGAGCCATTTGCCGATTGTCGTGGATCCAAGCCATGGGACGGGCAAGCGGAACAAAGTCACGCCCATGTCGCGCGCAGCGGTGGCGGTGGGGGCGGATGGATTGATTGTCGAGGTGCACAATCAGCCCGACAAGGCGCTGTCGGACGGAGCCCAGTCGTTGTATCCGGAACAGTTTGAGGAATTGATGGTGCAAGTGCGACAGATTGCGGCAGTGGTGGGGCGCGAGGTGGTGCCCATAGGGGCCGAGGCCGTTTCGGAGCCCGCGCGAGCGAGGTAAGAAACTTTTGAAACGCTGCCTTCGTCTTGTCTATATCGTGTTATTTGCGGGTCTGCCGTTGTGGGCGCAGGAATCATCTCAGCCCGCAGATGCTTCATTCGCTGCTGGTTCGACCCAGACAGTGGGCGAGCGCGTACCGAACGCCAGCGGCTTTGAGGTGCTTAGCAGGGGCACTCCGCAGGAACTTAAGAATTATCCTTTCCGAGTGCTCGCGGGTGTACGAAACCGGTGGTATCCACAGCTTGCGGAGCTGAAGAAATCCGCGAACTGGAAACGGGGTACCACGGTGATTGAATTCGCGATAAACAGAGACGGTTCGCTGGGTGAGATGAGGACGGTTGAATCCGCCGGAGAAGCTTCACTGGACGCCGCAGCGTCCCAGGCGATCTCGTCGGCCGCTCCCTTCCCCATCCTGCCGGACACCTACCCTGGACAGATACTCCTGCTTCGTTATCATTTCGGCTATGACCAGCCCCTCAGTCCGGAAGCGCCCCTGTGTAACGGTCCCAACCTGGGTGCGCACGCGGCCGATGCTGTCTTGCATAAGGTGGGTAACGGGGTCGCGCCTCCGCATCCCATCAGCTCTACCGACCCTGAGTATTCAGAGATGGCCCGCAAGATGAAATATCAAAGCAGGGTGAGAATTGCCGGAACAGTGGACCGACAGGGCGCCTTCACCGATGTCTGCGTTTTAGTGCCGGCCGGCGGCGGTTTGGATGAGAAGGCAATGGCCGCGGTAAGGACCTGGCGATTTGAACCGGCAACCCTCGGAGGAGAACCTGTCGCCGTGCGTATTCATGTAGAAGTTGATTTCAAACTTTATTGATCGCTGATTCGGTCGTATCGTAGTCTTCCCTCCGGGGCCAAACACTCCTTTGAGAAAGATCCTCTTCGTCGCAGTTCTACTTCCGGTGGTTGCAGGCATAGGGTGGTGGTATTTCCGCGAGAGCCCGCTTCCGGAGTACGGTCCCGCGTATCGGGAGTACGCCTACGTTACCAACGGGAAGAGCAATACCGTCACCATCATCAACGTGCTGGCTTTTCGGGCGGAGAAAACGCTCACCGTGGGAAGCAATCCGACCGGGATTGCGGCCAACGGTAAGAAGAATGAAGTCTATGTCGTCAACACGGGATCCAGTAACGTCAGCGTGATCGACGCGGAAAAGAACCAGGTGATGGCGACGATTGGGGTGCATGGGCGGCCATACTTCATTGACGTTTCCGAGGACGGCAAGCGTGGATACGTCGCGAACTCGGGATCGGCGAATGTCTCGGTCATCGATCTGGAGAAGCGCGCCGTGATAGCCACGGTTCGCGTGGGAGCGGCACCCGGACTGGCACGCGTTTCGCCCTCGGGAACGACGGCCGTCGTGAGCAATCGCGGCGACAACAGCGTCTCGCTGATCGATACACAGAAACTGGCGGTGCGGGCCACGCTGCCGGTGTGCCAGCAACCCGAGGACATCGCAATTTTGCCGGACTCGAGCAAGGCGTTCGTGGCCTGCACAGGCTCGGCCCAGGTGGCTTCGATCGATCTGAAGAATGACAAGGTGATGGCGCTGCTCGATGTCGGGAAGACTCCGGTGCACCTTGCGCTCAAACCGGACGGCGGCGAGTTGATGGTCACGAATTTTGACGCGGATAGCATCTCAACCATCGAGACCACGACCGATGAAGTCGCGCATAGCTTCCTGATCGGAACCAAACCGGTGCGGGGGCTGGTGTCTGCCGATAATTCGCGGCTTTACGTGAGCAATTTCGGCTCGAACAGCGTAGCCGTTTATGACATTGATATAGGAAAGATCGTGTCCATTCTTCCCGTGGGCACGCAACCCGACGGCCTGGCGCTGTCGCCAAACCAGAGCCTTCTGCTCGTCCTGAATTCGCAGTCGGGCGATGTGACGATGATTCAGAAGCGGAAACCCCGCAAGTTGGAGCCGAGCGAGTACTCCGTGCTCACGATGATTCCGGTAGGGGCGCAGCCGAATAATGTCGTGGTGAAGTCGTTCCTGGTGACGGCCCCGGTGCGGAAGTAGGGTCGGAAGAAGGGTCGGAAGTACGGTCGGAAGTAGGATCGGAATCAGTTCTCAGGTCTGAGATGTCAGGTCCGAGGTGTCAGGTCTGTCAGGTCTCAGGCCTGCAGACTCTCCGTGAGCACGCGTTCGCTCTGCCCGCTCTGTACGCTCTGCCACGACTGGTATTCGATGCCTCCTCAAATTTTGTCATTCCGACGCCGAACGCGGCGGAGGAATCTGCGACATGCGCGACTGAAACCAAAGACCTGACGCTTGACCCTTTTTTCTTCTTTACTCGGAGCTGGCTCAGGATTAATCTAAAGATTCGAGACACAAACGCCCGTGCGCAAAGTTGCGCGCGGGCGATTTTTTTTGCTCAAAGGGAGATTTCGTATGGCTGAGGCGTTTTTGGAGAACGAAGATGCGATCCGGGAGGTCGTGCAGAAATTTGAGGCCTGCCACTATGCACCGGAGGAATTCACGCATACGCATCATTTGACCGTCGCGTGCTGGTATCTGTGTACGCTGGATCGGCCTGAGGCGTTCATCTGTATGCGTTCGGGATTGAAGCGATTCATCGCACACTATGGCAAGCAGGGATATCACGAGACCATCACGCGATTCTGGGTGGAGTTGCTGGCGGCCTACCTGGAGGACCTGCCGGCTGAGATGTCACTCGTCTCCAAGGTGGACTGCGCAGTGGAGCGCTATGGGAGCAAGCAGATTTTGTTTTCCTATTACACCCGCGAGCGAGTGATGTCCGATGCTGCTAAGCAGGATTGGATCGCGCCGGATCTGCAATCTATCGGCGCATCGCAAAACATTTTGCCGGCAGACAAAGTCGAGATCTAGCGCGAACCAACCTCAGATGAAAATCTGCGACGCATATGAACTTCGCGGCGGACAAGAATGTCGGCCCCGCAGCTTATTTTCCGAGCAATTCCAGGACGGCAGTGGTCTCGACCAGGATGCCGGTCTTCAGGCTGGGCTCTTCGTCGGGGGCAAACAGCGAGGAATGCGGGCCCGGCAAAACTTCGCGGTTCTTCTGGGCCGTTTCGAACTTTGTGGGATTGACCGCGCCCAGGCTGAGCATGACCGATGGGACGCCGGCGCGTCCGTATTCGGCGAAGTCGTCACTCGCCATAATGGGGATGCCTTGTACCACGTTCCCCTTGCCCAGCGCCGATTCGAGCGCGTTGACGACGCGCTCGGTGGTTGCCGGATCGTTGTAGACGGCGCTCACGCCCTCGACCCGGGTGACGGTTGGCTTCTTCTCGGCTCCAGCCGCAGCGGCCTCGCCATCGGCGATCCGCTCGATGGCCGCCAGCAGATGCTGGCGCACTTCGTCTTTGTAAGACCGGACCGTAAGCTGCAGTTTCACCTCGTCGGGAATGATGTTGTTCTTGGTGCCGCCGTGAATCGTGCCCACGGTGATGACGCCGGGATCTTGCGCGCTTTTTTCGCGGGAGATGATGGTTTGCCAGCTCAGGATGGTGCGAGCCGCGATCACGATTGGATCGATGGTCAACTCGGGCGCGGAACCGTGGCCACCTTTGCCGTAGATGGTGACATCGACAGAATCGGCATTTGACATGGCATAGCCCGCCACGTAGGCGACCTTTCCCGCGGGTTCAAACGATGTGTCGTGAATCGCAAACACAAAATCAGGCTTTGGGAAGCGCGTGAAGAGGCCGTCTTTGAGCATAGCCGTGGCGCCCTGGATGCGCTCTTCGGCGGGCTGGCCGACATAAATGAAAGTGCCGTGCCAGCGATCTTTATGTTGTGCGAGCAGCGCGGCCGTTCCCATGCCGACGGACATATGCAGATCGTGTCCACAGGCATGCATGACCGGGACCTCGACGTCTTGATCGTTATGCGTAGTGGCGTGGCTCGCGTAGGCCAGTTCCGTTTTCTCGAGCACGGGCAGCGCGTCGAGTTCTGCGCGGATCATCACGACGGGTCCCGGACCGTTCTTCAAGACGCCCACGACCCCTGTTTTCCCCACGCCGGTCGTCACGTTGTAGCCCAGCTTACGAAGCTGGTCGGCAATTTTGGCCGCAGTTTTTTCTTCGTGCAGCGACAGTTCCGGATTGCGATGCAGGTCTTCATACAGCACTCGCATTTGCGGGTAGATGGCATCAATCTGTTGGGGCGACGGGGCCCGCCAAGGATCGGCGGCGAACAGGAGTGTAGGCAGGCATAGGGCAGCAGCAAGGAGTTTTAATCTCATGGCCGGAATTAAAACATGCGAGCGAGGACGTAGGAAGACTCATCGCGAAAAGCGTCGGAAACGCAATCTAGACAGCAGATGCGGCTTTGCTTGAAACCGGCTAGTCGTTGGTGGCCGAGCTGGTTGCGCACAGGCGGTCGAAGGCGCTGGTCAGTTCAGCAGCGATGGCAGGGGCTTCGCGGGTTTCAATCTGGCTTCGCTGCAGCATGTAAACGAGTTTGCCATCGCGCAGAATTCCGATCGACGGAGAAGAAGGTGGATACCCGGTAAAGTAGGCGCGGGCGCGCTCGGTGGCTTCCTTGTCCTGGCCTGCGAACACGCTGTAAACATGCTCGGGCTTCGAGGAATTCTGCAAGGCCATGCGAACGGCCGGACGCATGCGGCCCGCGGCGCACCCACAGACGGAGTTCACGATAATCATGGTGGTGCCCGCGGCGGCGGCCGCGCGGTCCACTTCGGCGGCGGTGCGGAGTTCCTGCACTCCCGCCTTGGTGAGTTCTTCGCGCATCGGAATCAGCATGAGTTCAGGATACATGGGAGCTCCTTGAGAGGCAGTCGTTGGCCTTTGGCTAAAAAAATCCTATCACGCGCAAGCTTTAACGCTCAGAATCTAATATCTACGCCCTGATGTAGCGCCGGCATCTTGCCGGCCACGGGGCGGGCGAGGACGCCCGCCAGACAGCCGCCGGGACGGCGGCGCTACCACTTCTGAAGCTCCTGACACCCTCGCCCTTCGCAACCGCTCATATATATTGAGATGCAGATTCGATGCTGATCCAGGAAAACATCAAGATAGCGCCGCTCACGACGATGGGAGTGGGTGGTCCGGCGCGCTTCTTCGTGGAGGCTTCAACCGTGGAGGAGGTGCGGGAGGCGATTGGTTACGCGAAATCGCGCAATCTTCCACTGTTTATTCTCGGCGGCGGAAGCAACCTGGTCGTGTCGGACGCGGGCTGGCCGGGGCTGGTGTTGAAGGTTTCTCTTCTGCGAATCAACCACCGCCATGGTCACGGCACCGCCTACTTCGATGTGGGAGCGGGCGAGGATTGGGATTCGTTCGTCGCGGCCACGGTACAGCATCGTTGCGCCGGCATCGAGTGCCTGAGCGGAATTCCAGGCAGTGTGGGAGGCACGCCCGTGCAGAACGTCGGCGCTTATGGACAGGAGGTTGCCGAGACGATCGACAGCGTGGTCGCGCTCGACATCGAGAGCGGCGAGGAACAGGAGTTCGAAAAAACCGATTGCGGGTTTGGTTACCGGAGCAGCATTTTCAACACGAGCGCTCGCGGGCGCTACGTGATTTTGCGCGTTACGTATGCGCTC